>CAIMIV010000038.1 GCA_903841185.1 uncultured bacterium
AGTTTAATAAATTAATTTAAAGTAATTATGAAAAAAGTATTAGCAATGAGTTCAGTTTTGCTTGGCGTAGTCTTTTTGGCTGGGTGTGGCCAACAACCAGTGAGTCAAACACGACCAACAACGCCAGCTCCGGTGGCACAAACGCCGACACAGCCAGTCGCAACTCAACCAGCGCAACAGCCAGTAGCTAGCAATCCTGCTGAAAATAAGATTGTTTACACAAATAACGAGTATAAGTTTAAAATAGCACTTCCTGAAGCATACAAGGAATATAGGATTGAAGAGATAATAGATAAAGATGCAGAAAACGCGAAGGATGCATCGGTAGCTCGTAGTATTAAAGAATGGGTGATTAACATCAAAACAACTGCAAAAGAATTTGCACCAGAGTATTATGAGGCATCATTTATTATCGCAGTGCAAAAAGCTGATATTTGGGATAAAACACCTGATTGCGCTGGGTTATTACCAATTGATATTTGTTATAATAAAGAATATATGCTTGGTAAAAAAGACAATTTTGTATTTTATTTAGTGCCATCACAGGATAGATCTGAGTATGGGCAAAAGGTTTTAGAAGATTTTGTTTTTTCACAAAAAATAAAACAAAACTTTCAATTGTTTTAGTCGGAAAAAATTTAGTATTTAATTAAAATAAGTTTAATAAATTAATTTAAAGTAACTATGAGTCAAAGAAACCTCGTTGCAATTTTAGGAGTTGCTGTCGTTATCTTGCTGGGCACAACCATATATTTTGCAACAATCAACAATGCTAGTCAGCCAGTTGCGCCTGTTCCGAAAGTTGTGCAACAACCAACTCCAACACCTGCGGCACAGCAACCAACGCAACAAACAACTTCAGTCGACACTTCAAAAGTTTATAGCAGCCAGAAATACGGATTTGGATTTCAGTATCCAAAGGAACTCACAATAACTTCAGGATATTCAAACGAAAATCGAGTGATTATATCAGACGAAGATGGTGGTCATTGGATATATGAAGTCAAAATTGAAAATAATTCAGATAAACTTACTCTTGAAAAAATTATTGCAAAAGAAGTCGCGAGTAAAAATAAGATAGTTAACGACATTATTATTGATGGTGTGCCGGCAAAAAGATATTCCATAAGTAATTATGGCGATTATGGGAATGCTGGTGTAATTTTAATAGTTGGGAATAATATTTTGACTATTTATGGAGATGACTCAGATATCACAAACAAGGCGGATTTTGAAACATTATTTTCAACATTTAAATTCACAAAGTAAATTGCCAAAAATTCTGCATGGTTAGGGATATAAGAGGAGCTAGATTTCGGATGAATTTAGTTCCCGCATGACATGAAGCAGTCTAAGTTGATTTGGTAGCAGCTCAAAAAACATAATCCTAAAAAAGATTATGTTTTTGTTACCTTTTGCCTCCCGGTTCGTTATAATTATGATAGGCTTGTTGCACAATAGCTCACTACCGTAATTTATTATGCAACGGGTCTATCAAAAGGTGGTATAATAAAGAGGTAAATAATTTCAAATAAATAACAAAGACTAGAAGCGTGCCGCGTGTTACCTTTTAGGTTTTGAGTCGTTATAAGATATGCAAGAGATAATAACCAATAATAGAGAAAATGAAAATAGTATGGAGGAAAAAAGAGCGCGTTCTTCGGCGGAAGATCTGGGTTGGATAGTCGATTATCACAGCGGCCAAACAGAGGTTTTCGGCGCAATCTATGACAAATATGTGCGTAAAATATACGATTTCATCTATTTTAAAACGCATCACAAGGAAACAGCCGAGGATTTGTGTAGCCGGGTTTTTATGAAATGTTTAGAACATATCGCTAACTATGACGCTCAAAAAGGATCATTTTCCTCGTGGTTATATCGAATCGCCACCAACACGGTCATCGATCACTATCGCACGCAAAAATCTAATGTGGATATTGTGGATGCGTGGGATATCGCGAGCAGTGAGGACGTGGCTAGGGACGTGGAAAACAGGGATCAATTTTCCCAAGTGCAAAAGTACCTTGCAGATTTGAAGCCGGAGCAACGGGAAATCATCATTTTACGCATTTGGAACGATTTGAGCTACAAAGAAATCGCAGAGATTATCGGCAAGAGTGAAGACAATTGCAAAATGATTTTTTCGCGAGCGGTCGGGACGATGCGAAAAGAAGTGCTGCTGGCATTTTTAATTATGTTTTTTGGAAGATAAAAAAAGCGGGATATTTAATTTACTTAGGATAAAAAATTTTATGGAGCCAATGATGGAGGAGATTTTGCGAGATCTCTATGCCCTAGACGGAGATTTAATTCAATATGATACGCATTTGAGAAAAGCACTAACAAAGATAATTGAATCCAAGCCCAACACTCAATTTGATGAAGCTTTCAAATTGCAGCTTCGTGCTGAGCTGATGGAAAAAGTCAGTGTTTTGCAAGCTGAAAAAACGGAAGAAAAAAAGAGCCGTTGGAATTTTGGGCAACTTTTTTCTTCCCGCTGGGCTCTGGCAGCTCCGGCGCTGGCAGTGTTACTGGTGGCGGTGTTTCTGGGTTATGGGCAATATCAAAAAAACGGGGGACTTTTTTTGGCTAAGCAAAATGTGCAATTTGCGCTGGCTCCCACGATGGAGGATGCGATCGGCGTGGACCCTAGTTCCAAATTTATGCTGAGCGCTTCTAAAGATCTGTCAGAAGCAACCATCAAGAAAGTGGTGACGATCACTCCGGAAACCGATTTCACGGTGGAAAAAATTCAAAAAACAGTTTCCATTTTTTCTTCGGCCTATGCGGCGGTGGACGAAACGCAAGTGGCGCTGCCTTTTCAATATGAAATAAGGCCTAAGGGAGAATTGGAAAAGGACAAGATTTATAAAATTGCCATTAAAAATGAGCAAATAGCGGATCGGGATTATCAATGGGCATATCAGATCAAGGCGCCTTTTGGAGCAGTAGAATCCACTCCTAAAAATAAAGATACGAGCGTGCCACTGGCGACAGGTATTGAAATCAAGTTCAATCGACCGCTGCCGGATAACGCAAAGGAGTATTTTTCTATTTCTCCTAATGTGGAGGGCACGTTAGAAAAGAAGTATGACACGTTGTATTTTCACCCTAAAAATCTAGCGGAGAAAAAGGTGTACACGGTGACGATTAAAAAAGGCATGATTTGCTTGGGAGATGGGGAAATTTCGCAGGCGGATTATATCTTCTCCTTTGAAACTAATAACAAAGCGGATGATGAGGATAAAAATGAGTTTGAAATGATTGATACGCTGACTACGGTAAACACCAGTATGCATCCCATGCTCGGCGTTAGGGGGGAAGAAGGCGGCGAGTTTGAAGCGCGGCTATATTCTTTGGGTGGCGCGGATGATTTTATGGCGTCCTATGCCGCTAGTCGAAACACTGAATTGAGCTGGAGTGACTACAGTGCAGTAAAAAATATTGACGAATATATTCCCAAGAAAGAGAAGATAGTATTTTCTGCCAAAGCTGAATTGGTGGATGAAAACTTTTTTGAGATTCCGCAAAATTTGGAAGAAGGTTATTATTTCTATGAAATAAAAAGAGGCGCGGCTCGCCATGCGGGATGGATCGTCAGTACGAACGTGGCTCATTACTATTCCCTATTGCAAGACAATAGCTTGTTTTGGGTGTATGACTTTGCTAATAAGAAAGTCATTGAGAAAGCTCGAGTGTCATATATAAACGAAAAAGAAGTGAATATCGGAGAGACTGATAAGGAGGGAATTTTGAAGTTCTCTACACCGAGTGATGTGAAAAAAGCAGGGCGAAAAAATCCGCAATTTTTCAAAATCGATGCGCCTGGTTTGAAACCGGTGGTGATTTTTGCGAACGAAGAAGGTTATGAGCTCAATGATGATAGCGCATATTGGAAATATTTATCGGTAGACAAAAATAAATATCGCACCACTGATAGTATTAATTATTGGGGGATATTAAAAGGCCGGAAAACGGATATCCGAGGAAAAAAATTGTCAGTGGGATTATATTCCAGCTGTCCTAATAATTTCAAAGATCCGGATGAACAAGATGCATTGCCGCTGGTCTCTGCGGAAGCAAGTATTTCTGATTTCGATACAGTCAGTGGTAAATTAGCTTATACGGGAATAGATGTTGGTTGGTATTGCTTGGCGCTACGCGACGCCGAGAAAAAAGAGGTGTTAGAGACGGCGTATATTTCTGTGGAAACCTATGACAAACCGGCTTATCAGATAACGGTAGAATCATCCAAGAAGGCTGTTTTTGCAGGAGAAGAAGTGGCTTTCAAGATCAAGGCTGACTTCTATGATGGCACGCCGGTTTCCAATCAAGAACTTAAATATCAATCATATGGAGTGGATGAGAAGAGAATCAAATTGGATAGTTTTGGCGAGGCTGAGCTTAGATACGTTCCGCAATATGACAAAGATAGGCAATATCCGCTTATGGACAAGATTAGTTTTTCTCCCGTCTTAGCTGAGGAAGGTGATATCTGGGGGGAAGCGGAGTTTCAAGTTTTTGGTCCGCGGCTAGCCGTGTCTTCAGCAGTTAAAAAAATCGCGGATGGAAAATATTCCCTAGGAGCTAACTTGCGGAAAATTAGTTTGCCGGATAATTACCAACCAAATGGCGGGTCTTATTATAACCAGGAAAATGATGCCTATTTGGGAGAGGTGGTCGGTGGCTATGATATGAAAGCAAAAATTGTAAAAATAACTTATGAAAAAAAGGAGACGGGTGAATATTATGATTATATAACCAAAACACAAAAAAAGACCTATGCTTATGAACAAAAAGAGGAAGGGGTGGATGAAATTGCCGGCAAGACGGATGCAACAGGGAATTGGAATATGACCAAGGATTTCGAGGTCAATCAAGATGTTGCTTATCGCGTTGATTTCACAGCTGCTGATGCGCAAGGGAAAAAAGCCAGCAGCTCAGGCTACATTTATTTCGGGATGAGTAGCGGTGATCCAATGGAGTTGGAGCTGAGCGGTAGTCGGGCAAGTGCTAATGGAAATCAAGAATTTTCTTTTGGGGACAAAGTCCAACTAACACTGAACACTCAGGAGGATGATAAATCGATTGATAATCGAATGCTGATTTATCGCTATCAAAATGAGATAGATGAGGTGGATGTGGTGAATGGAAGTTATTTCGAAGAATCTTTTGAAACTAAATTTTCTCCCTCGGTTACATATACCGCAGTTATTTTGACGCAATATGGATTTCAAGAAAGCCCGAGTGCCGTAGCTAAGTTGAAAGAAGCGGACAAACAATTGAATGTGGAAATAAAACCAGTTAAAACCAGTTATCGGCCGGGAGAAGAAGCGCAAGTGCAGATTGTTGTAAAGGACAAAGCTGGCAAACCTGTTTCTGCCGAGGTGAATGTGGCAGTAGTGGATGAAGCACTTTTCCAAAATAGTATCGATTGGAATGCTAATATCCTGACAAGTCTATATGAGGAAATTTTTGCCAGCCGGCTTACGGATTATACGCAATATGCCAATAAGGAAAATGGTGGCGGCAAGGGCGGAGGGGGTGACAGTCGATCCGTGTTTCTGGATGTGGTGCATTACGTCACTATAAAAACGGATTCCAATGGACTAGCGACAACTTCTTTCAAAATGCCAGACAATCTCACCGGTTGGCGGATAACAGCGCGAGCTTTCGATACTTCGGAGATGACCGCGGGACAGAACAATTCTGTTATTGCCACATCACTTCCATTTTTTGTGGACGCAACTCTCAATGCCACCTATCTCACAGGTGATGCCCCGCAATTGAAAATGCGCTTCTTTGGTGATAGTTATGATCCGAATCAACCAGTAGACTATGTTGTGAGCAGCACGGGATTGAAGATTAATCAAAAAAATAGCACCAAAGAGCGGACTAGTTATGTGTTATTAGGAGCTTTGCCCCGAGGTGAATATGAAATAAAAATTGAAGCAAAGCAAGGAGAAAAAAGTGACGCCCTGATCCGCAAGATTAGCGTGCTGGATGGTTATTCTCAAAAAGAAGAGACTCATAGCTACAAAATAACTCCGGAGCTAAAAAACATCCAAGGCAATAGCAATGGCTACACAGATTTGCTGTTTGTTGATCAGGGGAAAGCTAAATTTTTCTCAAGCCTTTCTTCCAGCGCAGGTGAAACGGGCGTGCGCTTGGATCAAGTAGCGGCCTCGTATCTGGCGAAGGCCATCTTGGCTAAAAATTATTTAGGACAAGAATTTACGGAGGATCTGGATATTGATAGATTTGTCAATAATGACAACGCCGATGATGCTACTGCGGGATTGCGACTGTTGACCTATGGCAGTGAGGACTTGGCATTGTCCGCTAAGGTGGCGGACGGCGCGAGAAGCAACATTGATATAGGTGATTTGAAAACCTATTTCAATGACTCGATGTATAATTCTCAAGCAGACATCCATCGCATTGCCAAAGCCTTGTATGGATTGGCCGCATTGGATGAGACAGTTCTCAGTAAAATTAATTTGGTCAAGAAAAACAAGGATAATCTTGTGTTGGAAGACAAGATTTATATCGGCTTGGGTCTAGTCAAAAGTGGCGACGTGGAGGGAGCAAGAAGTTATTATGAAGAGCAAATAAGAGGTTCTATCAAGTTACAGGATAATCAAGCGTGGATTGATGTGAATGAGGGAGCTACGGAAAAAGAAAAGTTAACAGCTACTTTGGGCATGCTGGTGAGCTATCTCAATGAGCGGGAGATGGCGGAAAAAATTTGGAATTATTTGGAGGGACATGCCCCGCAAAGAGATTTGATAGTGTTGGAAAAAACTCTGATGGCCAAAGCAGAACTTGAACAGACTAACTATATGGCCGGTGAATTTTCCTTCAAGACTAACGCACGCAGTGAGCATATTGTTTTGGGAAAAAATAACCAGCAAAAGATTAGTCTTTCGCAAGCGGAATTAGCTTCGTTGAGTTTTGAGAATGTCCAGGGCAATGTCGAGGTGATTAGCTTGGCGGCTGTTCCTCTGAGGCAATCGGAGGTGCAAAACAATCCGAATCTAAAATTGACCAGGATATATAAGTTGGGTGACGCGGAGAGTTTGAGATTTGCTGAAGGGGATGTGGTGAAAGTCAGTCTTTCTCCGCAATTTCTAGCGGGAGCGCCGGAAGGGGGTTATCAAATAACCGATGTTTTGCCTAGCGGACTGAAACCGGCTACTGCAAAATTGAATGCAATGTTATATGTAAAAGAAGAGGCGAAAGATTTGGATAAATGCAATATGATATGGTATCCGGAGGGCATTGATGGCAATCGCATAACTTTTAGCCTGAATAAGGACTTTGCAAGGGATAATGGGTGTCAAAATATAAGCATAAATTATTATGCGCGCGTAGTTTCCAAAGGAACCTTCAAAGCGGATGCGCCCATGTTGCAATCCATGAGTGAATTACATAATTATTTCATCGCACCAAGTGCACAGGTGGAGATCAAATAAAGTAGGCAGAATAAAAAACCCGTTCCGGATGGAGCGGGTTTTTTTTGCATCTTGTGCTACCACTAACTTTATTTTGGCACAAAATCAGAAGAAACAATAACCAAGATACAATAATCAAACAAATCCCAAATTACAATAATTAAATTCCAAACTTTTTTGGTGTTTGGTCATTGAATTTTGCTTGATGTTTGTTTCTTGGTTATTGTATCTTATCTAGGATTAGATTACACTTTTTTGCCTTTTTTAAAAGCGGAGCGCAGATAGAGGATGTCATCTTGAGTGATGCCCTTGAGGACGTAGAGCAGGCCGAGGTAGACGGCGAAGACGGCTAGGGCAATGGGTATGAAAAGGTATTTTCCCGTAGGCAAAGAGGTGGCGAGAAAATAGATGAGGGTGCCCACCAAGGAAACTTTCAGGGCTTCCGGTAGATTCATATTGGCGTCAAAATGTTTTTTTATGTAATAGAGCATCATCACCATTACAATGAAAGAAGCGATGGTGGTGGCGATGGCGGAACCGAGAATGCCCCAGCGCAGAATGAAAAAATAATTCAAAACCGTGTTGACAGCGAGGCCGCCAAGGGCAATCCACATAGTGGTGATGGTTTTCCCGGCGCCGTTGGCAGCAAAACTGAGAACATAGAAAATCGTCAGGAAGCCGACGCCGAAAACCAAGACCGCCATCGGCTGGGCTCCGAGCAAATAACGTTTTCCATAGAGCAGTTGCAAAATTTCAGTGGCGTAGACGGACATTAAAACTATCATCGGAGTGAGAAAAATAAGCATAATGCGCATAGCGTGATTAATAATTTCCTTAGCGTCTTTCAGATTGTTATTGGCGGCGCTTTTTTTGGATACCATTGGGAGAAGAAAAACGGTCATGGCATAGAAAATGTAGTAGGGGATGCGTCCCACTGTCAGCGAAGCATTGTAGATGCCGGTCAGGGCATCGTCGTGCAAAATCCCCTTGACCATATACAAATCGATGCTGATCAAGAGTTCATAGGCCAGAAAGAAGGCGATGATTTGCCAGCCGTAGTTGACTAATTTTTTCCAATCAAAATCTGGTTCCAGTAGAGACACATTGCAATGTGTCTCTACAATGCGTAATTTCAGTTCAGGAGAAACCTTGAATTTGTCGATGAAAAAAGCCAGGATAAAAATAGCCGCCGGAGCGAAGATATAACCGGCAATAGAACCCTTGAGGCCGAAAAACAAGGCCAGGCCGACGACAAAAGCAATGCGCAAAATAGAGCGCACAGTTTTCAACGTGGCTTGCACGTTGAATTTATGCAGGCCGGTGAAATAGGAGAAATAGAAAGAGGCGGCTGCAAAAGCGGGGATGATAAGGGTAGAAAATTGAAAGAGTGGGGTGAGGGTGGGATCGCCCAGAGCTTTGGCAATCAGTGAAGAACAAAGGAAAAATACAACAGTAATGCCGCCAATAAGAATCAGCTGGATGCGGATAGCTTGCTTTTTGATAGAGCTAATCATGCGCGGATTGCTTTCATAGATTTCGCTTAGGTATTTGGCCATAGCCGTGGGGATGCCGTTGCCAATGAGGATGATGACCATGGTGGTCAGGGTGACAATGATGCCATAGCGGCCATAGTCCGCCGGCCCCAGGACGCGTCCCAAAATGGAATGGATGATAAACCCGGAAAGATTGAAAAATATTTCGGAAACGGTGACCCAGATGGCGGAGGCGGCAAAATTTTTTGACATAAAATAAACTTAGGAGTAAATTAAAAAATAGTTCTTTGGCGCTGTTTTTTTATAACCCGATAGGCTTAGGGAGAGGAAGCTATGCTATGTCCAAGTTGCAGTAATGAAATAGAAATTGATGCGGATGAATGCGACTTATTTGATGGTCATGCCTTTTTTTCTTGTCCGTATTGTGAAAGTGAGCTATCCTGTCAGTCGAAGCATGGAAAGATAGGAAAAAAGGTGAAAATAACAATTTGCAACGGTCCGGCAGATCCAGGTGGATGTAAATCACTATGCGATCTATTGACTGAAATTTAATCTTCAAGAGAACGCTATGAGTCTAAATAATCTTGTTTAGACTCATAATTTTAGCAAAAACAACTTCCTTCGTACCGAGGGCGCTGATGGACTGCATGTCCCACAGTGCCTTTTTTTCGGCAAAAAGCTCGATTTTTTTCTGTAAATATTCCAAGCCTTGATCCGGTTTTCTCTCACGTTGCATAATTTGTTCCGGACTCACATCCAGAAAAAAGGATGCATCCGGTTTTTTCACTTGGACACTGGGTGTCCAAGTGGTTTTGGATAGGTATTCGATGTTGATGATGCTGTCGTAAAAATAGCGGTCACTCAAAAGATAGTCAAAATTTGCTGTGTTTAATTTTTTGACTAAACTTTCAAAACGCCAAATGTCGATAATTAGAAAGAGTTTGCGCAATTGAATTTGCAGCCAGTTGGCTTGGGTGACGCTTTTGGGTGCGGAATTGGTTTGAATATGACATAGTCCTTTGATTTTGCAGATCAGGCAATATTTCTTTTTAAACTGTGCCAGTTTCGTAGCGATGCCAAATTCGATGGCATGGAAATAGAAAGTCTTTTTGCCAAGGGATTCCAGGTGGTTTTGCAAGAGCTTGATTTGGGTGGACTTGCCGGAGCCATCCACGCCGGAAATGGTGATTAGTTTCATAGGAAAAATACAAGCGAATTTATTTGATTAATCTAGTTATATTTTAGCATGGGAGAGGAAAAGTGTATATATTGCATGAAATAGCATAAGACATGTAGCATGGCAGGCGTGGGTTTTTTTGATGACATATCGCGATATTGCATTTTGGTGGTATAATAGAGAAAAATGATAGACTAATTTTTTTATGGAAAACTATGGAGAAAAGAACGTTTATCATCATCACCGGACTTCCCGGCACGGGGAAAACAACGTTGGGCAGAAAACTAGCGAAAGAACTCCAATTGCCTTTTATCTGTAAGGACGATATCAAAGAGCTTCTTTTCGATGGCTTGGGTTGGAAAGATCGGGAATGGTCCAAGAAAATTGGCGGAGCCAGTTATGACATGCTGTATTATGTGACGGAATTGCTGCTGAAGGCGGAGAAGTCTTTGATTATCGAAACCAATTTCAATCCTGAATTTGCCAATCAAAAACTGTTGGAATTGAAAGAAAAATATCATTTCGCGCCAGTGCAAATCAGATGTTTTGCAGATGGCGAAGTGCTGTTTGAAAGATTCAAGCAGCGGGCGAAATCCACTGACCGGCATCCGGGGCATGTGGATGGTGGGAGCTTGGAAGAATTTCGGCCAATTTTGTTGCAAGGAAAAATTGAAGCACTGAGTATGGGAGGGGAGACGCTGGATGTGGATACGACTGATTTTGATACGGTGGATTATGAAAAAATAGTTAGTGTGATTAAATCGGCAATTAATATTAAATAACAAAATAATATGATAGACGTAAACAAGCTTTGTGAGTTTTTGGTCAAAGCGAAAAAGGCGACGTATGCGGCGGGAGAAAATGCTGGGAAGACTATTGAAATGGACAAATCCACGACTATGGTTTTTGAAGAAGGGGATTGGAAATATCACGATAACTATTTCGGCGGGGAGCCCTATGGCGGACGAGAAGTGGTATTTTTCCAAGGCGCGCCAGTGTATATGATGGTGTATTATGGCTGGGTGAATGAAAATGTGGCGGATGTGAATGCGGTTTATAAAACTTTGCAAGGAGCGTTGACGCGCATTCCTGAGGACAAGCCCTTCCGCGGACCACGGGAATTCGCGCAAGACGGTTTGAAATATGAAAATGTTTTTGAGGGTGAAATCGCAAACTTTTCTGGGGAAGAAATCATCCTCGCGGAAGATGGCACGGAAATGTATCGGGCGAAATATTTGGGAGGATTGGTGGATCAGAGAAACTAATTTTCAATAACCAATTTTCAATTTACCCGCCTCGACTCGCAGAGACCGCTTGTCGATGCGAGGCGGGCATTGAATTTTCAATGAATAAATTTTCAAACGTCCCCGTCATGTAAAATTTAAAAATAATATAAAAAGCTAAATTTTTTTTGAAATAATCTTATGGATGAAAAAAACAACGGTGAATTGCTATATAATAAAATTTTAGAAGAGGCAAAAGCAGATGAGGCTATTTTGGGATTTTTTTTGACGGCAGGTCGAGGCAAAGGAATGGTGACTGAAAAATCAGATTACGACGCGTTTTTAATTGTGCGTGATGATAAAGCCCAAGAATATAAGGCTAAATATGAAAAGCAAAGAATCCAGAGCATCTTTGATTTGTTGGTATTTTCCTTGGCGGAGTTTAGGGAATATGCCAAAATAGGAAATGCTGAGGAATGGGATCGTTATAATTTCGCACATCTAAAAGCGCAAGTCGACAAAGACGGCATTCAGGATTTGATTGATGAGAAAGGAAAAATGCCGGAAGAGAAAATAAGAGAGGTGGTGGAAAGTAATCTGGGTGGATATTTCAATTTATATTATCGCTCACAGAAGAACTATCGGGATGGAAATTTTCTAGCCAGTCATTTGGATGGAGCTGAATCAATGACATATTTTTTGACGGCGCTTTTTGCGATGAATGGGCGAATGAGGCCGTATAATAAATATTTGGAGTGGGAATTAAAAACCTTTCCTTTGGAAAAGACCACTTGGAAAGCGGAGGATTTGATTATGAAGATAAATACAATCGTGTCTTCTGGTGATATGGAGGCACAAGATGAATTGTTCAGAAAATCCAGGGAATTATTTAGTGCTAATGATTTTGTGCAAACAATAATTGACTGGAAGGAATGTTTCCCGGAATAATATTTTTATGGAAAAAATACTTGAAAACAAAATTGAATCGCATGAAGAGATGATTGGCCTGGTTACGTTTAAGCATTTCAACGAAAGTCCAAAATCAATAACACGCATGACAACAGGTGCTTGTAATGAAGTTTATAGCGTTGAATTGTTAGAAGATGAAGTAATTTTACGACTCAGTGCCGTCGATCACTTTCTCCAGGGCTCGCATAATTATATCCCAGTTCTTAAAAATTTAAACATTCCAGTACCAGACATTTTGGCCGAGGATTATTCAAGGCAGGACATACCTTTTGCTTATCAATTTTTAAGCAAGATTCCTGGCAAGGATCTGCTCATTGTTATTCAAGACTTAAATGATGCGCAACTAAAGTTAATTGCCAAAGAAATTTCTAATGTATTCACTAGGGTGCGAACACTTCCATCGATTGATAAATTTGGTTATGTGTATGGTGGCTACGAGGAATTGAATGATACTTGGATAGGGCGAATAAAAGATATTATTAACGAGGCTACGCAGCGTAGCCGTCAAACAGGAATATTAAATGATGATTTATTGATAATTTTGCAAAACATTATCACAGACAATGAGGAATACTTTAGTCAAGTTGTCGCAACTCCTTATATGGATGATATTTGTTCAAAAAATGTCATGATTAATGATGGTGCATTTTCTGGATTGGTCGATCTGGATTGCTTGGCATATGGCGACCCACTCGAAACTATCGGCCGCATAAAGGCCAGTTGGCCAGGAACGCATCATGGCAAAGTTTATACCGAGGCCGTGATGGACGCGCAAGGGTTAAACGCTGAACAAAGAAAGATGGTCAGTGTTTATGCGCTGCTCAATCGCATCGGTTGGACAACCGAAAATGGCATTCAATTTAATCAAAATACCAAGGCTGTTGTGGATGAGGAAAAGTTACAAAGAGATAGAGAAATGATTGATATTTTGTTTGAGGAATATGAGAAAATTAAATAATATTTTTTTACGATGAAGATAATAATTTTAGAAGGAATTGCTACGAGTGGAAAAACTAGCATAAAAAATTTGCTCGTTGCCGAATTTAAAAAGAAGGGCATGGAGTTTTCTGTTATCGATGAGAATCAAACGTTGATGCCGATTTTAGATAATGCCGACAAGGATGTTAGTATCCAATTCTTAAGAAAAATATTGAATAAAGCGCTGTCTCTTGAAAAAGATGTTCTGATTTTTGATAGGCTTTATTTTACTCACATATTCCGTACTGCAAGCAATATCGATGATTTTTCCGAAATTGAAAAAATGCTATCTGAACATGATGTCTTGCTGGCACTTTTAACTATTGATGAGCAAAAAATTTCAGAAAGAATACAATTCGCCATATCACATAGAGATGGTCGGTGGATAAAGTTTGTCAGGAAAAAAGGAAATGATGCAGAAATTGAGAAATATTATGTTGAGCAACAGCAGCTCTTGCTAGGATTATTGAATAAAACAAGAATAACTCATATTGTCGAAAATTCAACCAGTGGTGACTTTGAGGGAATAACAGAAGCTATATTGAAAAGGATGTGTTAAAACGCTACCCCGCATCAACGAAATAGCAAGTTACAAATTGAAATTTATGAGCGTAAAAATTTCTCGCTGGATTTCTTTTTTATGGCCTTCAGAAATTTTAGCTCAGAAATTGAAAATTTGTCTTGATATGTAGTTTTGCGGTAGTTTTCTTTTTTGCCACTTTTCTTTTGGGGAAAAGAAAAATGGCGAACAATCAAATTATCTTTTGAAAGAGCTTGATTGGGAGATATTTAACATCTTTTGCCAAATGTGCTATACTAAACCTATGAAACCCTGCGCTAACTTTTGATATTGGAATGAAGCGCAAAAGTAATGCGGGGTAAAATAATAAATTTAAGTATCTTTTGGGCTTATTATAAATTAATAAACATCAAAAGTTAGCGCGGAGTGAAATATCATAAAGACATATTTGAAATAATTTTCTACGCGCGCGGTGGACAAGGAGCCAAGGCGGCCGCCGAAATCATCGCGCAAGCGGCGGTCAAAGAGGGCAAGTTTGTCCAGGCTTTCCCCCAGTTTGGGCCGGAAAGAAGTGGTGCACCGACCAAGACTTTTGTGCGCATTTCAGAAAAAGAGATTCGCACCCACGAGCCGGTGACTGATCCGGATGTGGTGGTAGTGTTGGACGAAACGATTATTGCTTCAGAAGTGGTGATCAAAAATCTCAGTCGCGAAGAAGCGTTGATTATCAACACCAAGAGCATGAGTGAAGAGGTGCGGGCGAAACTGTTGAGCGACGGCAGTCACAGCTATCAAGGCCGCATCTATCCCATTGATGCTAATGGCATTTCCATGGAAATTGTCGGCCAGCCCCGACCCAACACCGTGATTTTGGGCAAGTTTATCCAAGTGACGGAATCGGTGCAACTGGCCAGTGTGATTGCGGAATTTAGAGAAATTTTTGAACAAAAAATAGGCTCAGAGGCCACTCAAAAAAATATTTTAGCTATTGAAAAAGCATATGATACAATCTAGAAATAAAAATGTAGAAATAGAAGAGGGGGCAGTGATTGCTCATGATTTGTCCAAAGCGGCTAAAACCGGCGATTGGCGTTATATGAAGCCGGTCGTGGACAAGGAAAAATGCATCGGTTGCACCACTTGCATGCCATTTTGCCCGGAAGCGTCAATCATAATGAAGGCCTATAAAGATGGTCAACGAGATAAATGTGATATTGATTATGATTTTTGCAAAGGGTGCGGCGTGTGTGCGCAAGTGTGTCCTGTGAAAGCGATTACGATGAAAAAAAATTAATAATCCGATTCGAAACTACCCGCCTCGACTCGCGGAGACCTCTCGTCGAAGCGAGGCGGGCGAATGTAATTCGAATCTACGAAAATATTTTGAATAATTCAAACAAAAAAAGAATAGCCTTGGCCGGAGGATACGCCGCGGCGGAAGCTTTGCGGCAGGTGGAGCCGGATGTGATGGCGGTCTATCCGATTACTCCGCAGACTACGATTATCGAAACTTTTGCCAAATACAAGGCGGATGGCGAGACGGAGACAGAACTGATCGAAGTGGAATCAGAGCACAGTGCTATGAGCGCTTGTGTGGGATCGAGCGCTGCGGGAGCGCGAACAGTGACAGCGACCAGTTCGCAAGGCTTGGCCTATATGCACGAAGTTTTGTATATCGCCAGTGGCATGCGATTGCCGATTTTGATGGTGGTTTCCGCTCGAGCGTTGAGCGCGCCACTCAACATTCATGGTGATCACTCAGACGTGATGGGTGCGCGGGATGCGGGCTGGATCCAAATTTTTTCTGAAAATGCGCAAGAAATTTATGACAACACGATTATCGGCATGAAACTGGCGGAAAAAACCAAGTTGCCGGTGATGGCGATTATGGATGGATTCAACACTTCGCATTGCGTAGAAAATTTGGATTTGCTTCAAGACGCGCAAGTGCGCAGTTTTGTGGGAGAATTTTCTCCGGAAAGACATTTATTAGATCCGGAAAATCCGGTTACTTTTGGCCCGGTGGCATTGCAAAATTCCTATTTTGAATTCAAGGTGCAACAAGAAGAGGCGATGGAGAAGTCCAAAGCGGTCTATTTGGAAGTAGCCAAGGAGTTTGAGCGATTAACCGGTCGAAAAAAAGATTTTTTTGAAAGTTACGAGCTGGAAGATGCGGAAAGTGTGATTGTCCTGGCTGGTTCGACCGCCGGCACCACCAAAGACGTGGTGGACGCCCTGCGACGCGAGGGAAGAAAGGTAGGACTGTTGAAAATCAATTTGTTCCGTCCTTTTCCGGTGGAAGAAATTTTAGTGGCTTTGAAAAATGCTAAAAATATTGCTATTATGGAACGAGTGATTTCTCCAGGAACTTTTCCACCAATCTACAATGATATTGTGGCGGGTCTTTATCAGCAAGTAACGGGAGAAAAGAAAAACATCCAGTCTATTGTCTATAGTTTGGGCGGCCGGGATATTTTTGCCAAAGATATCCAAAAGATTTTTGCTGACCTGGAGACAGAAAAGGTTACTAAGAATATTAAATATATTGGATTAAATAAGGCTTAACTTTATGGATGAAGAACAAATAAGAAAAATGCAGGAAATTCGCGACGAATATACCAGGAGGATGGATGTTTTGCGCCAGCAACAGGCTGATCTGGTGCGCAAGTTCGTAATGCAGCGGGAAAAGAAGCAACAAGATGAAATAATGAATAAATTAAACTCATAAAAAAATAAGTATGGATATTTTAGAAGGACAGGTGAATAGCGAGCAGAATATAGTGCCTATTATTGAAGGGATAGAGGGGGATCTTGAAACTATGGAAAGTATGGTAGCAGATGTTGAAAGTCAATTTGAAGATTTTCGCATGAAATGCGAGGCCATTTTAAATGATCCTGCTTCTGAGTCTGCATTGGTTGAAGAAACGAAGGTGAAATTGGCTCAGGCGGAAGAGGAGCGAGAACGGACAGTGGACGAAATGCGTTCAGTGGTAACAAGTGAAATGATAGGAAGATTAGACGAAATAGTCCCAGAGCCCAGGCAATAACGGGGTATTTAGTAGCAAAAGATAATTTTATAAAAATATGAATAAAGAATTAACTAAAAATTTTGCTTCAGGGCACAGTGCGTGTGCCGGTTGCGCCTTTCCCACGATTGTGCGGACCATCTTAGCTGAGTCACCAGATCCAGTGGTAGTTTCCAACGCCACGGGTTGTTTGGAAGTGACTTCCACGCTCTATCCCTATACCGCTTGGAAAAATTCTTATATTCACAGTGCTTTTGAAAATGCTTCCGCTACTATTTCCGGGGTGGAGCGTGCCTACAAGGCTTTGGCGAAAAAAGGCAAGATGAAAAAGAAAATCAAATTTGTAGTTTTTGGCGGAGATGGCGGAACCTATGACATCGGTTTGCAGAGTCTTTCCGGCGCCTTGGAACGCGGGCATGATTTTCTGTATGTGGTGTATGACAATGGCGGGTATATGAACACCGGTAACCAACGCTCCAGCGCGACGCCCTATGGTGCTGCTACGGAAACCACGCCGGACGGTAAAGAGTCTTTTGGCAAAGTGGAAATGCGCAAGAATCTGATGGAGATTGTGAATGCCCATCACATCAAATATGCCGCGCAAGCCAATGTGGCCTATTTGGCGGATTTGAAAAAGAAAGCTAAGAAAGCTTTTGAAACGGAGGGGCCGGTGTTCCTGAGTGTTTTTTCTCCGTGTACTAACAACTGGAAGTTTCCCACTTCACAATATGTGGCCATTGCCAAGTTGGCGACGGAAACCAATTTTTGGCCGTTATATGAAATTGAGGATGGAAAGTATAAAATCAATTGGTCTACGGAAAATCCCAAACCGATTGAGGAATTTTTGAAAACCCAAGGACGCTTCAAACATCTTTTTTCGGAAAAAAATAAGGGGGTGATTCCTGAGATGCAGCGGATTTTGAATGATGAATGGAATAGATTAGCCGAAAAAAATAATTTGCATAGCGTTTGATAGTTTAGACGCCGCCTTAGCTCAGTTTCGGCCATAGGCCGATCGGCCTATGGCCGAGGCAGGTTTATTTCTAATAGCGTATAGTTTTATCAGTGTATTATTGCCGCCTTAGCTCAGTTGGCAGAGCGACGCATTCGTAACGCGTAGGTCGTCGGTTCGTTTCCGACAGGTGGCTCAGTTGTTTTTATTCTTAAATATTTAATTTTATGGAAAAAGCAGTATTGCATAGTTGTGAGATTAATTATGAAGAAGGCTCTAAAGAGGTCTTGTTTCATTTGGAAAATCATCTGGATTTGGAAGAATTCAAGACCATTTTTGATCACGCCCGATTGCATGGCAAGGCCTATTTTCCAGATCGGGAAGGGCATCATTTTATGCTGGAATATAAAAGCGGAGAATATTTTCTTTTGAAAAAATAGCTGGTAATAATTTTTTTAAAAATAAGTTCTATGAAAACATACATTTGTGAGATCTGCGGGGATGCGTATATTGGCGAAGAGCGGCCGAGCGAGTGTCCGTTTTGCGGAGCCAGACATAACTTTATTAAGAATGGCGTTGAGGCTAATCCCATTACGGTTCAGCCGGTGGAATTGTCGAATCGTTCCAAGAAGAATTTGGAAACTACTATTGGATTGGAAATGAAAGCCAATGCCACCTATCTGTGCATGGCGGGCAAAGCCCAGACCTATGAAATCAAAGCCATGTATAAACGTTTGGCCAAGGTGGAGTTGGAGCATGCTAATATTGCTTGCAAGTTGATGAAATCGGCTATGCCTCCAGCAGGCACGGAGACTTGCAGTGATGCAGACGTGGAAAATTTTGCCGAGACCGTGAAGCTGGAAGAAGTGGCGACGAATCTGTATGTCCAGTTTGCCAAGGAAAGTGAGGAGCGGAATGTGAAGATATTTTTTACGGCTTTGGCGCAGGTGGAGGCCGATCACATTCAATTGATTAAAAAAATAAATTAAATGTTGTTAGTTTGGATGTATACAATTGGGAGTGTAGTAATCGTCAGTCTGCTTTCACTGGTGGGTGTTTTTACGCTTTCCATGGATCAAAAAAAATTGGATAAGATACTGATCTATCTAGTGGGTCTTTCTACCGGGACGCTTTTGGGTGATGCTTTTATTCATCTTATTCCAGAAGCCTTTGCCACAACTAAAAACACACTATTGATTTCACTCTCTATTTTGTTTGGAATTTTTTCTTTTTTTGTATTGGAAAAATTTGTCCATTGGCGCCATTGCCATAAGATGCCAAGTGCTCATCATTTGCATCCTTTCTCCTATGTGATTTTGGTGGGGGACGCCATGCATAATTTTATTGACGGTCTGATTATCGCAGCCAGTTTTTCGGTTTCAATTCCATTGGGAATAACCACATCACTGGCAATTATCCTGCATGAAATTCCGCATGAAATTGGTAATTTTGGTTCTTTGATATATGGCGGTTTCTCCCGAAAAAGAGCACTGTTATTTAATTTCCTGACAGCCCTAGCGGCTATTGTCGGTGCCTTGCTGGTTTTGTTGATTAGCACTGATTTTTCGGAGATAAATAAATTCTTAGTGCCTTTCGCTGCTGGCGGGTTCATCTATGTGGCCAGTTCCGATTTGATTCCGGAACTGCACAAAAATACCGAAGCGAAAAAGAGTCTTTTACAGATCGCGACTTTTGTTGTTGGAATATTATTGATGTTATTTTTACTTAGATTAGGCTAGAGCCTGTTTATAATCTCCATATTCTGCTGCGAAATTGAAATTCCGGCTGCAATCCGCCAGCTGGCGGACAAAACTCGTCGAAATATCCAGATATTCCTCCTCATTTTTCACAATTTTCGCTCGAAATTTCAATCTCTCGCGACGAAAGAGAGATTATGATCAGGCTCTTAGAAAAATATGAAAGAACTCCAAGAAAAACTAAAAAATTTACAAGCTAAAAGCGCTCTTTTGAGCGACTATCTTTGACTTGCCCACAAAGACACAGACTATCGCTGACTTAGAACGGACTAGTGCAGAACCTGGATTTTGGGATGATAGTCAAAAAGCTTCGGGCATTATGCAAGAAGTGGAAGAATTGCGCCGAGAAATTCAGGAATTGAGTGATTTGGAAACGGAGCTGGCTGAGTTGTTGGAAATGGCTGGCATCATAAGCGATGATGGTGAGGAAGGTCTGGAAATCGAAAAAAGAATAGAAGAGATTGAAGTGGTGATTGATAAACTGGAATTCAAAATTCTGCTGGGAGGAGAATATGATCGCTCGGACGTGATTATGGCGATTCACGCAGGAGCAGGCGGGGTGGATGCGCAGGATTGGACGGAAATGTTGTTGCGGATGTATCTGCGTTTTTGCGAGAAAAAAGGATTCCGCACGAAAATTTTGAGCGAATCGCGGGGTGGTGAAGCGGGAATCAAGAGCGTGACGCTGGAAATCAGCGGTCCCTATGCCTATGGTTATCTGCAAAGTGAAGCTGGAGTGCATCGCTTGGTGCGTTTGTCGCCCTTCAATTCTGATAATCTGCGACAAACTTCTTTTGCCCTGGTGGAAATTTTACCGGTGATTGAGGAACTGGCGGAAGTGTCGATCAATCCGCAGGACGTGCGAGTGGATGTTTTTCGCTCCAGTGGTGCCGGTGGACAAAGTGTCAACACCACGGACAGTGCAGTGCGCATTACGCACATTCCGACACAGACAGTTGTGACGTGTCAGAATGAGCGCAGTCAATTGCAAAACAAGGAACAGGCCATGAAAATTTTGCGAGCTAAGTTGCATCAAAAATATCTGGCGGAAAAAGAAGCAGAAAAAAAGCAGTTGCGCGGAGAATATGCTTCGGCTGAATGGGGGAGTCAAATCCGATCCTATGTGGTGCACCCTTATAAAATGGTGAAGGATCATCGCACTAAATATGAAACCGCTAATGCGGAAGGCGTGCTGGAAGGCGATTTGCAAAATTTCATGGAAGCCTATTTGAAAAATAGGAAAAAATAGTGTAGAATAAAAGTATGATAAACGAAGAAAATATTCAAGAAGAAAAAAATAAAATCATGATCAAATTCGATAACGTCAGCAAGACTTATAAGGGTGATTTTATGGCGCTCGAAGAAATCAATTTGGATATTGCCGAAGGGGAATTTATTTCCGTAGTGGGCCAAAGTGGTTCAGGTAAATCCACACTGTTGAAATTGATTTATGCCGAGGAAGCAGCGACTGTTGGCGAGGTCTATTTTGACGGCAACCCCTTGAGTGTTGTCAGGAAAAAAAATCTTTCCGCGCATCGACGAGAAATCGGCACGGTATTTCAAGATTTCAAACTTTTGCCGAGGAAAACGGTCTATGAAAATGTGGCTTATGCCTTGGAAGTTTCAGGGGCGCCGGATGAAGAAATTGCTGAAAATGTTCCGCAAATTCTGGATATTGTGGGGCTGACGACGAAAGCCAAGAAATATCCCCATCAATTGAGCGGGGGGGAACAACAAAAAGTGGCCATTGCAAGAGCATTGGTGCACACCCCGATGATTATTGTGGCGGATGAACCGACGGGAAATCTGGACCCGATTGCTTCCTTGGAAATTGTGCGACTACTCATTCGCATCAATGAACTAGGCACCACCGTGGTTTTGGCCAGTCACGACAAGGACATCGTAGACAAGGCCAATAAACGGGTATTAGTGTTGGAAAATGGCCGGATCATTGCGGACTATCCCCAAGGTAAATATAAAATTTCGTAAAATTAAGAGTCACGCTTTTTCTTATTCATAAAATAAAAAATATATGCTGTTACTCATCACCAGAACATTCAAGGAATCTATCCGAAGCATCTTGCGCAACGGCTGGCTGTCTGTTTCTACGATTAGCATTTTGGTTATGTCACTCTATATTATTAGTGTTTTTTTTGTATTCACCTCTACCGCTAATGAGATGTTGAAAGAAATTAAGAATAAAGCCAATATTAGTGTGTATTTTAAGGCGGATGCGGAGGAAGGGGTCATTTTGGCAGCTAAGACTGAGGTGGAAAAAATGAATGAAGTGAAATCAGTGGAATATATTTCCAAGGAGGTGGCTCTGGAAAATTTCAAGCGAACCAATGCAAACGAACCGGTGATCTTGGAATCACTCAAGGAAATTGGAGGAAATCCCTTGCTGGCGGCTTTGGTAGTGCGAGCGAATAATCCCACTGACTATCAAACTATCGATGAAAATATCACCAAGGCCACTTTTAGTGAAGAGGTTAGCCGGGTGAATTATAATAAGAACAAAGAACTGATTAATAAGCTCAATAGCGTGATCGAAACCATTCAAAAAATTGGTATCAGCTTGGGACTGCTTTTCGCGGCGATCTCGCTGCTGATCACTTTCAATGCGGTGCGCATAACGATCTACACGCACAAACAAGAGATTGAAATCATGCGTTTGGTGGGAGCTTCCAATATGTTTATTCGTTTGCCGTTTATTTTTGAGGGCATTATCTATGGCATTGTTAGTTCAGTGGTTTCTGTGCTACTGTTGTTTATTTCGCTGAAATTCATCGCTTCCTATGTCAGTCTGACTATCCCGACGGTAAGTTTGATGAATTTCTATTTGGCTAATTTTGGAACGATTTTGGGCTATCAAATTCTCCTCGGTTCATTCTTTGGAGTGATTGGAGGGCTGATGGCGATGCGGAAATATTTGAAAGTATGAGAGTAAAAAAGTTATAAAATTATTTAATAATACAACCATGGAAAACAAAAAAATTGTCCTTATTGATGATGATGAAACTTTGCGAGAAATTTTTAGTATGGGGTTGCGCCAAGCCGGTTTTTTGGTGGAGGAAGCACTGGATGGCAAAGATGGATTGGCAAAGACAAAAGCCATTTTACCGGCATTGGTGTTGCTAGATGTGGTGATGCCTAAGCTGGATGGGTTTGAATTATTGGCGGCTATAAAAAAAGGTTCCACTACTAAGGACATTCCCGTGATTATGTTGACCAATTTGGTGCATGAAGATGACCACGAAGAAGCCTTGCGTCTAGGAGCGATAGATTATATCGTCAAAGCTTCGGTCACACCCAGTCAATTGGCGGAAAGGGTCAAACAATATTTGGAAAAATAATTTCAATTTTCCATTTTTAATGCCAGACAGATATAAAAATAAATTATGCATTAAGACGAGTCTTCATGAGTTGATACCCAGGCGAAAAGAGGATATTGTCCAAGATATTTTCAAGTTGGCGGATAGGTAAAGAGGTGTTAAATTAATCATTATTTCATAGTACATAGAAACTAAGTCTTTCTGAGAGGGACTTTTAGTTTTTTTAGTTTCTTATGGTAGGATAATAAACCAGAATGAACGAAAATGAGGCTGATTTTGTAATAAATATAGACGATTTAGATTAAAACCTTGATTTGTTTGCGCATATCTGCTAGGCTGTAAAATAAATCAGTAATCTAACTATATGGTAATGATAAAGGAAATATTGGGCAGATGTCAGGGGAAGGGGTTTTTTTGTGATGGAATGGTCAGTAAAAAAAATAGAAAAAGAGATTTGGTGATTACCCTAGTGATTATCGTAGTTCTAGGAGTACTTCTTGTGGGTAACCATTTTTATTTCAAAGAAAAAAGGAATGGTCATAATGAAATAAATATTGCATCCGAAGAGGTGATGCAGGAAAAGGCGACCCAAGATAATCCGGTACAAGATAGTGTGACTGAAGTCATGGTTGAGGAAAAGAAGATGGATGTAGTGAAGCCCACTGTAAGGATTGTGGATATGGCAAAGCCGGTCGTGAGAAATAAAATCATCACAGCTCCAATGCCGCGTTCATATGAAAAAGACTCTTTAGGGAGATTAGTTTGCGGCAAAAGAAATGATCATCCGCAAAAAAGCGATCAGGGAAAGGGCAAGCATATGGATATGGAATGCTGTATGGATCCGGACGAATATCCTAATCCGCATTGCTACTATCCGGCAGATAAATATGGAAAATATCTCTAGCGGGCAGACAAAAACGGGGAAAACCCTGTTTTTGTTTTTGGGTAGAGTAAGTGCGAATTGATTTTTGGCATAGCTATGTTAAACTAAAAAAGTAGGCTTAATGGAACTTTTGTAAGGATTTTATCCTCTAAATATCTCTTGAATTACTTTGTATCTACGCTCTTGCGTTAGTCCTCGATGGACTTGCAAGAGCATTTTTGTTTTTCCAAAAAATCCATCTATTGAATTTGTAG
>CAIMIV010000039.1 GCA_903841185.1 uncultured bacterium
CTGATCCGCTCCCACCTGGATAAAGTTCTGTGCGTCTGTTTCCACGGCCAATTTTCTAATCAGCTCGATGCCCGGCTCGCTGCCGATTTCAATGAAAACCCCGTCTACTGCCAAATAGGTTTTGTCCTCATGCGCCTTATCCAAAATAATTTTTTCCACCTTCATCTCTCCTTTGACCTCAATCACATTCGTGCCGGTGATGACTTCGATCTTGGGGTTGGCAGCAATTTTTTCCAGCCAAATAGGCTCAGCGGATAATCTTTCTCCGCGATACAACAAATACACTTTCTCTGCATAATCAGCCAGCGTGATGGCCGCCACTGCCGCTGAATTGCCACCGCCAATCACACTGATCACCTTGTTGCGGAAAAACATGGCGTCGCACGTGGCGCAATAGGACACGCCTTTGCCCAAAAATTCTTTTTCGCCGGGAATATTCATTTTCTTGTAGCTAGTTCCCATCGCCATGATAATAGTTTTGGCTAGATATTTAGCTTTGCTCGTTTCAACTTCAAAAAGACCCTCCGCATTTTTTTGCACGGAACTAATCGAATCATTCTTGATTTCTACGCCAAAATTATTGACTTGTTCTACCATATTGGCAATGAGCTCCCGGCCCGAAATAGCAATTTTTCCCGGCCAATTCTCAATACTATGAATCTCATTCATTTGCCCGCCCGGTTCCACGCCGAAAATCAAATGCTCCATCCGATAACGCGCCGCATATACCGAAGCCGTCAGGCCTGCTATCCCGGCTCCGACGATAATCAAATCATAAATCTTATTTTCTTCCTCCATATTGTTATATATACTTATTTTTATTGACTATACTCATTTTAACATCAGGCCCTGAAAAAAACAACCGACACTAAGACTAGGGCTGTTTAATGGAATTCTACGCGTCCGGCCAGATATGCCTGGTTTATTTTTTAAAAAATTTTCCAACATTTGGCTTAAAGTATTTTTCTCCTTTAACCATTTTGTATTGGTGATATTCTTTGCTCATGTGAGAATTATGCACTTCCTTGAAGATATCTTCGATTCTATCTTGCAACCCATGCTCAAGGATTGTCCCATAAACCCCATACAAAATATCACATAATTCCTTAGCAATATTTTCCAAATCATCATTTTGTACGCCTTCTATATATTCCTTAACCTCTTCATCCATCAGACTATACCTCAAATTTGACCTATCACTCGGAATCAATGATGGCTTGCTCAGTATTGGAACATTAAATTTTTTGTGAAACTTATTCACCAGGTCTAATTGTTTTTTCATGTATTTTAAAAAAATAAATAATTTTTGAATTTCAACTAAAGTTTCCGAATATCTGAAGTTGTACCCTTGTTTATTGGCTAAAATTTCAAACATTCAGCTACCTTGATTATATCACCAAACTTCGCTTTATCACAGTGCAATTTGAAAGAACGAGATATTAAAATCACAAATATTTCCCTTATTATAAGCCTTTTTTGAATTTTTTTGAGCGTGGTATTGACGGTCAGACTGCTTCCTGTTATACTATTTTGAACGCTAATCCTGGCGTTGTTGTACATAAAAATGCACAAATATAAGGGGGTGTGAGCATGGACAAGCAACTGGATACAAAAGAGCTATTAAACTCAATCTTTTCTTTCTTACGACTATTCGTCGAAAAGATAATTGTGGCAGAAAAGGAAAAGGGGTGCGCACTGACTCATTCTGAAATATCGGAAATGGGTGAACAATTCATGACGGGGGCAGGTTTTTCCAAGTCAGAATTGGTCAAGATATTTAAAGACAACGAGGTAACTGACTGTCAGTATCAATTTGAAATGGTCAGTGCTATCATGAGCCCGATAACTCTGGCTTTGGCTGGCGCAGCCCTGGATAAAGAAAGATCTCAACGCGAATGACAAGTATTCTGGATAATATCTTGTATTCAAGCTAGAAGAATTCGCTTGTGGTTACCTGAATTAAATTAACCTCCTTCTTGCTGAAAGCCCTCGTTATGTTTAAATACGGGGGCTTTTTTTAAAAAAATTTCAAAAAAGGGCAATCAAAAAGTAAAAAATATTTGTGCTTTTCTTTTCTGTGAAACCAAATATGCCATACTAGATAATGCTATGAATTTGCCGATTCATTATTGAAAATATTATAATACGGATCTACTTTTATTTTTTTATCGTCAATACCTATCACTAACCACTGATGAATGAAAAACGATGTAAATAATCTTTTTTGAATAACTATATCATTTTCATTAAACAAGCCCGAGTTAACCAAAAATGATTTAAACAATCTGTTTTGATTATGACACCATAGAAATATTTTTTTGTTCAAAATACTTTTAGTTGAGAAATCACCAAGATTAAAAACGCTCAATAAATTTCTTAGCTTCAAAATGTCATCATTACCGGAATAAGTTTGTTGCATATATCCATACAC
>CAIMIV010000040.1 GCA_903841185.1 uncultured bacterium
CACGAAATGGAATTGAAAAATCTCACCTCCGGCGCCACCTACTCGCTCAAAATCAGGGTGCGCGATGAAGCCGGCAACGAAACTGAAGAAACCTTCCCCAGCTTCCAAACCAGCAAAGACGAAACCGCTCCCAAAATTGATCAGATCAAAACTAGCTCGGCTCTCTCCCAAACGGACAAAGTTCAATCCATCATCTCTTGGTTGACAGATGAAGGCGCCACTAGTACTTTGGCCTACCGAGAAGGCAGGGATGGGAAGGACACCACAGTCAACGCCAGTGACAAACTGGCTACCAATCACATCTCCGTCATCACCAGTTTCAAACCCGGTACCGTCTATTATTTCCGGGTCAAAGCTCGTGACGAAGCCGGCAACGAATCCACTTCCACCGAGTATGCCATTTTGACACCAAGGCGAAAAGAAAACATTGTCCAGATTATCCTGGCCAACTTCCAAGATATTTTCAAGTGGGCGCAGAAATAGAACCTTTTGTCCAAAAGGCATCTTTGGTATATAATAGAAATAATTCAGACAACAAACATACAACCAATTCAATTTAATTTTTTTAAAAAGCTTATTTTTTGCGGGAGTCAAAAAATAGGCGGAAATAATTATGAACGGAGTACAAACTTGGGGAGAGGCGATTACCATGTCTTTGCTAGGGGTGTGGAGTTCTTGCATAACTTTTGTGCCCGTCTTCATTGGTGCGCTGCTAGTTTTCGTAGTGGGGTGGGTAATGGCGGCGACTCTGGGAAAGATCGTGGAAAAAATTGTGAAGACTCTCAAGGTGGATGACGCTTTCCAGCATATTGGCTGGGGAAATTGGTTGGATGACATCGGGATTAAGTTTAGCGTGGCAGTTTTTATCGGGGGGATAGTAAAATGGTTTTTGGTGCTGGTTTTTTTGATGGCGGCGACCGACATCTTGCAGTTGAAGCAAGTCACGGCTTTTCTTAATAGCATTTTGCTCTATATTCCGAATGTGATCGTGGCGGTGATTATCTTGGCTATTGTTTTCTTACTGGGTAATTTTGTCTATCACCTGGTGAAAGGCAGCACTCGAGCGGCCGGTGTGATGTCGGCGGCCATCCTGGCGACTATTTCCAAGTGGGCGATTATAATTTTTGGCGTGCTGGCAGCGCTCTTACAGTTGGGCATTGCGGCGTCCCTGGTGAACACTATTTTTATCGGCATTGTGGCCATGCTGTCACTGGCCGGCGGGCTGGCGTTTGGTCTAGGCGGCCGTGATGAAGCAGCACTACTTCTGCACAAATTACGGGAGGAATTGAGTGAGAAAAAATAGCCCTTTAACGAGCAACGAATAAAAATACGGCTGAATGAGAAAAAGCCGTATTTTTTTACATTGAAAGGCAATCAATAATTGGGGAGTTTACTTAGTTTCTGTAATGCATACAATCCTTTAATTACTGGGCTTTATGAATATTTCAGCCAGTTGTCAATAAGAAAAAAGACAGAGGGGTTGACAGGTTTTTCTATCCTTGCTAAGATGTATTTACGTGCTGAAAAAGAAACTGAAAAACAATCTGGTGAGTAGTTAATAGTTTGCCAAATAAATCTGGCAATTTATTATTTCCGCATCAGCCCCGCACTAACTTTGCATCGGCCTTTGGCCAAATTCACCTTCGGTGAAATGCAAAGTTAGTGCGGGGTCATTGGAACTTTCCCAACTGAATAGATGGTCTATTACACAACCCTGGTCTTGAGGCAGCGGAAATGAGGTCGCGGGAGTCGTAATTAGTTAATTACAATGTGCTTGCAACGCATGTTGTAATACAGTAGGTTTATTTTTCTAAATCTTACGCAAGTAAAATTTGGGAAGGTAGAAAAACCCGTAAACTCCGGTTAGCGGAATTACGGGATAAAATTGCAATAGTATAAAAGTAGTTAGTAAATTAGAAATTGCTAACTGCTAACCAATATAAATTTAAGAGCGGTAATACTAATGCATATGGCGGATGCCTTGACATTAAAAAGCGATGAAGGACGTAGCTGGCTGCGATAAGCTTCGGGGAAGTGCTAAGCAACTTTTGATCCGGAGATTTCCGAATGGGACAACCCCCTCTTATAGAGGATTCATAACTGAATACATAGGTTATGAAAGCGAACCCTGGGAACTGAAACATCTTAGTACCAGGAGGAATATAAATCAATTGAGATTCCGCAAGTAGTGGCGAGCGAAAACGGAAGAGTCTAAACCGAGTCCTTCGGGATTCGGGGTTGCGAGGTAATTTTACTCGTTTAATCGGGGTTTTTAAATTATTTCCTTAGCAGAACACTCTGGGAAGTGTGACCATAGCAGGTGATAGTCCTGTATGCGAAAAGGAAATGTTAGAATGTAATTATTCTCAAGTAGGGCGGGACCGGAGAAATCCCGTTTGAATCAGGGGCCACTATAGCTCCAAGACTAAATATTTTTAATGATCGATAGTGAACTAGTACCGTGAGGGAAAGGTGAAAAGTATCCCGATGAGGGAGATGAAATAGAATCTGAAACCATATGCTAACAAAGAGTCAGAGTCGTAGCAATACGATGATGGCGTGCTTTTTGTAGAACGAACCAACGAGTTAATTCTGTATTGTTTGACTAAGCTACGTTCGTAGTGGAGTCATAGTGAAAGCGAGCCTGAAAGGGCGACATAATAGTACGGATTAGACCCGAAGCCAGGTGAGCTATTTATGAGCAGGGTGAATTTGGAGTAAAATCCAAAGGAGGCCCGAACCCACGAGCCGTGCAACACTCGGGGATGACTTGTGAATAGAGGAGAAATTCCAATCGAACTTGGCGATAGCTGGTTCTTCCCGAAATAGCTTGAGGGCTAGCGTCCATTAAATGAGCACAAGAGGTAGAGATACTGAATGAGAATCCGCGGTTCGCCGTAGGCTTCTCAACCAAACTCCGAATTCTTGTGTTTCTTATCTGGGCAGTCAGAACTCCGGGGCTAAGCTCGGAGCTCAAAACGGAAACAGCCGAGATCGCAATCTAAGGTCCCTAAATTCATATTAAGTGGTAAAGGAGGTGAAGTTTCTTATACACCTAGAAGGTTGGCTTAGAAGCAGCCATCCTTTAAAGAGTGCGTAACAGCTCACTAGTCTAGAGACTTCGCGCCGAAAATTCAACGGGGCTAAATATGATACCGAAGATGCGGGTTCAGTACTGCGCTTGCGCAGTATTGTCCGGTAGGGAAGTGTTCTATGCGTGATGAAGCGGCAGGCGTGAGCCACCGTGGAGTGCATAGAAGTAAGAATGTTGGTATTAGTAACCGCAATGTGGGTGAGATCCCCACACACCGAAAGTCTAAGGTTTCCTGGGCAATGTTGATCATCCCAGGGTCAGTCGGTCCTAAGGCGAGGTCGAAAGACGTAGTCGATGGACACAAGGTTAATATTCCTTGACTATTTAACGTCACGGTATGGGAGGACGCAATCTTGTACATTTTGCATCTTATTGGATTGATGTAGACATATTGAGGGTGCTTTCATGGTAAATCCGGAAGGTATAGCCCAAGATATGGCTGGAGGTTTCTCTTCGGAGAGACCAACAAAATGGAGCAGGTTGTCTAGAAAAGTCTCTAAACTTATCGTTAAATATCCGTACTAAAACCGACACAGGTAGACTGGGCGAGTAGCCTAAGGTGAACGAGTGATCCTCCGTTAAGGAACTCGGCAAAAAAGCTAGACGTAAGTTCGCAAGATGTCTTCCCTAATAGCAATATTAGGGCGCAGCGAAAGTTTTTCAAGCAACTGTTTACCAAAAACACAGGTCTCTGCAAACCCGTAAGGGGAAGTATAGGGGCTGACGCCTGACCAGTGCTGGAACGTTAACGGGAGAGGTGCAAGCCAATCCCCGAAGCGCCAGTGAACGTCGGCGATAACTATAATCGTCCTAAGGTTCTGATCCTGCTTAGGCGGGGTTAGAAAGGACTAGGACGATTATCAGTAGGTAAATATGTTACAAAGCGAAATAAATTACGAAGGGAAAAGTAGGCGCCTATCCCGAGCAATCGGGATGTAAATCAGCTATATGCTGGAAAGTCTGGAGAATCTGTGGCTACTATGGTACAATTATTCCATATAAATTAATGGAAAAAATATGCCAAGTAAAAATGCTTACAGTGCAGATAATCAGCAGGAAAGACTAAAGAATGTTGGTTGGATAGTCGGTTATGTTGATGGAGAAGGATGTTTTTCAGTCAGTCTTTTTAGAAATAAGACTACAAAATTCGGGTGGCAAGTGTTTCCAGAATTTGTAGTTACGCAAGGCGAAAAAAGTAAAGAATCCTTAAAGATTCTTGAAGATTTTTTTCGATGTGGCAAGGTATATGTCAATAGACGATACGATAACCACACGGAAAATATTTATCGCTACTGTGTAAGATCTAAAAAAGAATTGACCGAAATAATAATTCCTTTTTTCCAAGAACAGCAACTGAGAACAGCCAAAAAAGAAGATTTTAAAATCTTTGCAAAAATTGTTGACATGATGAATCGGAATATTCATAGTAGTATGTCAGGCATGGAAAAAATTGCAAAGTTGATTGAAAAAATGAATCATAAAAAATCTTCAAAATTTTTAGAATCCTCAGAGACTATACGCTGATGCTTTGTTTATCAAAGTAAGATATAGTCCGTTCTCTATGGCGACATAGAGCTAACATAAAGAGCGAAATTCCTTGTCAGGTAAGTTCTGACCCGCATCAATGGCGTAATGACTTGAAAACTGTCTCAACGGAGAGCTCGGTGAAATTGCAATGACGGTAAAGATGCCGTCGACCTGCAGCAAGACGAAAAGACCCCATGGAGCTTTACTACAACTTGGCATTGATTTAGAATTTTAGTTGTCGAGCTTAGGTGGGAGACTATGATATTCCGACGCTAGTCGGGATGGAGTCACCAGTGGAATACCACCCTGCTGAAGTTTTAAGTCTAACCCTGGACTGTTATGAGGAACAAAATTCTTTATACATTCGAACCAGAGGAGACAAAAACTAAACGCATAAGTTGTAAAGAAGATATTGACGCTCTTGAGCGAGTGTTAATGTTGATTATTTAGTATTGTCTTTTATGGTTCACAAAAAAAATGTATATCGTTTTTAGTTATTCATACCAGTCCGGGAACAGTGCCTGGCGGGTAGTTTGACTGGGGCGGTCGCCTCCTAAATGGCAACGGAGGCGTTTACAAAGGTTGGTTAGGTCCGGATGGAAATCGGATTGATAGTGCAAAAGCATAAACCAGCTTTACTGAGAGACCCATCAGTCGATCAGTTACGAAAGTAGAATTTAGTGAACCGACTATCGCTTATAGGAGCGTAGAAGATCATCAGATAAAAGTTACCCTGGGGATAACAGGCTGATCCCTTCCAAGAGTCCACATCGACGAAGGGGTTTGGCACCTCGATGTCGGCTCATCGCATCCTGGGGCTGGAGAAGGTCCCAAGGGTATGGCTGTTCGCCATTTAAAGCGGTACGTGAGCTGGGTTCAAACCGTCGTGAGACAGGTTGGTCTCCTATCTGCTGTGGGCGTCGTTGCTTGAGAAGAGTCTTTCCTAGTACGAGAGGACCGGAAAGAACAAACCTCTGGTGTACGAGCTGTTCCGCCAGGAGCACTGCTCGGTAGCTACGTTTGGAAAGGATAACCGCTGAAAGCATATAAGCGGGAAGCCTCCTTCAAGATAAGGCAACTTTTTCGATTTATTTCGAAATACAATTTCCTAGAAGATGACTAGGTTGATAGGTCTCAGATGCAAGTGCAGTAATGCATTAAGTCGAGAGATACTAATAAATTGAAATTACACTCTTAAATTTATTTTTTAGTGACATATAATGTGCAACATTCAACAATTTATTGTCGGGTGTCTCATGTTACTTGTTGCTAAATAGGTTAGCGGTTAATAGTTTCTAATAATGCCACTGGATCAATTTGATTTGGTGGGGTGATTATGATACTATGTTTACAAGTAAATAAACATTATGAAAGTATTTTTTACGAAATACGGAGAAAGTCTGAAATTCACTTTTCTAATTTTTTCTGTAATTGCCATTGCAATTTTTTCATTTTTGTTTTTTGCGCCAGTGATTAATGCATTTTAGTCGGTCTGACAGTTAAAAATCAGACTGCGCCTATCGAAAACTAGCAGACCTGTAAAATTAAAAAGAACATCGTTTTGGTGGTTCTAGCGAAGTGGCAACACCCGATCCCATTCCGAACTCGGCAGTTAAGCACTTCAGCACCGATGATATCTAGGCTTTAGTCTAGGAAAAGTAGGACGCCGCCAAAACAATGTTCTTTTTTTGTGGAATTTTTCCACAAAAAAGCCTTATTAAAGTCAAAAACTATCACGACCGTTTGACAAAACGGTTTTTTAGGCGTATAATAGACAATCACGGTCAAGGGGCTGTGTGGCACAGAGCAACGGGCTCTTTGAAAACTTTAAAACACATACATTACGGAGGTGTGAGATGCAGCTCGGAACCTTAGTTGGAATCGTAGGGCTGTTGGCAGTCGCAGGTCAAGTATTTTTTGCTAACAGGGATAGTTTTCTCACTGCCTCGCAAATGCAGGCAAGGGGATTCCCAAAAGGGCTTCCGCTTCTCTACCACGCTGGTATCTGGGGTGATTTGGTTATTTTTACGCCACTTCTGGCAATCATAGTCAGTCTATACAGTGATCGTTGGAGTGCAGATGATATTTTCACTTCAGTCGGAATAGGCGTGGTCAGTCTGTGTGTTATGGGATTTATTTGGGTTAAAGCCGCTGAACATGGCTTGCCTGAGGCTCATACTTATGGAGGGTCAATGACGACGGCGGGATTGATTCATGGCATGTATTTTGCGGCAGCAGTCGCGATTATCGTGCTCTTCTTTTTTCATTCAGGCATCACTCAGAAGGCAGCAGTAATTGTGGCTGTTATTTTAGCAGTCCATTTGATTTATGGGACGCACATCGTTCTTGGTCTTTTTGCTCCGAGTTGGTATCCCGATCGTCCGCATAAGCAAATATTAACCTGGGTAATCGTATTAGTTTGTTGGAGTGCCTTGGTGTGGAGGTGTCTCGCTTTATAAATTCAATTGACTGTAATGTAATATATAAGCAGTCAAAATAGGCCTTTGAGGATTTCCTCAGAGGCTTATTTTATTTAAATGGTGAAATGTGCTAGAATGTATTTATGGGAATAATCAACAATTTTTTACAAGATAAATACCAAGTAAGGCGAACGAAGATCGTGGCAGTTTTTGCGGCTATTTTTTTGGCCTTGGCCTTTTTCATTTATTTCATGACTAGGCCGGCACCCAGTTGCTCGGATGGCAAACAGAATCAGAATGAGCAGGGCGTGGATTGTGGCGGGGTTTGCGCAGAAAAATGCGATAAGCCGATTATCATTGATTTGTCTGTGGCGGAAAAAGGCTTCTTACCTAGTGGAGCCGTGGATGAATTTGATTTCTATGGGAACGTGAGAAATCCCAACAACACTTTTGGCGGGGGGAAATTTAAATATGAATTTATCCTCAAAGATGCCCAGGGAAATGTTTTGACTACTAAAGAGGGTTATAATTTCATTCTTCCCGGCGAGAGTAAATATCTAGTGGAAAATAATGTGGCGGTGAAAGGTGTTCCGGCTACTATTGAACTGAAAGTGACTGATGCGCAGTGGGTGGAATTTCAGGAACACTATGAAAAACCCCAATTGAAAGTGGTCAACAAGAGCTATGGCGAGATTCATTCGGGTGTGGGTTTTAGCGAGGCGTTGGGGCTCTTGAAAAATGAAAGCCCGTTTGACTTTTCTTTGATTAAATTGGTAATTGTCCTAAAGGATGCTAGCGATAAAATAGTGGCGGTGAATGGCACAGAAATGCGCACTGTGCGTAACGGCGAGAACAGAGATTTCCGAGCCTTGTGGTTCAATCGCTTCCCGGGAGAGGTGATTAATGTGGAGGTGCAGGCGGATGCTAATGTCTTTGATTCGGAAACATTTGCCGAGAGGAATTTTGCTCCTAAATATGTGCAAAAACCCGATTATCGCTAGGAGATATTGACTATGAAATTTTTTTTAAAACTGGATTGGATCCTTATGATAGCCGTGTTGCTCTTACTAGGTGTGGGACTAGTGACTCTATATAGCGTGTCTTCTTTTGACGGTGCTGCGGGACTGAATTATTTTCAAAAACAACTGACTTCTATTGGCGTCGGTCTCTTGTTATTATTATTTTTTTCCTTTCTGGATTACCGGGTGTTGAATGCCTATAGTACAAAATTATATTTTGTCATCATCGGCAGTTTGGCACTGCTTCTCGTTTGGGGGACCACTATTCGCGGGACAACGGGCTGGATTGGTTTTGGTCCTTTTCATATCCAGCCGGTGGAGATGACTAAATTGATCATGATTATTTTTTTGGCCAGTTTTCTTTCCAAGAAAAAAACGTATTTGAGTGTGGCGGTGCGAACTGTTGCTTCAATTGTTTTGGTACTTATTCCGGTGCTGCTTATTTTGAAGCAGCCTGACTTTGGGTCAGCCGCTGTTATTATGGGGATATGGATAGGGATGTTGTTTGCCTCCGGCCTGAATAAGCAAGTGATTTTTAGTTTGATGTTTGTGGGCGTCATTGGAGCCACTACCGGGTGGTTTGTACTAAAGGACTATCAAAAAGAGCGGTTGGTGAACTTTGTCAATCCAGAGCGGGATCCCAAAGGCACAGGGTATAATGTGATTCAATCGATTGTGGCTGTTGGTTCGGGCGGAATCTGGGGCAAGGGCTTGGGACATGGCTCGCAGTCGCAACTGAATTTCTTGCCGGAAAAACACACGGATTTTATTTTCGCAGTTTTTTCTGAGGAGCTGGGTCTTTTTGGTTCGGGGGTGATTCTCGGTCTTTTTGGACTGCTCATTTATCGTATCAAGGAAGCGGCGCGCTTGGCGCGAGACAACTTTGGCTATCTTATCGCTATCGGTGTCATTATGATGCTTTTCTTGCAAGTGCTGGTGAATGTGGGGATGAACATCGGGGTGGCGCCGGTGGCGGGCGTGCCTTTGCCGCTTCTGAGTTATGGCGGCAGTTCCATAATTTCCGTGCTGGCTTCCATTGGCATTATTCAGAGTATTTATTTGCGAAGGATTAAAGCATAAAGAGCAGATTGGGGATTTGAATTCGGGACTCATTTTTTAGAGTTGACTATTCATGGAGTTGATGATACACTGTCATAGTATAAAAATATGGAAAAAAGGTTTAATAATACAGATTTTTTAGCGAAATGCTCGGTGTGTGACAGCTCTCTGGAGGCAGAGAGAATTGTTGTCATTGAGGAAAAAGAGCAAAAAACCACCTTGCACGTCACTTGTTCCAAGTGTCACAGCGCTTCCATTGTTTTTTTATCCAATAACCAAAATGGTTTGGTGAGCGTGGGAATGGCCACGGATTTGGACGCGACTGAAGTGCGGGAAAAAATCGGCCAAGAGGCGATTAGCACGGATGAGCTTATTGATTTGCATCAATTTGTTTCCGGTGCGCAGGCGGATATTGTGAAGTTGGTAAAAGGTTTATAACTAAGTTAATTTTTTTAATGTCCAAGGGGTCCCCGCATAAGCGGGTTCAGGTAGGATATAAAGTATATGGAGAAGGTAACACTAGCGGCGAAAGCGCGAGCGGAACGCGGCAGAAAAGTAAATGCAGGCAGAAAAGAAGGCTTGGTGCCAGCCGTGGTCTATGGCAATAAAGTAGATTCCACCAGTTTGTGGGTGACCGCCATTGATGTGAAAAGATTGATCAAAAAATCTGGTGAGAGCACAATTATCGAATTGGTGATTGATACTAAGGACAAGCGCAATGTGCTGATTCAAGACATCCAAAAAGATGCTCTGATGGGGCAATACACCCATATCGATTTCTTCCAAGTGAATATGGATGAAAAAATTGAAAATGAAGTGGAATTGGTTTTCATTGGAGAATCTAAGGCTATGAAAGAAATGGGTGGAATTTTGGTGAAAAATATCGATAAGTTGCTGGTAAAATGCTTGCCAGCCGATCTGCCATCACATATTGATGTGGATATCTCTGCAATTGACGCTTTCGAAACTCATTTAACAGTGAAAGACTTGAAGATTTCTAGTAAAATTGAACTATCAATTGATCCGGATACGGTAATCGCGCTAGTGGCTCCGCAGAGAAGTGAGGAGGACTTGGCAGGATTGGAAGAGAAAGTCGAGGCCGATGTCACTAAGATTGCTGGCATGGTGAAGGAGGAGGCAGTGACTGAGGAGAAGAAGGATAAGAAAGACAAGAAATAAATCTTTTTGACTAATAGCCGTGTGGCTAGCCACGTCGCTCGCGAGCGACGTGGTTTATTATTTTGCAGATTAGTGCTATAATGGAAGCATGCTAAATACAAAAAAGAATTGGAGTATCATTATTTTGATCATGGCTTTTGCTGCGGTGAATATTTTTAATTTGTCCATGGCTCGTGCTGATACGGCGGAGGAAATTCAAAAGAGTCTGGATAATTTAGTGAAGAAACAAAAAGCGGCGCAGACTGAGCTGGCAACAGAGCAATCCAAATTATCTAAAAATCAGACGCAAATATCTACAACGAAAACTACTCTCAATAAATTAAGTACGGATATCGCCAGAGGAGAAGCGGAATTGAAAAATCTAGATGATCGCGCTCAGTTAAGTAAGACAGTGCTAGCGGAATATATGCGCCAAATCTATTATGCCAATCAAGATAATGATTTGTTGGCGGATTTAGTTGTCACTAAAAACAGCTTGAATGATATGGTAGTTAATTCGGATAATATGCTCAATATCAACGCTAAGATCGGCGAAGCTTTGCAGGTTATTCATGACGCCAAGACCAAAACGGAGGCGACTAAAGCGGAGCTGGCTGATCAGAAGGATGATCATCAACAGGTGCTCAAAACGCAACAAGTGGCGCAGGCGCAAATCGCCAGTGACATCCAGGACACACAAGATACACTGGCCAATATCCAAAAGAAATTTGCCCAATTGCAAAGTGATTTGAACGCCTTGCTGGGGACAAACTACAACGCCAAAGATATCAAGGATGCCATTAGTTTTGCCAGTGATAGGACGGGAGTGCCGAAGGGATTTTTGGTGGGTGTGTTGAAGATGGAAACTAATTTGGGGGCTAATGTGGGTGGTTGTACGTATGGCCAAGTAGAAAGTGGCGCGCAAGCTTCCTACAAAGCAGGAAAATTAGGCAAGGTGGCTTGGGCCACTTTTCAAGCTCGACGGAACACTTTTCAGGGCATTTGCAAGGAGTTGGGCATTGATTATCAGAAACAAAAAGTATCTTGTAATCCGAAGGGTTATAGCGGAACGGGTGGGGCGATGGGCGTAGCGCAATTTATGCCGGATACTTGGAATGGTTATAAGGGTCATGTATCTTCCATCTCGGGGCATAGCCCGGCCAGTCCATGGAACCTGACCGATGGCGTATTGGCTATGGCCCTGAAGCTAAAGCGCACTCCGGGAGTGACTAGCGGCAGCAAATCAGCCCTTAAGTCAGCTGCTTGTTCCTATTTAGGCACGTGCTATGCGCCCTATATCAATGGTATCTTGTATTGGGCGGATAACTATCAGCAATTAATTTAGGCGACTAGCGAAGCTCTTGATGGGGATAGTTTAGACAAAAAAGAATGGCTGATTGCCATTCTTTTTAATGGCTCAATGGTGAGGCAAAAAAAGCTTGAAAAAAAGCTTGGGATAAGCTATACTGGGATTACCTGAAACGGGAGTGTTTTTAGTTTGGATAAAGGCATAATTTATTAAAATGCAAATAATATAAGGATATGAAATATTTTAAGGTCAACGGAGGGAAAAAACTGACGGGAAAAATTGCGGTCAATGGTTCCAAAAATGCGGCGGTGGCAATATTTGCGGCAGCTATGATTAATAAAGGAAAGACCACGCTAAAAAATGTACCGCAAATTGAAGAGGTGAATCGGTGGGTGGAGGTGCTGGAAAGCATCGGAGTGCGGGTGACGCGCGAAGGAAAAACAGTTGTTCTGATTCCGCCGGCTAAATTCAAAATAGAGGAAATTAATAAAGAGGCGGCGCAAAAAACCAGAAGCGCTATCATGCTCATCAGTTCTTTGGCGGGAAAATCTAAACAATATTTTATCCCGCAAGCCGGTGGCTGCAAGTTAGGCGAACGCACTATTCGGCCGCATCTTTTTGCTATTGAGAAATTTGGCATTGCAATAAAAGCTGTGGATGGTGGTTTTGAAATTAATACCGAAAATTTCAAAGCGGCGGATAAAGTGGTCTTGTATGAATCCGGGGACACAGTAACGGAGACGGCTTTGATGGCCGCGGCGCAGCGTCCGGAAAAAACCATTATCAAGATGGCCACCGCTAATTATATGGTGCAGGATGTGTGCTTTTTCTTGGAAAAACTAGGCGTGAAAATCAAAGGCATCGGCACAGGCACGCTGGAAGTGACGGGCGTTCGGGAGATAAAAAAAGATGTGGTATATGAAATCAGTGAAGATCCGATTGAGGCAATGTTTTTTATTTCGGCAGCCATTGTGACGAAAAGCAAATTGGTCATCGAAAGATGTCCGATTGAATTTTTGGAATTGGAACTTTTGAAATTGGAAAAAATGGGACAAAAATATGCCATCTTGAAAGAATATAAAGCGCGAAATGGAAAAACGGATTTGGTGGATTTGGAAATGATCCCTTCCAAGCTGAAATCCGCTGAAGACAAGATTCATGGTTTGCCCTTTCCCGGCATCAATATGGACAATCTCCCTTTCTTTGTGCCGATCGTTTCTCTTGCTGAAGGACGCACCTTGATTCATGATTGGTCTTTTGAAAATCGCGCGATTTATTTTCTGGATCTGAATCGTTTGGGGGGCAAGATAACCTTACTGGATCCACACCGAGTGTATGTGGAAGGGCCGGTGCAATTCAGGGCGGCGGAGATGATGAGTCCGCCGGCATTGCGACCAGCCGCCATTATGCTTGTGGCGATGCTGGCGGCTCCCGGCCGATCAATTCTGCGGGATGTCTATTCCATTAATCGCGGCTATGAAAATTTGGAGGAAAGATTGCAAAGCATTGGAGCGGATATTGAGTTGGGAGACGACGAAGGTAATTTGAAATAATAAAAAATTACCAAGAGAAGAAATATATTAAGTTATAAGAAGGAGCTATCCCAGCACAAATTTTTACTAAGTTGTGTAGTGGCATACAAATAGTTTTGCAAATTCGCCTAACGGCTAAGAGTAATTAAGATAATAAGTTGCGTGAGAAATTTATGCGGGATGCTAATTTTTGTAGCTACTCGCATAGCTCGCAGACAAAAATTGCATGTTTATACGAAAAATCGGAATTTCCGCCATAGGCGGATCAGCCTAGGGCTGAGATTTGATGTTTATTAATTGATTGTTTAATTTATTACGCTTATGTTTATTCGGAAGATAGGTATAGATCTTGGCACGGCCAATACGTTGGTTTTTGTTCCCGGCCGAGGAGTGGTGGCAAATGAACCCAGTGTGGTGGCTATTTCTGTGTATGATAATAAGGTGTTGGCGGTGGGCAATGAAGCCAAAGATATGTTGGGCCGGACACCAGACAGCATCAAGGCCAGTCGACCTATGAAGGACGGCGTGATTGCGGATTACAAAATTACGGAAGCTATGTTGAAATATTTCATCAACAAGGTGAGTGGCAAATTCCGATTGGTGCGTCCGGAGGTGATGATTTCCATTCCGGCTGGTGTGACCAGTACGGAAAGACGCGCGGTGATTGACGCGGCTATCCGGGCGGGAGCCAAGGCGGCCTATGTGGTGAAAGAACCGGTGCTGGCGGCCATCGGTGCGGGCATTCCCATCAATTCGGCGGCGGGCAACATGATTATTGACATTGGGGGTGGAACCTCAGAAGTGGCCATCATCTCCTTGGGAGGAATTGTGGCAGCCCACAGCGCCAGAGTGGGGGGCAATCGATTAGATCAAGCCATTGCGGATTATGTGAAGCGCAAATATGGCTTGGCGATTGGCGACCGTACCGCGGAGGACATCAAAATAAAGATTGGCTCCGCTTTGCCTTTGGTCAAAGAGGATCATATGGAAGTGCGCGGACGCGATTTGACCGGCGGTTTGCCGAAGACCATCAAGATTTCTTCTAATGAAGTGACAGAAGCCATTCAAGATGAGTTGCGCGAAATTATCAACGCTATCAAGAAAGTTTTGCAGGAAACTCCGCCGGAATTAGCCGCTGACGTGATGGACAAGGGAATGGTATTGTCCGGTGGCGGAGCTCTCATTCGCAATCTAGATCAGTTGATTACCAAAACAATCGAAGTGCCCTGTTACGTGGCGGATGAACCGTTGTTGTGCGTGGTGAAAGGCATTGGCATTGCTTTGGATAATCTGGAGTTGTACAAACGGACGATTATGCTTAATAAATAGAACCGATGCGAAACTACGAATCCGCCAACTGGCGGACGAATCTACGAACAAAATTCGTGGATCTCGTAGATTCGCATTTTAATTCGTAGTTTCGAATCGGCATATGAAAATAGGTATTGACGGCTCAAGGGCTTTTTTGCGGCAGCGGACGGGGATTGAAGAATATTCGTATCAGGTGATTAAAAATCTAACAAATAAACTGGATGAGCACCAGGTTGTTTTATATATTTCTACGAATTACGAATTAAATACGAATATACGAATTACGAATATTGAAGAGGATATAAAAAAAGAATTAAATCTTCCGCAGAATTGGTCAGTGAAAACAATTAGGTGTTCTAGACTTTGGACTCAGTTGGGGTTATCTTTTGAATTATTATTACATCCAGTCGATGTTTTGTTTATTCCGGCGCATACAGTGCCCTTTGTGCATCCCAAGAAAACCATCGTCACGGTGCATGGTTTGGAATATGAGGTGATGCCGCAGGCCTATTCTTTTTGGGAACGGTTGTATATGCGCCTGTCCATCCAAAATTCTTGCCGTTGGGCGACCACTATTGTCAGCGTTTCGCAAAATACTAAACAGGACTTAATGAGATTGTATCAGGTTCCGGAAAAGAAAATACAAGTTGTTTCTGAAGGATATGATCGTAATTTCGAATTTCCAATTTTGAATTTTGAATCCCATGCCCACAGGCAGGCAGGAAATCATAATTCTGAAATTAAAAAATTCAAAATTGAATCATCCGCCGCGGCGGACAAAATTCAAAATTCAAAATTTTTACTATTTATTGGGCGGCTGGAGGAAAGAAAAAATATCATCGGTATCATCAAGGCGTTTGAAATACTGAAAGAAAAATATCAGATTACACATAAATTAGTTTTGGCGGGAAGAGGTGGCTATGGTTTTTCAAAGATTGACGCGGCGATTAAAAATTCAAAATATGCAAGTGACATTATCCAACTGGGTTTTGTGCCGGATGAGGACAAATTCCAATTGATTTACCAGGCGGACATTTTTTTGTTCCCCACTTTCTATGAAGGCTTTGGCATCCCTATTTTGGAAGCGCAAAGTGTGGGCGTGCCAGTGGTCACTTCCAACGTGTCCTCGATGCCGGAGGTGGCAGGGGAGTCAGCGATTCTGGTGGATCCGCGTGAACCAGCGCAGATTGCCGAGGGAGTCCAATCTCTGCTCTCGAACAAAAGCCTGCGAGATGATATAATAAAAAAAGGGTACACTAATGTGGAACGTTTCAGTTGGGACGATTGCGCCCAGAATATAACTAATATTATCAAAAATGGAACTCAAAAATAAAAAAATAGCTCTGGTGCATGATTTTTTGACTGACCTGGGTGGAGCCGAGCGGGTTTTGGAAGTGCTGTGCGAAATGTTTCCGGAAGCGCCGATCTACACCTTGCTCTATGACAAAGAAGCGATGCAGGGACGATTTTCCTCCAAAATTGTATATACTTCCTTTTTGCAGAAATTTCCTAAATTTTTACGAAAAAGGAAAAAATGGCTCTTGCCTTTGATGCCAGTGGCTCCGGAAATTTTTGACCTGCGGGATTTCGATGTGGTAATCAGCAGTTCTGGCGCTTGGACGAAGGGGATTGTTACGCGCCTCAACACCACCCATATTTCCTATCTGCATAGCCCGATGCGCTTTGCTTGGGACGTGAGTGAGGAATATTTAGGTCAGCAGAAGAAAGGCCGGGCACTGAACTTGTGCGCCAGGCTCCTGCTAAACTATTTGCGGCTGTGGGACAAGGCGGCGGCCGATCGGCCGGATTTTTTAGTGGCCAATTCCAAATATACGCAAAAGAGAATTAAGAAATATTATGGGCGGGAAAGCACTATTATTTACCCTCCTGTAAATTTCCAATTTCCAATTTCCAATTTTGAATCAAGTCAGAATTTAGAATGTTCTAATTTAGAAATTGAATCATCCGCCGCGGCGGACAAAATTCAAAATTCAAAATTCTTTCTGATTGTTTCCAGGCTGTCGCCGTATAAAAAAATCGATGTGGTAGTGGAGGCTTTCAATAAGCTGGGCTTGCCGCTGGTGGTAATTGGGACAGGGCAGCAGGAAAAATATTTGCGTTCCATTGCGGAGAAGAATGTGAAAATTCTAGGCTACCAGTCAGATGCGGATGTGGCTAGTTATTATGCGGGTGCCCGGGCTTTTGTTTTTGCCGGGGTGGATGATTTTGGCATGAGTCCGGTGGAGGCCATGGTGCACGGTGTGCCGGTGCTAGCTATCCGCAAGGGAGGGGTGCTGGAGACAGTTGTGGAAGGGCGGACGGGAGAATTTTTTGACGCCGCGACGCCAGAGGTGATTGCGGATGGGGTGCGCCGATTGATTGAAAATGAAAAAAGCTATGATAAGCAAGTTATTATAGATAGGGCACGAGAATTTTCGAAAGAAAGGTTTATTAGGGAGTTGGAAGGATACATTATAAATTACATAACATAAAACATACAGCATATAGCAAATAAAAAATTGTTATATGTTTTATGCTGCATGTTTCATGCAAATCATCGGTAATCAAAAAATAATAAAACTGTTAGAGAGGATTGTGGCTAAAAAGAGCATTGCTAATGCCTATCTTTTTCTTGGCCCGACGGGGGTGGGGAAATTAGAGGCGGCCTTATTTTTCGCTAAAAAAATAGTTAACAACACGGAAGCAATAGATTCTAACTTGATTATGATAGCGCCGGAGACAGAAGAAAAAAATGGGGTGATAAAAAAAAGAGATATTAAAATCGAAGCCATTCGAGAGTTGCAACACCAATTGAGCCTGACCTCTACCGGGGGCGGATATAAAGCGGTGGTCATTGATGAGGCGGAGCGCTTGAATGTGACCGCCCAAAATGCGTTGCTAAAAACATTAGAGGAGCCTAATGCGCAGGTGGTGCTGATTCTAGTGGCGCAAAATGAAAGGAAATTGTTGCCCACCATTATTTCGCGCTGTCAAAAAATAAAACTGGGCTTGGTGTCTGACAGTGAAATAGTCAATGGTTTACCGCAAAACATGGTCAATAAAGATGACATAATTTTTTGGTCTGCCGGTCGTGGTGAGGTGGCGCAGAGTTTTTTGAGAGATCCTCAAGAGTTGGAATATCGAAGAGAGATAAAGAAAGACTTTCTCACCTTGACTGCCGGCAGTATCGGGGAAAGATTTGCCTTGGCGGAAAAGTGGAGCAAGGACACGAGTGACTTGCCGAAAAAAATGGATATTTGGACAATTCTTTTGCGCCAAGTGATGCTGGATAAAATAAAAATAAAGCAACTCTCTCCGGCGAAGGCCTTGCTGGTGCTGGAAGCGATGGCTAGTAGTATGAAACAAATTAAGGAAACCAACGCCAACACCAAATTGGTATTGGAAAATTTATTTCTGAAAATATAAACCATAATGAATTTTTTTAAAAAAAAACTGAATAATTTGTCGGGGTTGAAAAAGAATCGCGTGGTGCGGGAATTGCCCAAGTCGTATGCTGGCAGGAGTGTTATCGTCAGTAAGAAAAAAGTTAACAACGTTAGCAAGGTCAATTCTTTTTACGTTAGGCTGGTCACATGGCTATTGGGCTTGATTTTTTTTGGGACTACAATTTATAGTCTTTTCTTTTCCCAGCTGCTGGCGGTAACCGCCATAGATATTCGAGGAGCGCACAATTTATCGGCAAAAGAGTTGTCTGACACCGTGACCGCTGAACTAGCGGGCAAAATAAGCAGTGTCATCCGGAGCGATAATTTGCTGATGGTAGATGCATCACAAATAGAGACCGTTTTACGCGACAAATATAAGATAATTAAGCAGGTGCAAATTACGAAACAATTTCCGGACAAATTAATTGTCACCTTGCAAGAGCGAAAATCCCAATTAGTGTATTGCGTGGGCGGAGGATGTTTTGTGATTGATGAAGAAGGTCGGGCGTATGCGCCGGCTGATTTTGAGCAGGGTCAGTTGGGAGAAAAAGATTTACTGACGTTGCGGGATGACAGTGGTAAAGAAATTGTGCTGGATGATTTTTGGATGGATTTAGGATTTATGCAATTTGTGTTGGACGTCGAAAGCCAATTGCAGATGGAAGATATTCCCATCAAAAAAGAGTTTTCCACGCCGATCCTCATTTCGGGGGATGTGCGCGTAGAAACAGTGGCGGGTTGGAAAATATATTTTAACAAAAATTTAGGAGTGAAAGCTGGCATGGAGATGCTAAAAACGGTTTTGAAAAACAGCATTCCGGAGGGGCAAATTAAAGACTTGGAATATATCGATGTGCGTTTGGCAGATAAGGTATATTATAAACTGAAGACCAATAATGCAGTTGAAAACAGTGGTGCAATTGTCCCAGTGCCAGTAGAAAACATCCCCACAAATACAGTAAAGAAAGATGATAAAAAGAAAAAATAGTTCGATGAAAATAAAAAAATCATCCCATGTAACGGGATGATTTTTTTAGTGTGGCTAATTTATTTCACTAGGCGTCAAATGATAGATGAGAATGGAAGTGCCCACTTGATAGAGAGGATCTTTGTCACGCAGCCAGCGATAGGACTCGGCGTCGCTTTTTCTTTGGTCATAGATGCCTTCCTGCAAAAACAACGTGGAGATGGCATACCAGCCTGGTTCAATGGGACGTTTGGCGGCCCACCACCTTTCATAACGGCCGCCGATATAATAATCTAGGTCCGCCATGCCAAAATAATCTACTTTAATTTTAGCTATTTCCGGATGGGCAGTCAAAAATAGTTGTAATCTTTTCAGATCTTGACCCCAATCCGCGTTGGAATCGGTAGCGAAGTGGTAGCCTTGCATCGGTCCGCCAGCCAGGCTGTTGAAATAGGAAGTGTAGCTAGGATAAGCCATGATGGTTTGAAAAATAAGAATGCCCAAGAGGATAGAAAGGGCAAGGTAGCTGAGGCGTTTAGCGTGATGGTGCCTTTTGCGGATGAAACGAAAGAGACCCACACTGAGCAAAATATACATAAAAGGAAAAATCGGCAACAGGTGACGCAGGCCGATATTGAGCCGGCCGGTGATGCTGGTGAAGGCGTAGAGAGCGATGAAAGTGAGCATAGAGAATTCAATCACGCGGGTGCGCAGATAATGTGCCAGGTGATGGCCGATTTTTTTCGGCTCGCTAATGACAGATTTCGCCATGGCCAGAAGAGTGATAGCCAAAGAAAAAAACAGGAGAAAAATAGTGGGCAAAGGTTCTTTGATGAGGAAAATAATGGGAAAATAAGAGAGAAAGCCTTGGACGCTGATTTCGCCCAGGAAATAGGTAATATTGCCGCCACCGACTCTTTGAAAAACGCGGGCGACACCGAAAACATAATCCGCCATCGGCATGAGTGCGGGATAGTGGTTGATGCTCAAAATGACTGCGCGGGTGTAGATGGTCAGAGCGCGAGTATCACCAGGTTTCATATAATGATCCAGTATTTCCGGTAATTTTGTTTGGGGCTGATCATAGGTGTTGAGATAATAGGCAACATAAACAACAACGAAGGAAATTAGAAAAACTGCGGCGCCTTTCCAGAGGTATTCACCTAAAATTTTTAGTTTGCTTTTTTTATGGCCAAGTTTGATGAGCGGGTAGAGAATAATAAGCAGTCCAAAGACAGGAAAGGTGAGGACGGCGGAAAATTTGGCCAGTTGCACGAGTCCGAGGAAGAGTCCGGCGAGCAGCATATTTTTGCGGGTGGGTTCTTTGATGAAGCGCAGAAAATAGTAGAAGGCGAAAGTAATAAAGGCGGCGATGCCCACGTCAGTGGTGACAAAGTGATTGTGACCCAAGATGTTGGGATCAAAAGCATAGAGAACGAGGGCAAAAAGTCCGGCACCGAGACCGGCCAGTTCGCGCGTCCATTTGAAAATAAACAGCCCAAGGAGAAGAGAAAGTAGGATGATCGGCAGGCGCGACCAAAAAATGATTTGATCGGGATTGTTGCCGGAAGCAAAGAGAAAATTCTTCCCCGCGTTCCACTGGCTAGCATCGGCATCATCCTTGGTCCAAAAATCAGCCTCGGCGTCAAACTTGGGGTGCAAGAAAAGCAGAGGAAAAGCGGCCAGGTCTTTGAGGAGCGGCGGATGCTCCGGATTGAGGCGCATATCATGTTGCGTCAAATAGGAATAGCCGGCGGGAATGTGCGCCGCCTCGTCATAAATCAAGGAATCATTCTTAGCGTTCAATAGCGACACGCTCAACATAAAAATTAGAATGAGGAGGATGAGGCTGCGATAATTTTTTTCGAGAAATTTTTGCATAATTTTTTTATCCCGCACTAACTTTTCACAGGCGCTGGCGCCATAGTAATCAGTTTTTGTGCATAGAGTTTAATGTATTAAAATTTAATGCTGTTAATTTGCAAATTTGCGTATGTAAAGGTGAAAAGTTAGTGCGGGATTTATTTTAAAACATAATAAACACTGCCCAAGGTACCAGTGACTTCGGTGAGGGTTAGGTTGGGAAATCTTTGCTGGAGTTCATTCATGGCGTCGCGATTATTTTCCGTAAAGAAAATCATGAAATCAGTGGTAGTGGGTTGTAATTTTTGCAGTTCATTGGGATAGAAAAAGGACGCTGTGTGCGCGTGAGTGAGGACATCAACGGGTGCCTTTTCAATGGTGTTATAGCTCGTGATAACAAATTTTTCCTGTTCTCTGGGAAGAGTGTTGATGTATTTAGCCATGTCCGTGATGTTTTTGTTGAAAGAGAGACCGACCTTTTCTTTCTGAGCCCAAAAATAGTTGTATTTAATGGCATTGAAGATGCCACTGGAAAGAAGCATAGTTATGACAATGCTAAGGACGATTTTTTGATAGAACTTAGAACTTTCCTTGGATTTTTCTAGTAAATAACCGAAAACTAAAGAGGCAATAATCATAACTGCCGGCAAAGTGCCGATGGAACGCAGGGCGTGGGGCAGGCTTTCAGCAGTCATGAACTCCGGAATAAGCATGACGAAAAACCAAGCCATCAGAAGCGCATGAATATTGAGATCCGTATCACGCTCTTTATTTTTTAGCCGATGAATAAATAAAGAAACTAGTTTGGTCAGGGAATAGAAAAAGCCGAAAATAAAACCGATGCCTACCAGCGGGTCAAGCACGGGATAGGGCGGATAGTTGTGGCGCCAGTTTTGGTCGCCATAAAAATTATATTTAATCAAACTTAGGGAAAAGCTTCGGAAAAAGGTTTCCACGAGATGGCCTTGGTTGACAGTGGGCGATAGAATGGAAATGGAATCGGAGCGCGATTCAAAATATTCCGGATGAGCATAGAAGGTGTAGAGCATTGGTGCGGCGGCAAGAAACATAGTGGCCACAAAAACCAAAATATGTTTCCAATAATCTCTAAGAAAATATTTTTTAGAGAGAATAAGAGAACCAAGTAGAATGATGAGGATGAGCGGAGCAATACGAAAAGCGATATAGGTGTGTATTCCCGCTCCAAAAATAAAACCTCCCCAGGCAAAGTCACGGAACTTTTTTGTTCGGATAGCGCGGAACATAAAATAGAAAGTAAACACCAAAATACAGGGCAAGAGATTGGCGCGAAAAGCGATGCGGCTGAAGTTGATCGCCCAAAAAGAAGTGGCATAGAGAAAACTGGCAATGAGAGCTAGGTTTTCTTTTTGAAAAAGTTCTTTGGTCAGGAGATAGGTGCCAAAGATAGTCAGAGTGCCAAAAATAATAGCGGGCAGTTTAAGCGTGAGAACGCTGATACCAAGAAATTTGAAGGAGAGAGCGATAAGATTCATGAAGAGTCCCTCGCGGCCTTGATTAGCCGGATAAAACCATTGATAAGCGCCGGTCTCGTTGGCGCGAATAGCATCTTGGCCATTGACCGCTTCGTCAGGATAGACGCCGGGCGGGGTGTTATCAATATTATAAAAACGGAGGAAAAATCCTAGTGCAAGAATGAGGAAGAGCGTAGAATAGGCGATGATTTTTTTATTTTTCATATTTATTTAGTGGAATTTATTTTTCCTTAGTAATGTAATTGAATAATAGCATATTTATGACACATGAAAAAGATGGCAAAAGTTATCCACAGTCTTTTGATAAACGCGGGAGTGTGGTATAGTTGAGAAGGTAAATAAAGTCAATTCATATGTCATTAGAAAATACAATATCTAAAACTCTGGCAGAAAAAAATGCTGAAGAAATGGCTACATACTTCGGTAAGGATGAATACGGTGTCAAATATTATAATAAGGAGGATAAGGAAATTAGCGATGATCCCAAAACGCTTACAGAAAAAAATGCGGAAGGGATAAAAAAATATTTTGCTGAAGGAGAATATGGCGTAAAGCATTATGATAAAGATGACAAGGAAATTGTGGATAAGATTGAAGTGGAAAGTGATGAAGATATGAATGCCAGAGAATTGGATAATCTCAAGCGAGAAGTGGCGGAGGCGAGAAAAAAATATGCCACAGTGGATTATGAGGAGGATAAGAAAATGGGCATGCTGAGGCGTATTTTAGGATTAAAGGGGAAAAATCTGGATACGGACACGCGTAGAAATGCCCATAATGACTATAGAATACGACTAACGGAACTTTCTGATTATGAGGTGAACAAATTAAGAGAGAGTGGCATGAAGGATGAGGAATTGACGGCTGAGATGGAAGGATTGGTGAAATATTTCGACACGGATGAAAAAACTAATCTCTATGAAGCGCGCACTAACGCCAGGACGAAAGCTTGGGAGGGAAAAATGGGTGGCAAGGTGATGGAAAAAGCGGGTGATTTTGTGAATTGGTATCGCAAGCAAAATGTGTGGGCCAAGGGAGCAGTGGGTATGGCTTTGACTGCCAGTGGACTGGGTGTGGCGGCTCTGGGGATGCGGGCGGTGGGCGGAGCGGCTACGGGTGTGGGAATTGCGGCTTCCTTGGAGGCCAGACATCGCATGCAGGAAAAAAATAAAACAGAAGCGCAAAGAAAGGAATTTACCGCTCAACTAAAAGGAAAGGAATCGGAAGCTAAACTGAATGTCTTGATGGGAAAATTGACCGCGGAGATCGACTCCTATAAAGGAAGCTTACAAAATGAAAAGAAACAAGCGCTGAAAAGAAAAATGATTGGGGCAGGCGTGGGTATTTTTATTGGCTCCGGGGCAATGGGAAAACTATTGGGCGGAGGCTTGCATATGATTGCGGAAACAGATACTTTTAAAGAAGTTTCTCAATATGTGGCCAGTTCAGAAATTGTGAAAACCACCGCTTCTTTTTGGAAAGAAAAATTAGGTAGCATGTTTGCATCTGGCGGAATACATCATGCGGCAACTTTGAATAATATGCCAGGTGGCGAAGCGGTGCATGCGACAAATTTTGATAATCTTTCAAATAGTGAGGCAGCCCACACGGCAACTTTGAATAATCTTCCTGCTGATGATTTTGCCGCAGCGCTAAAAGCAGAATCCGCCGCCGCTCATTTTGATGCGGATCCTATCATGAAAACTGTCGAGAATCATGAGGTCGGAGCGGGGAAAATTTTGGATATGCACATGGATGATAGCACCGGACATTTGGGTGTGAGTCCAAATGGTATGCAGGAAATGGCTGAAAATAAAGCGACTGGAAGCACTTTCGATGATCCGGTTTGGCGAAATGCCACCTATGCCCATCCGGCCGCTGAAAGTGGAAACATCCTGGATATGCATATGAATAGCGAAGGACATCTAGATATTAAGCCGGATGATATAGCGGGTATTGGCAACGTTGATCTAGAGGTGACTAAAGGTAGTAGTTTAGAAGGCACACTGATTAAGCATTTCAAAGATGCCGGCATGGATGTGCAGGAAGCTGGGGCTAAGGCTCATCAAGTGGCACTAGCTTATGCCAAGGAGAATCAATTGGACGGTGGTCCGCAAAGCCTGATTCATCCAGGGGCGCATATTGAGGTGAATGCGGAAGGAAAAATTTTGAGTATTAGTGGCGATAATAAATTAGGCTATCTACACCCTCATCAAGTTGAGGTGCCGCCTGCATCGCCTGTCGAAGTCGTTCCAGAACCTGTGGCCGCTATGCCCGATGCTCCAGCGAATCCAATAGAGGCTCCAGCGCAAGCAGTTCCTGTGACGCCGGAGACTCCAATAGCAGCAACACCTTCAGAAGCTCCAGTCAGCTCTATGGGATATGATCATGACAGTGGCTTGAATGAGGATCATGGTCAAGCAGTGGCTTCGGGAGCAGCGGAGATTCATAATGCAGCAGTGCATGAAACTGCAACAGGCTCTATGGGGCATGATTATGATAGTGGTTTGAATGATGCGCCCAAGGCAGCTTCGATAACGCCTGAGGCTCCAGGAGTGGTGCCTCATGAGGCGCCTGTGGCAGAACATGTCATCGCACCGCATGAAGCAGTGGCGCCTGTTGAAAGCCCATATGGCTATGAAAACTTTTCGCAAGATTTGGACAGATCCGCACAAGAATTGGCGCAATCCAAGGCGGCTATTTTTTCTCAATACTCAGGAGAGATAGTGAATGAGAAAGATATTTATGATCGGATTAACCAATTGCAGGAAAAAATAACCCAAATGAATGCTGGCGGTAATGGGGGTATTCTTGAGATTTCTCCCTTAACGATGGCGGAACAACAGCAGTTGGATATGTTAAATAACTACAAGGAGGGGTTTCACAAAACCTATGTGAAGATGATGGGAGCATTTCTAGATATAAAGGATGGTTCCAATATTGATAGTTTGCGTTCGAATGCCAATCAATATTTAGCTGAACATCAATCGGAGCGGGCGGCCAAAATTTTTGAAAATTTGAAGAAGATAATCAGTCCCGAGCAAATGCAACAATACAATCTCGATCCGCAACCCAGCGATAGCGTACTTGATTGGTCCGCTCGCGTGGCTAAGTTTATGTTGAAAAATAAGCTGGAAAAATAGCACTAAGCAATAATAAAAAACTATATGGAAATGCAAAATAATAATGAATTGAGAGTCCAGCTGATTTCCGACTTGGGATTGGAAAATCTGCCCATGGAAAAACAAGAGGCTTTGCTAATGCGAATGATGGAAGTGGTGTTGAAGCGAATTTTTGTGGAAACCATGGCTAAATTAAATGAGCGGGAAAAGGAGGAATATACGGCGATGATTGAAAAGAATATGACGCCGGAGGAAGTAGAATCTTATGTTCGAGAAAAAATTCCTAAGTATGAGGAAATGGTGCTGGAAATAACCAAGCAATTTCGAGAAGAAATGATAGGCGCAGAATAATTAGTTAAACAACAAGCATATGCCACTAGAACCCATAGAAGAAAAGGATCTTAATTTGGAAAATAAGTTTATTGAAAAAAAAGCAACGGATGCTCCTCCGGTAAAAGAAAGTCTCTTGGAAGGTGTTCCGGTTCCAGAGGGCGTTGTTGAGAGAAAAGAGGGTGCTGTGGAAAAGGATGACGCGTATGCCAAGATTGTTTCCAAGATACAATCTCCCTCTCCGCAAACGACCGCGGCGGACGTGACTCAGGATGCGGATCAAGCCGGAAAATTGATGGATGCTCAATCACGCATCAACAATCTGGTGGATGTGGCCATGCAAAAAGGAGTGTTGCATGCTGTGAAGGTCGCGAAACATCTGGATGACAACTATATTCTGGATGAATTTCATGATCGATTGGTGGCAGATGAGTTGCATGATGCTCTAATGGAAAAAGGCCTAATCAAGGATATGTAGTAGCTGTTATTAATATAAACAAAAAAAGCCATGGAATTGGATGCAATATTTTATTTACTAATAATTCTTCTTAGTCTGTTGAGCGCCGTGAGTGGTGCTTGGGTAGTGGCGCGCAGTTTCTTGAATTTTAGAACGCAATTGAACCGTTCCATGAACATGGATCTGGAGGTGATTCGCGTTTCCAAAGTGGTGAAGCAAAGAGAAGAAAAGGAACGGGAGGATGCTTGGCATGAGGAAATTGGGGCGATGGAACAACTCCTCACTTCCATTTCCACTATGAAGGATGGGAAAGGGGTGTTCTATCATTTTCTATTTGGTTCGCCGCATATTTCCTTTGAAATAGCTAACTCGTCTAAGAATGATGATATTGTTTTTTTTATCGCTATGCCGAAAAAATTCAGAGAAGGTATTGAGAAGGCGATTCACAGTTCTTTCCCCCATGCTTCGCTGGAAAAGGCGCCTGACTATTCTATTTTCTCTCCTAATAGCTTCACGGCTTCCGCTATCTTGCAACTAAAAAATAATTATATCTTGCCGATAAAAACTTATGAAAGTCTGGGGGTGGATCCTCTGAATGCCATTGTGAATGCGCTGAGTAAATTAGACACCAATGAAGAAGGCGCGTCGATTCAGTTGGTGATGACGCCAGCCCATCATTCTTGGCGGGCGGCTGGACGAACAGTGGCGCACAAGATGCAACAAGGCAAACGTTTGCACGAAGTGCATCATGATTCTTTTGCGCAGAAGATAGGGAGTTCTTTGCTCAGCACGGTGAATGACACGATTTTTTCCAGCAAGAGTGATCCGAATAGTCCGCGCAAGGAGACCTATCAACTTACGCCGGAAGAGCAGGAATTAGTGAAGGGGATTGATCAAAAATCCAGTAAAGCCGGTTTTTATGTGAACATTCGTTTAGTGGCCTCCGCTGCTTCCCTGGAGCGAGCACAACAACTTCTGTCTCATCTGGAAAATGCTTTTGCTCAATTTGAAAATTCCGACATTAATCATTTTAAGATCGAGAATAGAGGAAACAATAAGAAAGTGGCTTATGATTTTATTTTTCGCAATTTTGATGCTGAGAGTGCGATGTTGCTTAATACCGAGGAAATCGCCAGTATTTTTCACTTGCCCATTTCGGTGACGGATGCTCCGAGGATAAAATGGCTAAAGTCTAATTCCGCACCGCCACCGACCGACATCTCACGCGAAGGCATAGAATTAGGCTATAATGAATATCGGGGCATGAAAACTCCTATTCGCATCTCGCCCGTCGATAGGCGCAGACATCTCTACACTGTTGGACAAACTGGCGTGGGAAAATCTAATTTTTTGCAGGAAATGGCCAAGCAAGATGCCAGAAACGGCAATGGCTTTTGTTTTATCGATCCACATGGCGATGCTATTGAAGATATTTTGACGGCCATTCCCAAGGAACGGGCGGAAGACGTGATTGTTTTTGATCCGTCGGACGTGGAGCGGCCTTTCGGCATCAATATGATGGAATATGATGAAGCGCATCCCGAGCAAAAAACTTTTGTCATCAACGAGATGATTGGTATCTTTGACCAGCTCTATGATTTGAAGGCCACCGGCGGACCGATGTTTGAACAATATATGCGTAACGCTATGCTCTTGGTGATGGATGATCCGGAAACCGGGTCTACTTTAATGGAAATTCCTAAGGTGTTGTCGGATGAAGGTTTTCGGCGTCTCAAGTTGTCTAAATGTAAGAACCATATGGTGGTGGATTTTTGGACCAAGGAGGCGGAAAAAGCCGGTGGAGAAGCGGCACTGGCTAATATGGTGCCGTACATCACTTCCAAACTGACCACTTTCTTATCTAATGATATGATGCGGCCTATCATTTCTCAGCAACATAGCACCATCAATATGCGCGATATTATGGACAATAAAAAGATTCTGCTGATCAATCTTTCTAAAGGAAAAATAGGAGAAATTAACGCGCGCTTGTTGGGCATGGTGATGGTAGGAAAGATTTTGATGGCGGGACTTTCGCGCGCTAACATTCCTGAGAACGACCGGGTAGATTTCTATTTGTATTTGGATGAATTCCAAAATGTCACGACCAATTCCATTTCGCAGATTCTTTCCGAGGCCAGAAAATATCGCTTAGTGTTGATTTTGGCCCATCAATTCATTGCGCAGCTCAAAGAAGAAATTTCCAAAGCGGTGTTCGGTAACGTGGGTTCGATGGTGTCCTTTCGTGTAGGGGCGGAAGATGCGGAATTTTTGCAAAAACAATTTGAGCCGACTTTTTCTTCCAATGATTTGATTAATGTGGACAATTACAATTGCTTTGCCAAAATTTTGGTGAATAATATTTTGACTAAACCGTTTAATATGAAAACTAATATTCCCACTACGGGCAGTCAAGAGGTGGCTAACGCGCTCAAGGAATTGTCGCGTTTGAAATATGGCCGAGACAAGGATTTGGTCAACCGTGAAATTCTGGAGCGCTCGCGCTTGGGAAGCGGAATGTAGAAAATATTTATAGCAAGCCGATAAAAAACGACTTCTGCGTGACACGGAGTCGTTTTTTTATGTGGAAGCGGGCTAGATTAGGGAGGAACTTTTTTAATAACCATAAATTGGTCATTGAAAATTTCCAAACATGGTACGGGTGGAAAAATTGTGGTAGACTATTATTCCTCAGAGGAATTGAATAATATTTTATCCAAGGCGCATGTGTGATTTAAGATGGAATATAAAAAAAGTGAGTGAACAAAAAACGGAGAAAGCAAAGCTCCGTTTTTTTTGTGGCTAAATTTTTTAGCTGTGGATAACTTTGTTGACATGCAGTGCCGGGGGGGGGGGTATTATGAAGATAGTATAAAAAAATATTTTCAAAAAAATGCAAAATAAAAAAGTTGGTGTGATAATGGCGTTGTTGGCTATTGTACTATTTATTGAAGCAGCAATGTTTTTTATTCAATCCAAATCAAATCAAGCAATGGACGCCTCGCAACAACAAGATGTGCAAAATAAAGAAGTGCATATTCCTTCTGAAGAAGAAGTGGCTGCTAATATTGCTGATCATAAAATTTATGCTCAGGCTATTGAAAAAAAGGATGCATCATTATGTCAAAATATAAAAAGATCGGAGTTTAAGAAAAGCTGTGCGCAAAATGTTTCTGATTTTGCCGCCTATGCCGATGCTGTGACTAGTGGTAATCAGTCATTGTGTGAAAAAATTCAAGATGAAACACAAAAAAATACCTGCGTGAGTTTTTTTAAGAATATAACACAGAAATAATAATGCCAATTAATATCAATATGATAAAAAAATATGAATAAAATGAAGCGTACATTGCATTTCATTATGGTAGCACTTGTTATTTATGGGGGCTGGGCAAATAGCGCTTTAGCCGTAGGAGATCCGGTTTCTGATGGTAATTATGATGGGTGCACTATTACAAGTACTTGGCATTGTTCCGAGACTAATATTAGCGCGAATCCACAGGAAAAAGATTGTTCAGCGACTTTTTATCAAACAGCAGGTGACAACAATGATTTGAGCGATTATGTTAGAAATGGCGGTTCTACATTTAGTGAACGATGCGCTATTGGATGTCCCAATCCAGTTGCTTGTGGGAAGTGTGAATGTCGGTGTGATGGATCAACCTTGAAATGCGCGGATCGTTGGATTGACAATGGTTATGCAGTAGCTCGAGTTTGCGACTCTTCATCTTTTCCAAATAGTGGTTTATGCGCAAACGCAGCTTGCGGAGCGCGTAACGGACATGTCTACGCATATACGGATAAAAACTGGGATGATGTTACCTATCCACCGTGTGCAAAAGGGAGTGAACTGATTGCGGCTGATGCAGGAACTTGGACTTTTCTTGCGCCTGGCACAACAAAAACTTGGCAATGTATGTCAAAAACAAATGAAAAAAATACTGTGAGTTGTAGTGCTAGCAGGGAAGCTGCTCCAATAATTCCATCCTGTACGATTGATTTCAGTCCCAAATCTGGAACAGCTCCGATTGATTATCCATTAACTGTTGGAATGTCCAAAGATGCAGATAACCAGGCATATTGTCAATGCACGGGATCACTTGTCCCCAAGGACTCAAAAGGTCAATATTTATCAGCAACAACATATTCACAGCACACGGATGTGGCTGGCGACAAATCATGCACATGCACCGTGCAAAGCTCCACGGGAAACACGGCGACATGCACTGATAGCGTTAATTTTGCAGCTGCATGTGTCTCGGATACTTGTGCTGCCAATACTTGTACCGGACAAACATGTTGGAATGGTTGTGCTACAGTCAATGGCACAAAGAACTGTCCATCAGCTCCCACCTGCAACCTCTATTTCGAACCTGGCAACCTCACCGCCGCCGGAGATGCAAAACTAACCGTGAAAACAACAAATGCGACTAGTAATTCCATTTTCTGCACCGGTCCAGGCACCTCCGGCAAAACAATCAGTCTTGATGATGGCACATACTCGCAACATTTTGATATCAGTCAAACTGGTACAAAAAATTGCGATATGACTGTCTCGGGGCCGGGTGGTAGCAGCATTTGTAATGGTTGGATTAGTGTAGCTGCACCACCAGGGGGAGGCGCCACTTGCGGACCGAATGCAAAAAATTATGCATCCACAGATACCACTTGGCCAACGATAGTGGCGGGAAGTTTTTGCGCTACGGGGGATGGGGTGGGTACTGCCGGTCAACCGACTTTTCCGAGTGCGAACAACTCAGTGAGCTGGACTTGCTTGGGCTCAAGCGGCGGAGCAAATACAACCTGTACGGCTATGCGAGCGGCTGTTGGATGCACCGCTGATTGCTCTTGTGCTGCCAATACTTGTTCAGGAGAAACTTGCGGTGATGGATGTGGCGGATTTTGCAACGGGGCGAGAGGCTGCAGTAAGACCGGCTGCGGATCGGCTAATGGGCAAACATTTGATCGCGAAGTGACGTATGATGATGCTTTGTGTAGCCGTCCGGAATATGCGTCACACTTAACACCGGATTGGGAAACATCATGGTATTATGATACTCCTCCAAATGGTCATGGCTGGCATTGGTATTGTATGGCCAATGGTAGCGATTGGTCAGGATGTACGGCGCGTTCTAGTATAATAAATGACTTTTTTCCAGTTTGTGGTGAGGATGTAGGAACATGTAAGAAAGGAACCCCAATCCCAGCCACTGTGTATTATTGTGATCCGGCTGATTATGCCACAATGAAAAGCGACCTTGATAGGGAATTTGCAGCGTATAATCAAAAAAATGCCGATGAATGTTATGAAAAAATGATTGATACATATGGGGATAGTAGTTGTTATCGTTGGTGGGGCTATGGAGGATCTTCAACTTATATTTGTGAACCGAAATATATTTATGATAATTGTGTTAGCCAAGGCGGAACAACTGATAAACAACGTCCAAAAAGTATCTACGAGAGACTTGAAGCTAAGTATGGATCTTGGGATGCTTGTGGTTTTTTGAGTAGTACTACTCCGAGCGTGCCATTCAGTGATTGGAGGTGTGTAAATAAATGGGGTCAATATAGTAATAGGTGTACGATAGCTGCTGCTGAGGTTAATTGTGGAAGTGCAGCTGACACCCCAACACCATCAAAACCGTTATATAATTTATGTTCCAGTGGTTCTGAAGTTTGGACAGATCCAAATGCAACAAGTGGTAAATATGAATGGACTTGTGGCACTAAGTCTTGCTCTGCAACCAAACAGACTTGCACTTGCATTGCTGATCCAAAAACTACCTGTATAGGATCTATGTATAATAATACTTGCTCGCAGAAGGTGTGTCCTGGCACCAAAGACTGTCGCGACTTGAATTGGCGCGAGGTGGCACCGAATTAGAAAAGATCTTTAGCTTAAATAATCAAAAAGAATATCCGCCACTGCGGATATTCTTTTGATTTTAGTAAGGTCTTTTAAATGTCAAAAACATTTTAAATAATTTCTAGTGTCGCCGCGGGAAGGATGATTTGCAGATTGTTGCTTAAATTTTCAGTCAGGGCAATGCAGTAGGGTGTTTCCAGGCGAGAATTATTGATAGACAAATAGACCTTGGCAGTGCCCGCTTCACAGCGATCAAAATATTGGGAAAGTTTCTTGAGCGCCTCTTGATTAGCGGAGCTAGGTAAAGTGATGATAATTTTTTTGGCTGCGCCGTCTTTTCCGGCGATGGCTGCTTCGGCGGCCGGGTCTTTTTTAGAGACAATGGTATTGCCGTTTGCTTTTTGGGTGGCGAGGACTCGACGGAAACTTTCAATTTCCTGAGGATTGATGGCTTTCACCGATTCACACATGATTTTGAAAGTGCCGTCTTTATCAGAAATCTTGCCGTTCACCAGTACCACCTTGTCTTCCTCCCAAATCGCACCCGTAACGTCCAGGATTTTGGGGAAAACGAGGATTTCCATCCCGCCTTCCATGTCTTCGATCGTGACAAAGAGCATGGTTTTTTGAGTTTTCAAATAGATTTTATGAATTTTGGAAATTACGCCGCCAACATTGATAACTTTTCCGACGTGACTGGCATTGATGTCTTTAATGGCCACCCCCATATGGGCGAAATAGTCTTTATATTCTCGGGCGGGATGATCGCTGATGTATAGTCCCATCAGCTCCTTTTCCCAACTGAGGCGTTGTTTTTTGGTAGCCGGCTCACATTCCACCAGAGAAATTTCCGGCATGGCAATTTCGGAAGCGCCAAATAAACTGAACTGTTGAGAGTTTTGATTCTTTTGAAATGTTTTGGAGTGGGCAATAATATTTTCTACTGAAGCAATGATTTGATTGCGCTCTCCCAAGCCTTCCAGGGCGCCTACTTTGGCCAGTGCATCAATGGATTTTTTATTAAGATCTTTGGTTTGCACTCTTTCTACTAAATCCGTAATGCTCTTGAATACCCCATTTTTTCTGCGTTCCTCGGCAATTTCATGAGCAACATTATGACCCACGTTTTTGATGGCATTCAGTCCAAAACGGATGCGTTCTTTTTTGGTTTTTTCATCCACGATCACGGCAAATTCTTCAAAACTTTCATTGATGTGCGGAGCCATCACTTCAATGCCCATATCGCGACATTCAGAAACCTCAATAGCAATGCGGTCGATATTGTCTTGATCGGAGGTGAGAAGAGAGGCCATAAAAGCCGCCGGAAAATGAGCTTTCAGGTAAGCGGTTTGGTAGCCGATGAGTCCATAGCAAGCGGCATGGCTGCGATTGAAGCCATAGCCGGCAAAGGGTTCAATATATTCAAAAACTTTCGCTCCAATCTTGCTGCCTACGCCTTGCGTCTCACAACCTTCAATAAATTTTATTTTCTGCTCTTGAATGAGGGCAAAGATTTTTTTCCCCATGGCTTTGCGCAAGACATCCGCTTCGCCCAGAGAAAACCCCGCCAGGTCGCGGGCAATTTGCATGACTTGTTCCTGATAGACGGCTACACCGTAGGTTTTTTTCAGGATCGGTTCCAAAAGAGGATGCAGATAGGACATTTTTTTATGTCCATGTTTGCGAGCAATGAAATCCGGAATCCAATCCATCGGCCCTGGACGATAGAGCGCCACCATGGCAATGATATCTTCCAATTCAGTGGGTTTTAACAGTTTCAAATATCTTTTCATGCCGGAACTTTCCAATTGGAAAACACCGGTAGTTTCGGCTCGCTGCAGGAGTTCATAAGCCTTGATATCATCCAGCGGAATGGTGTCGATATCAATTTCCAGTCCTTCCATTTCCTTGACGATGCGCAAAGTATTTTGGATAATGGTCAGATTTTTTAGCCCCAAAAAGTCCATCTTGAGCAAGCCAATTTTTTCTACAAAACTGGATTTAGTGGAAGAAGAATATTGGGTCACAGTCCCGCCATTTTCTCCACCACGAATAATGTTTTGCAAAGGAGTATATTCCGTCACGGGATCTTTAGTGATCACCACACCACAAGCGTGCATGGAAGCGTGGCGCACCACTCCCTCCAGACGTTTGGCGCTATCAATCAGTTTTTTGGCACTAGGATCCATTCCATAAAAATCTTTGAATTCCTTGGATTCTTCCAAAGCTTCGGCGATGGTAGAGAATTGGGGAATAAGTTTGGCTGTCTGGTCACAAAAAGCATAAGGGATGCCCAGGGCTCTGCCGGCATCGCGAATGGCTGCGCGAGCGGCCATAGTTCCGAAGGTGATAATTTGCGCCACGTGATCATTGCCATATTTTCTTCGAACATATTGCAAGACATCATCTCTTCTATTGTCAGCAAAGTCCATGTCCACATCCGGCATGGAAACCCGTTCGGGATTCAAAAATCTTTCAAAAAGCAAATCATATTTGATTGGGTCAATATTAGTGATGCCGGTCAAATAGGAAACAAAACTGCCCGCGGCACTTCCTCTGCCGGGACCAACTACGATGCCTTGTTCTCGCGCCCAGTTAACAAAATCTTGCACGATGAGAAAGTAGGAAGCGTAGCCGGTTTTTTCAATAACCCCCATTTCGTAATCCATTCTTTGCCGGTGAACAGCTGTGATATCGGTGCCGAATCTTTTCACCAGGCCGTCTTCACATAGTTTTTCCAGATAGGTTTGGGCAGTATAACCCGCGGGAAAATCAAAATGGGGGAGCTGGGTTTCGCCGAGCTTGATTTCCAGGTTGCATTTTTCCACCACTTCTTGCGTGTTGGCCAGGGCCTCAGGGATATAGGAAAAATGCGCAGCCATTTCTTCCGGACTTTTGAGATATAGTTCGAAATCCATGAGATTCATGCGGTCTTTTTCGTCCACTTTGCGATTGGTTTGAATGCATAACAAGATGTCCTGGATTTCATTGTCTTCTTGGCGGACATAATGAATATCATTAGTAGCCACGAGCTTGATGTCCAGTTTTTTGGAAAGGGAAATCAGTCCTTGATTGGCAATTTCTTGATTGGGATATTTGGGGTGGCATTGAATTTCGAAATAGAAATCGCCTTTGCCAAAAATATCCTGGTATTCCAAGGCTAACTCTTCCGCGCGTTGCATGTCGCCCGCAATGACATGCGCAGGCACTTCACCCTGTGCACAAGCAGACAGTCCAATGAGTCCTTCTGAATATTTACGTAGAGTTTGACGATCAATGCGAGGTTTATAATAAAAACCCTCTAAATGAGCGATGGTAATAAGACGCATCAAGTTCTTGTAGCCCGTCTCATTTTTAGCGAGTAATATCAAATGGTATCTTTTTTTATCTTCGGCAGTGGGATTCTTGCTGTGCAAATCGTTAGCGGTCACATACATCTCGCAACCGATAATCGGTTTGATGCCGCGCTCTTTGGCTTTGATGTAGAATTCAATGGCGCCATAGAGCACGCCGTGATCCGTGATGGCCAACGAATCCATGCCCAATTCTTTGGCACGGTCAAGAATAGCGTCGACTTTGGCCAAGCCATCGAGCAAGGAATAATGCGTGTGGACGTGGAGGTGGGTGAACTTCATAATAGAATTTTGTAATTTTTAATTTTCTAAATAATTTTCTAATTTCTAATGTTTAAAAATTGAGAAGTTAGAATTATTGCCTGCTGGTAGGCAAAGTATTTAAAAATTAAAAAATTGGTAATTAAAAATTTGAGAAAAATAAAAAAAGCCACAAAACTTAAAGTAAATGGCTGACAAATTTAATGCAAGTAATCTGATTCATATGATTTGTTCTTCCTTCATAGCCCGGATTGCTCACTGGGTTTTGCAAGGGAGATAATTTAATTTAGACTTGTTGCTTAATAAGTTGCGTAACGAAAGTTTCAGATTTTGAGGCATAATTTTTCAAACAATTTTTGCGGTTTAGCCGTAGCTAAGCCAAGAAAATTTTTGGGAAATTTGACCAAAATATGGAAATTGCAGTAGTGAATTATTATGCAACAGGTCTAACACTTAGTATAGCATATCCCGGGAAAAATAAAAGCCACCCCTAAAAAGGGCTTTTGCGCTTAAATAGGTTTATTTTTCAAAATAGTTAAACATACAAAGCAGATGTGGTATAATGGAGAAAAGCATAAAACATATGAAAAAATCAACTTTTGAGTGGGAGCAGGAATTGCTGGATAAACAGGAGTTCAGTTTTGTCATTGGCATCGACGAGGCGGGACGCGGACCGTTAGCTGGTCCGGTGGTGGCCAGCGCGGCGATTGTGAAACATCGGGACTGGCAGAAGATGGATGATAAGACTTGGGATTTGGTGCGGGATTCTAAGAAGCTTTCGCCCAAACAACGGGAGAAAGTTTTTGCTTTTATCGCGGAAAATTTTTATGTCGGCATTGGCATTTGTGATCACCGAACCATTGATGACGTGAATATCCTGGAAGCTACTTTTTTGGCGATGAAAAAAGCCTTGTCGGATTTGTATTCAAAAATCAATCGAGATTTATCTGCGCAGGAGCAGAACGGAGTGCGCAGAATTCAGGATAGTAAATATGTCGTTCTGGTGGATGGCAACAAGCAGATTCCTAATCTTTCACTCTATCAGAAGGCAGTGGTGGGTGGTGACGGAATCGTGAAGTCCATTTCGGCGGCTTCGATTATGGCGAAAGTCACCCGAGACCGGCTGATGTTGGAGGCGCACGCCAAATATCCCCAGTATGGCTTTGATAAGCACAAAGGCTATGGCACGAAAGTGCATATGGAGGCTTTGCACCGCATTGGCCCGTGTGAAATTCATCGCCAAACCTTTGAACCTATGCCTACCCTTGCCAAAAAGAGATAATGATGCTAAATTAGTTAGTAGGTAATAAAAAATCTAATTAGAGTATAATTGTAAATTTATGTCAACACAAAAGCAGAGACACACCAAAGGTAGACGCGATAGGGCGAGAGCTGAGCTGAAACTTTCCCCACAAAATCTGGTTACCTGTACTAAATGCGGAGCGCAAATCAAACCTCACGTCACTTGCCCTAAATGCGGGTTCTATAAAGGCGTGGAGGTGATCGATACCATGAAAAAAGCCAATAAAAAAGTAGCTAACAAATAAAAAAAATATGGCTAATCGTCATCTAGCTAGGTCCGTCGCAATGCAATCTCTGTATGAATGGGATTTCAAAGGCAAAAAAGATGAAAATCTGGAGGAAATTGTGAAAAAAAATGTGGAAGAATTTGCTCCCGGAATGGAGGATGATTCTTTTGTTCATTATCTAGTCAATCAAACGGTGGCTAATCGCATGAAAATCGATCCATTGATTGAAAAATGCGCTCCTGAGTGGCCGTTGGATCAAGTGACGGTGGTGGATCGGAATATTTTGCGCTTGGGCATCTGCGAGCTGATTTTTGGTGACTATGACGATGTGCCGCCGAAAGTGGCCATCAACGAAGCTATTGAATTGGCTAAATCTTTTGGAGGGGAATCTTCCGGACGCTTTGTCAACGGCGTCTTAGGCACCATTTATCGGGAGTTGGGCGAGCCCATGAAAGACGATCAATCTAAAAATCACAAAGAAAGCATTGAAGAAGATACTAAAAACATGGAAACAGTAAAAGCCGAGGGGGCTTAATTAGTTTTTAAAATTTAAAATTTAAAATTTAAAATTTAAAAGCAATTTCGAATGATTTAATGTTTAAATTTATTCATTGAAAAATTGAAAATTGTTTGAAAATTGTGAATTGTGAATTGAAAATTTCCGATTATCGTGGTAGAAAAATTAGCGGAAAAGCTCGGCATAAAATTTAATAATATCGATCTTTTGCAACAAGCGGTAACTCACCGTTCTTACTTGAATGAGCATAAAGATTATCCCTTGGACCATAATGAACGCCTGGAATTTCTGGGCGACGCGGTTTTGGAATTGGTAGTGACGGAATTTTTGTATGCCAACTATCCTAATCCGGAAGGGGAGCTGACCAATTGGCGCGCGGCATTGGTGAACGGTGAGATGCTGGCGAAAATTTCTGCTAAGCTAGGCGTGGAAGAATTTTTAATGATGAGTCGCGGGGAAGCCAAAGACACCGGCAAAGCTCGAGCCTATCTTTTGGCCAACGCTTTTGAGGCCATCACTGGAGCCATTTATTTGGATCAGAAAGAATTGGGCTATAACGTAGCTAAGGATTTTATCTTGAAAAACATCGTGGTGGAGTTGCCGGAAATTATCGAAAACAAAACCTATATGGATCCCAAGAGTCGCTTCCAGGAAGAAGCGCAGGAGCGGGTGAGTTTTACTCCTTCGTATAAAGTAATTGAGGAAAGTGGACCAGACCATGCCAGAAAGTTTGTGGTCGGCGCCTATCTGGGACAGGAGTTGATTGCTCAAGGTGAAGGCATGTCCAAGCAAGAAGCACAGAGAAATGCCGCCGCTGCCGGATTGGCAGTGAAGGGGTGGTAAACATATAAATGTGACCATGTGAAAAAAGCCGTTAGAGGGCTTTTTTTGTTTGTTCCCTGTTTATTTTTTGGCTCAAATAAAGCAATGTGCTAAAACTACGTTTGACAAAAGGTTGAAAGTATGCTAGTATCTATAGAAGTCAATATTTATGGAAATAAAGAAAATCATCATTCCCAACAAACCTCATTTGGATCCCATAGCGGCTATTTTTTTGCTATTGGAATATGGACGAGATAAATTTCCAGGCATAGAAAAGGCGGAGATTGCTTTTTGGGAATACAGTCATGATCCGAGTGCGGATGAAATAAAGGCGCTGGAAAATGAAGGGGCTCTCTTCATCGATATTGGGGGCGGAACTTTTGATCATCATGGGAAGTCGGAGGGCAACGAAACCTCAACTTCCTTGGTAGCCACTGATCTGGGTATTGCTACTAATCCGGAGCTAAATGCCCTTTTGAGTTATATTCAAGAAGATGATTTGGAAGGCCTGCATAACCGCTACGGCGAGCTGGCCTATATGGTTAAGTGTATGCATAAGCAAGGCATGGATTCACTGGCGGCAATCAAATTCACCTTGCAAGCTTTAGGTTTTTTTCAAGCGACACAAAAGGAGTGGCATTATGTGGTTAAAGAGGAATTTGAAGAAAAATGTGAATTGGTAAACGTAAAGAGAAATAAAAATAAACTTAAAATTGGTATCATTGAGTCGGATAATGTCCAAGTGGCTAATTATGGCATTTCGGTAGCTAATTTTTCCATGGTTGTTCAAAAACGTTCCACGGGACATATTATGATTTTGACTAATAAGCATCATCGCATTGATTTGCGGGAAATTGTGGGTGCTATTCGTATGCGAGAATTGGAACTGATGGGAACTGAGCGAGAGATTGATCCCAGAAAATTGCAGTATGAGGGTAAGAGTACGCAACTGCCATTTTGGTTCTATCACCGTTCCCTGAATGCTTTTATGAACGGCTCCGACGCGCTTTCTAAGGCGCCAGCGACTAAAGTGCCTTTGAGTGAAATCATGAATCTGGTTATATATGGTGCAGGCACGGAGGCCTCTTCCTATTGTGATTGTCACAGTGGTGGAGGTAACTGCCCGTTTTCCCCTTACGGATTTAGTAAATGTCGGAAGCAGGCGATAGTAGGTTAGCGTAGGAGATTTGTTTCGTAGTTAGGTAATCCCCTAAGGAGGTTGACTGACTACGGTACGAATAGTGCCTAATGTTGTTTAAAAAGAGGTGGGATTTTCCCAAAAAAAAGACAAGGAGAACACCATGAGCAAAAATACCGCAAACCCTGTGAAGCCTGTTCCTGTTGTTGAGCGTGAAACTGTATTGGGACCGGTTCTGGCAGTAGCCAAAATCAATTCTGACGCAGAGAGAAAATCTTTCCTTGAGGATGGAAAAAAAGTTTTCTATTGGCTTTGCAACAGATACATTTCTGGTGGTGTTGTGGAAATGTATGTTTTCGGTGATGTCGTACCTGGGAAAAAGAGCTCGTTGTCAGTGGAAGTGAAAACCAGGCTGGTCAAAGGAAAACTGGTTCACTATCTTCGTGCCCAAGCTGTCACGGATGGAGAAAGGCCCAAACACCGGCTTTATGTTGGTGGATCAAATGATCTTAACGCTCAACTGGACTTTGCGATGCCATCTCTTGCCATAAACGATGATAATCGGCATGCTTTTATCGGATTTATTCAGATCTAGACACATCATCGTCACCTCGCCGTACCAACCCTGTAGCTCATAGTATGAGTCGCAGGGTTGTTTTTATTTAAAGAATCCATCGTATTGTTTATTTTTTAACTTTTCCGTGATATAATTTAAATAGAGGAAATTAATCTTAATTTTAGTCTACATAAACATATGGCAGAAAAAAAAATGTCACTTAGCGGGGGGATGGAAAAAGGGAGTGAGTACTTGGCAGATAGTCCGGATGCGGCTGCTATGGGTGGTTCTGATAATGCAAAGAATGATCGTTTGTGGAAGCATAAGGTTGCCAAAAGCCATGTTCCTAGCAAGGATTCATGGACTGATGAGGATTTTGACGCTGAATGGAAGACAAGGGAGGATGCTATGAAAAAAACAGAAGAAGATGAAGTGGTGAGGAAATATGATTTGGGAAAAGAAATGCCGACTGATGATGAATTGGCGGCTGAATGGAGAAAAAGAGAAGGTGCAAAAGGAGGATCTGCTGATACATCCGGCGCAACTTCACCAGAGGATGAACGAGTGGATGATCCCGAGGCGGCTGCTATGGGTGGCTTTGATAGAGGTACTGCAGGCTCTTCTCGAATGGGAAGAGCGGAAGGTGAGCGAGTGGATGATCCTGACGCAGCGGCTATGGGCGGTTTTGATAGGGATAGAGACGCTGCTGGTGCAACTTCTCGAGCTAGAAATTTTGAAGACATTGATCCTAGCGCAAGCAGACCGACGGTAGCAAGGGTTTTTACCCCGGAAGCTTCGAGCTTCTTTGGTCGCATGTCTCAAATGGGCAGAAGCGTTGCCAGCCGCATCTACGAAGGAGTATATAATATGCCTATTGCCAACAGAATTATCGGCAGATTGGAAATTGCCTACAATCAAATTTGGCTTAATCGGCACCAGAAAAAAGCCGTCCAATCCAAAGACCAAATGGATGCTGTTGACCTATCAATTAATGGTCTGAATCAGTCCAAAGCAGAGATAGAAGCGACTATCGCTGAGCTTCGCCGCCAAGGCATGCCTGGAGCGGAGTCATTGCGCTTGCAATTAACCAGGATTGATCAAAGTATAAGAAAAGAGTTAAGTAGAAAGGATGAAATTCAATCCGAGTTTGAGAATAGGGATAATAAGATGAAACTTTATGCCAACAGCCGAGATGTGATTGCGGACAAACTTATCAACTATTATGATAATAAGTTGCGACCCATGGAAAGTGAGTTAGCTAATTTGCAAGCCAATAAAGATCGCTTGGATACGTTTGCGACAGGAATGGAAGTGCGACATAGAGGGATAACAGAAAGGATGGCTGATTTAGAAAACAGAAAATCTCGATTGGCTGAAGCTTTCTCTAGGAGTGGCATGTCGGAACGCGCGATTAGAAGGAATGATGTGATTCGTTTGTATGATGAGCGAATTAAAGCAGGTCATGCCATTATGCAAGGAGAAAGGGAAGATTTAGCCAGGAGAAGAGGTGTGATTGACAAAAGAATTACTAAAGTGGATGGAGCGTCTAATCCCCGTCGAGACAGAAGGGAAGAATTTGTTCGCATCAAGGAAAGTCGACCACTGGACATCGCTGTGGAAACTAGAAGTCGAGGGGCTGGGTTTGAAGGGAGAGAGGAGGCTCGCTCGCGTACTAGAGAATTTAGTTCCGGAGAGTCAGAAACAGCTAGTGCCGGTGCTTATGAGGATATTGGAGCTGCTACATCCGAAGGTGGAGAGCGTTTGGGAGTGGGTAATTTGATAGATGATTGGAATGCTTATTTGACTGGGGAATATGGTGCCAGCATGACTACCGGAGAAAATGCAGCTACAATTGATTTAAGGAATTTTTTGAATGAAACTAGTTTGCGATTAAGTAATCAACTAAGCTTCAAGGAACTTAGGAAAGCTCTGGAGGCTTATTATAAATCGACCAGAAATAGAAATACTAGATTGGCGGAGATTATAAATAGATATTTCGCTGAGTAAGCACTAAATATAAAAAATAATAAGTTTATTTTCTAAAATATGGATAATACACAAACAAATCAAGATGCGATTGATGAACAAGATCTGGACAATCAAGTCAATAATCTTCTAGAAGAGGCTAAAAAAATTAATCAGGAATTGGAAGAATCAAGTGCTGAAACCAAGAAGAAATTAGATGAAATTGAATTGTCGGTTGACGAATCAATCACTAAAATTGAAGCAATTCATGCTGATTTGGATCAAGCAGAAAAAGAGGCTGGAGACGAGTTGGATAAATTAATTTTGCAGCAAGTGGATGATTTGACTAAAGAGGATGCACTGGAGGAATAGTGGAAATAATAAAAAAATTGCATGTATCTCAAAAAACTAGAAATTTCAGGATTTAAGTCTTTTGCCAACAAAACCACGTTGGATTTTTCGACGACTCACGATGGCATCCGTGGCATCACTGCGGTAGTGGGCCCCAACGGTTCCGGCAAGTCTAATATTGCCGATTCTTTGCGCTGGGTGATGGGAGAACAGTCTATGAAGAACTTGCGGGGAAAAAAAGCGGAGGACATCATCTTCGCCGGTTCGG
>CAIMIV010000041.1 GCA_903841185.1 uncultured bacterium
ACTTTTAATAGGACAGAATATTAAAAGTTATTTAGGGGATGTGTGAATAATAATTAATTTAACTTTTGGTTTTATTGATGATGATAAAACATTAAAAGTTAGTGTCGGGGTGAAAAAACTGATTCCTCAATCGCTTAAAAATATTTATCATTTATTCCAGGCAATCTGGGCCAATGTTTGGTTTGGCTGGCCCACGCGCAAGCTGATAGTCATCGGCATCACCGGCACGGACGGCAAAACCACCACTTGTCAGATGGTGACCAGGATCCTGGAAGAGGCCGGCAACCCCGTAAAGCCTGATGGCTACGGGGCAAGAAAAGTGGCCATGGCGTCCACCATCAATTTCCGTATCAATGGCAAAGAAGAAAAAAATCTTTCCCACCTCACTACTCTTTCCGCTTTTGCCGTGCAGAAATTTGCGAGGCAAGCCGTGGAGGCGGGGTGTGAATATCTGGTTTTGGAAACCTCTTCCCATGCTTTGGATCAGCAGCGAGTGTGGGGTATCAATTATAAAACCGCCGTCATCACCAATGTGACGCGGGAACATTTGGACTATCACAAGACCATGGAAAACTATCGTGAGGCTAAGGCGAAACTTTTTCACCACGCTCAAATTGCCATCGTGAACGCCGATATGATCAACCCAGAAGAATTTTTGCAATATAACAATAAAGAAAAATACACATACTCAATAAAAGATACAAAAAACAAGATACAAGAAACAAACAAATCTCAAAGCATCGTTGCAGAAAATATAAAGCTTGGAATTGGCGCATCGGAATTCACCGTCAAAGATCAAAAATTTGCTCTGCATCTGATCGGCGATTTTAATATTGAAAATGCGCTGGCCGCTATCAGCGTGGGCGTGGCGGAAGACATCTCCCTGGCCACTTGCGCCAGTGCTCTGGAGAAAATCAGCGGCGTGCCCGGCCGGATGGAATATGTGCCGAATGATAGGGACTTAAATATTTTGGTGGATTTTGCTTTGACTCCCGACGCTTTGGAAAAACTCTACGCCTTACTGGTGAGAATAAAAAAACCGGCCGCCCGCGTCATCGCGGTATTCGGTGCTTGCGGAGAGCGTGACCGGGGGAAGCGGCCGATTGTCGGCGAAGTCGTCTCGCGCTTCGCGGATTTTGTCATCGTCACCAATGACGATCTGTTTCACGAAGATCCGGCGCAAATTATCGCGGACATTGTGGCGGGGATAAAAAGCAAAGAAGAAAACAATAATTTCTGGATCATTCCCGATCGTCGGGCAGCCATCGCCAAGGCTTTGCAATTGGCGCAATCCGATGACATCATCGCTGTGACTGGCATGGGCGCCGAAGAAACTATGGTAGTGGGGGACCAGAAAATTCCTTGGAATGACCGAGTGGCGATTTTGGAGGAGTTGGCAAAAATGAAATAGATATATTTTCACAAATATAAAAAAAAGGCGGTGCCATTGGGCGCCGCCTTTGCTAGTTGTTTTGTAAAAGGTACTGACTTGAGCCAAAAAATAGGTATAGAATAGGTATAATTTAGGTCTAATTAGACCTATTGCTCTAATATTATACGATGGTATCGTATAGATATTTGACAAATTATACGATGGTATCGTATAATATTCTTGTAAGTAACTAAGAAATAGCTTTATGGAACAGATATTATATCGGTATAATCCCTGGTGGGAAGATAAATTTGAGGCAGGGGATGTCATTGAAAGACCACGCATCTTTGAAGTCTTGAAGGCTAATTTGACAATCAAGCAAGTTACTATTCTGACTGGATTGCGACGCGTGGGCAAGACTACGTTGATGAAGCAAGTTATTCAGCATCTTATAGAAAAATTGAAAGTTGATCCCAAATTGATTTTTTATGTTAGTTTGGATGATTATCTGTTGGCTAATAATAATATTTTGGAAATTATTGAGGAATATCGAAAGATTCATGAATTGGATTTTTCTGAAAAAATCTATTTGTTTTTGGATGAAGTGACATATCAAAAAGACTTTGAATTGCAACTTAAAAATATCTATGATCAACAAAATACTAAGGTTTATGCCTCATCATCCAGCGCTTCACTTTTGAAAAGTAAAAAAGCGTTTCTAACCGGTCGCAATGTGGTGATTGAGGTTTTACCTTTGGACTTTGAAGAATATTTACAATTTAAAAAAATTGTGGTCAAAAAAACAGATAAGCATTTATTAGAACGCTACTTTGAAGATTTTATGCAAGCTGGCGGAATGCCAGAATATGTCTTGACTGGCAACATCGAATATTTAAAAGAGTTGGTGGATGATATAATTCAAAAAGACATTGCTGCTTTTTATGGCGTGAAAGATGTGCAAATACTCAAAGATTTTTTTCTATTATTAATGGAAAGATCTGGCAAAGTTTGCAGTATAAATAAAATCGCTAAAATTTTGGATATCTCACCGGATTCAGCCAGTAGATATTTGCAAATGTTTGCCGACTCATATTTGATTTTTTTGGTGCCGCGCTTTGGCAAAACCAATGAGCGCATTTTATCGGCTAAAAAAATCTATGCAGCTGATTTGGGCATGCGTGTATATTTCACTGGCTTTCGCGATAAAGGCAGTTTATTTGAAAATTATGTCTATCTGAAGATAAAGAAACTCAATCCGCGCTATGTCTATCAGGATGGAAATGAGGTTGATTTCTTAATGGAAAATAAAACCCTAATCGAAGTGAAATATAATTCAGAAATGCCTAAAAATCAGGAAAAGTTATTCAACGCTATTGAGGCTAAACAAAAAATAGTCATCAAAAATATTTTTGATTTGGAAAAACTTGATGAGTTAATGGAGATGAAATAAAAACATGCTCTCCAAGAATATAAAAAAAGAAGGCGGTGCCATTTGGCGCCGCCTTTTGTTATTTTATTAAATTAAAGAATAAATTTCAGCAAAGGGCTTTCTCTATCAAGTAGTTGGTATTTAAAACCAAATTCAGCCATTCTTTGCAAGAGGGGTTTTAGATCTTCTTTTTTGGATAGCTCAATTCCCACTAAGGCTGGACCGGTTTCACGATTGTTTTTCTTAAAATAATCAAACAAAACAATGTCATCATCCGGTCCCAGCACCGCATTCAAATATTTTCGCAAGGATCCCGCTTTTTGAGAAAAGTCGACGATGAAATAATGTTTCAGGCCCTGATAGATCAAGCTGCGGTCAATGACTTCGGGATAGCGGCTGATGTCGTTATTGCCGCCGCTGATAATGCACACTACTGTTTTGTTTTTTATTTTGGCACCCAGCTTTTCCAGGACAGCCACACTCAGGGCTCCGGCGGGCTCGGTCACGATGCCGTTATTCTGGTAGAGTGAAATCATTTCTTGGCACACTCTCCCTTCGGCCACTAAAAAGATTTTGTCCACAATTTTTTTCGCAATAGCAAATCCCAATTTGCCAACCGTTTTAACCGCTGTGCCATCCACAAATTTATCAATATGCGCCAGAGTCACCACATGGCCAGCCTGAATAGCTTCTAGCATAGAAGGTGCGCCTTCCGGCTCAACACCGATTAGTTTGATTTGCGGATTTTTTGCTTTGGCGTAGGTGCCTAATCCCGAGATTAGTCCGCCACCGCCGATGGGGACAATAAGATAATCAGGCTTTTCTGACAATTGGTCGAAAATTTCCACACCAATGGTGCCTTGTCCGGCAATCACATCAGCGTCGTCGAAAGGATGCACGAAAACGGCTTTATTTTTTTGGCAAAATTTTTCCGCTGCGAGGCAAGCTTCATCAAAAGTATCGCCCGCCATAATGATGTTTGTCCAGGTGCCACCAAACATTTCCACGCGTTTTATTTTTTGTTTGGGCGTGTTGGAGGGCATGAAAATATGACCTTTGATTTTTAGTTTATTGCAGCTAAAGGCCACGCCCTGAGCATGATTTCCCGCGCTGGCGCAAACAACGCCTTGTTTTTTTTCCGCAGCAGAGAGCTGGGATATTTTGTTGTAGGCCCCTCTGATTTTATAGGAGCGAACGGCTTGTAAATCTTCCCGCTTCAAATAAACATTGGCTTGAAATTTTTTGGATAGTTCCGCATTGAATTGCAAAGGTGTTTTAGTGACGACATCCTTGATGCGATCGTAAGCCTTTTCTATTTGGGAGACATTGATATTTTTCATATTAGTTAGGCTTGTTTGCTTGATAACTCACTACTGCAACTTATTAAGCAATAAGTCTGTTATTTTTTCTGCGCAATGCAGGCTATTTCAATTAAAACATTTTTCGGCAAGCGGGAAACTTCAACGGTCGCTCGTGCGGGATAGGGAAGAGAAGCAAAATGTTGGCTATAGATTTCATTCATAATGGAGAAATCTTCCATATCAGCTAGATACACCTCAGTCCTAATGACATTTTCTAATCCAGCGTCGGCGGCTTGCAGGACGGCTTTTAGGTTCTGTAGAACTTGCGTAGTTTGCTCTTGGATGCCGCCTTGGATAATAGTTCCTGTTTTTGGATCAATTGGAATTTGTCCGGAACAAAAAATGAAATCACCCGCCATAATGGCTTGTGAATATGGTCCGATAGCTTGGGGTGCTAAGGTTGTTTCGATGGCCTGCATAATGGTCTTAGGGTTAGAAATTAGCGTGTGCATTAGAGCACTAACAAAAGCATACAAGGCTTATTTCCGAACGTCAAATCTGCCAGGAAGGTTTTTTTAAAGGGTGTCTAGAAACGCTTCTGTGATTTTCGGATCGGCTTGCAGGGGGGTGGCGACATTCCACAGCACTTCAAACTGGGTTTTCATGAGTTGGCGCAGCTCGCGGCTTTCCACGATGAAGCCGAAATTTTCCGCCTTGGAAGACATGAACATCACCTTGTCGCCATACGCCCAGTAGCCCATGGAAAAATCCACGCCGGCCGGGGCGATGCGCACTTCGCGCTGCACTTCTTTGCCGGGAGCCAGAAAAGCATTGTCCGTCACATTTTCCGCTTTATCCATCGGCCAAATAACTTTGATATGGATATTGCTGCGGATTCTTTTCTTGTTGAAATCAGCTAAAAATTCCTCACCCACTAATTTGAGGATGTCTTTTACCGGCCAACATAGTTCCGTTTCCAGCTTATTATACATGAGCACATCTTTGAGCATCATTTTCATCTCCTCCGCGCCCTCATAATAGTGGAACTTGGGACTGATAAAATCAGTTTTTTGGGATTTTTGCAAGGATTCCAGGATGGATTCAAAACCGGTGCGCGTGTTTTCTAGGGCATTGATTTTTTCATTGAGAAAAGTCTTGATAGTTTCTGGCGGGACAGCTTGCCACAACTTTAGGTCGCTTTTTTCATTTTGAATTACCAGACCATTCTGGGCTAAATCTTTTAATAAACCATAAATAGTGGTACGGGGGATATCCAGATGTTTGGCTAATTTGCCGACCGGCATGATGCCGCCATTCAAAAGCGCCAGATAAACATCAGAATGTTCCCTTTTTAAGCCAAAATTAACAAAGATAGTATCTAACATGAAGTTGTAATTAAAGATTAGTTGTCGCCACTCGTCGACACTATGTACTGTAGCAGTTTTTTAGTGTATAGTCAATAGTTACGATAGAAAAAGAGGAGAGTTCGTTGAAAACTTAATGTGGTGTCTGATAATCAAGACACTGACAATCAAAAGCCACTTCGTGGTAAAAGGAGAACGATCATGTTAAATAATCCATTAGTCTGGTGGAGCTTCTTGGCAATCTGTTTATATATAAGCGACTGCATTATCAAATACTCGGCTCCACTAAGAAAATGGCGAGCTAGTGAAGAAGGTTCAGCTCCTCCTCCTTGGGCAGTTACAATTCAAGGCCTTTCGTTTTTTTGCCCATTGTTTTTTGCAGCGCCATCAATATTCTTTAGCGTCGAATGGTTTCTTGGCGGCACATCAATACTTCCCACCATACCCATAACAAAGTTCTGGGAAGCGGCCATTATTTTTGCTGGCGTTATTTCTCTCATTAAACTCGTAAATCAACACACCACATGGCAGAATGCAAAAGCCTTCGGATATTTGGACGAATCAACGCAAATCGCGATAAGAAATCTAAACGAGAGGGAAAGAAAAATTTGTAGGAGTTATTATGATGGATCTATCGGAGAACTTTATAGAAGGAGAACGAGACAAGCAGAACAAATGTCGAAAATAGTATCAGAATAAAAAAATATTTCAATCGCCCGTACAATCAAAAAAAGGAGGTATCAACCTCTGCGTTCAATTTCCCGTACAGCCAATGGTTGTACGGGATTTTTTTTATGCAAAATTTTGTAAGCTAAAGAATATTGATAAGTATGATCGTCAACACAAAACCCAGGATTCCTCCGGCCAGAGCTTCCAGGGGTTTGTGGCCCATGCGCTCCTTGAGGCGGGGATAGTCTTCTTCGGTGGCGTTGGTCTTGTCGATAAGCATGTTGATGTAGCGACTGTGCTCGCCCATGTAGACGCGGAGGCGCGTGGCGTCATCAATGGTCAGGATAGCCATCACGAGAGCGATGGCGAAAGCGCCGGAATTGAGACCATCATAATGTCCCACGGAAGTGACTAGCGAAATCATGAGCGCCGAATGGACGCTGGGCATGTGGCCATAGGTCATGCCGTGGCTGAAAGTGTAGGTCAGGCTGCGGCCGTGGCGGAAATAAAAAATGATAAATTTTATTATTCTAACTAACAGCAAAACAACGAGGGGGATAATAACGACATAATAGGGCGATAAGAAAGCGTGCATAGGATTTATAGTTAGAGATTATTGTATCTAAATTATAGCATACTTTCCCCATCTTGTTTTCTGGAAGAAAAGTGCTATACTAAAAAAGTAGTAATTAGTAAAAAAATAAGCATATGGGAACAGGAGTAATCGTGTTAATTATCGTAGCAGTCGTGGCAATGTGGGTAATGGCTATTTATAACGGCCTGATCAAACTGAAAAACAGAGTGGACGAGGCGTGGAGCGACATTGATGTGCAATTGAAGAGACGTTATGACTTGATTCCTAATTTGATCAACACAGTCAAAGGTTATGCCGCGCACGAAAAAGAAGTGTTTGAAAAAGTGACACAAGCGCGCACCGCGGCGATGGGAGCGGGAACAACAGAAGAAAAAGCGGGAGCGGAAAATATGTTGAGCGGAGCTTTGAAAAGCTTGTTTGCCGTAGCGGAAGCCTATCCGGATTTGAAGGCCAATCAAAACTTTCTGGAATTGCAACGTGAGTTGACGGACACCGAAGACAAGATTCAAGCTTCTCGCAGATTCTATAACGGTAATGCCAGAGACTTCAATATCAAGATTGAAGTTTTCCCCAACAACATGATTGCCGGGATGTTGCATTTCACCAAGCGGGATTTCTTCGAAGCGGCAGAAGGAGAAAAAGAGAATGTGAAGGTGGAATTCTAAATCACGAAACATGTAGCATATAGCATATAACATAGAAATTTTTTGTTATATGCTATATTTTTAAGCATATGGCAACTTTATACACACAATCAGACAAAAATACTACTCTTACCTGGGTATATATGACCGGCTTTTTGGTTTTTGTCATCGGAGTAGGTTTTGTTTTTGCTCGAGCAATGGGCAATGATGTGATTTTATTAGTGGCGGTAGTTTTTTCCATTCTGATGAGCTTTGGATCATATTGGTGGAGTGATAAGATTGTCTTGGCTATGAGTGAAGCTAAGGAAGTGACGCACGAGGAAAATAGGGAGCTCTATCACATTGTGGAAAACTTATGCATCACCGCCGGACTGCCGGTGCCCAAGATCTATATGATTGCGGACAGCGCTCCCAATGCTTTTGCCACGGGACGCGATCCGGAGCACGGGGTGATTTGTCTCACAACGGGGATTGTGGCCAAATTGGAAAAAGTGGAGCTGGAAGGTGTGATTGCGCATGAGCTGTCCCACATCGGTAATCGGGACATTCTGTTGTCGACGGTCATTGTGGTGATGGTAGGATTCGTTACGCTCATGGCAGATTGGTTTTTGCGCTTTAGTTTTTTTGGCGGGCGTAAGAGTAACCGCGAATCAAGTCAATTGGATCTCATCATAACGGTTGTGGCGATTGTTTTGGCGATTCTAGCCCCGTTTGCGGCCATGTTGATGCAACTGGCCATTTCGAGAAAAAGAGAGTTCCTAGCGGATGCTAGTGGGGCACTTTTGACGCGCTATCCGGAAGGGCTGGCCAGAGCGTTGGAAAAAATTTCCGCTGATCAAGAACCGCTGGAGGTGGCCAACCGGGCCACAGCCAATCTCTATATCACCAACCCTTTCAAAGGCAAAAAAGTTTCCAGTTTTTTCGCGACCCATCCGCCGATTGAAGAGCGGGTGGCTGCTTTACGCAACATAAGCGTGTAATCCAAAATAGTTTAATAATATGGAAGGAGAATTGAAGATTTTCGGAGCAACTGCTGAAAAAAATGCGGCAGAAGATAAATCTTATGCGGCTAATAAGGCATTTATTATGGGACATCCGCGGGAGGTTATCGGCGGTGCGATGGATGAGGTGGAGCGGAAGAATAATTTGATGGGACGCATGGAGGTCACGGAAGAAGAAATTGTTTTGGGGATATTGCAAGAACTGTCACCTGAAAATAAAAAAATGTGGCAGGATGAAGAAATATTAAGCTGGATCAGAAAAATTGTGCGAGAAAAACTCTCTAAAAAAATAGCTACGGCTCCTGGTGCTGAGGAGGATGCGCAATCGGAAGAAGGAATTGCAGATGCGGTTAGGATCATTGAACCAAAAAAGCCCTCTGAAAAAAAGCCTGGTCCGGTTAAGATAACCAGGAGCATGCTAAAAGAAGCAGAGAGGCGTGCGGAGGGGGATGTTAAAGATGATTAAGCGCTAAGAAAGTAGCTATGCAAATAAAAGCACCGAAAAACAACGACAGATATTTTTGGACCCTGCATTCCATGGAGAAAATGCGGTTCTATGGGTTGAGCGAGCAGAAAGTCTTGGGGATTATCCGCCGGCCGCAAAGAAAAGAGGAGGGCATTGTGAAAAACACCATCGCCGTCATGCAACCGGTCTCGCCTAAAACGGATAAGGACGGCAAAACCACCTGGAAGACGGAAATCTGGACCATGTACCAAGTCAAGAAAAATAAAGGTCGCAAAGATCTATCAGAATTGCAGAAACTGCTCTTTCGGGAACAGCTGAAAATCATCAGCGCGTGGCGCTATCCGGGAGTGAGTCCAGAACATAACCCGATTCCAGAAGAGATTTTACGGGATATTTGTGAGAGTAATTTGAAATAAGCGGTCTGGATATTTGTATTAAGCGTGTACAGGAAGTTACATACATGATATATTTTAGACATAGAAATAATTAAAAAACTTCGCTTTAAGCGAATAATGTATAAAAATATGGAAGAGCAAAAAAACGCCCAGCAACAAACACCTCCGCCAGCTCCTATCGCTGATGCTAGTAATGCGCAGCACGATGGAGCAAAAAATACGAATCAATCCTCTCCACAATCGGACATGAAAGGTATTTTAGGCCAACTAGAGGCTATATTGGATGAGTATATGGTAAAAAAAGCTCCTTTTGCCTTGCCGGCAGAAGTCAAGGAATTTATTGTTAAGGTTTCTCCTTACTTGATTATTATTTTTGCTCTTTTGGCGCTTCCAGTTATTTTTGTTGCCATGGGTTTCACCGCTATCATTGCTCCATTTGCCATGATGGGTGGATATGGTTGGGGATTTGGTGCAATTGTCTCACTTGTGGTCGCCGTGGTAACACTGGTTATGGAAATTATGGCTGTGCCTGGATTATTCAAACGCACTAAGGGTTCATGGCAATTGGTTTTTTATGCAAGTATTGTTAGCTTAATCGGAGGTATTATTTCTGTTAGCGGTATAGTGAGTGCTATTATCGGTGCAATTATTGGCTGGTATATCCTGTTTCAGGTAAAGGAGTTATATAAAAAATAGAGGTGTTTATTTGCGATTAATGAGCACCTAACTTTTACAGAATTAAAACAAGTAACCGGATGGTTGCTTGTTTTATTTTTTTGTGCGATTATAGTAGAATGTTTAGAGAATAATCTAAGAGTCTATTTAATACAAAAAATTATGAAAAAAACCAGAATTGTGGCCACAGTGGGGCCAGCCTCAGATAGCAAGGAAAATATGAAAAAAATAGTGGAAGCGGGAGTGAATGTCTTTCGTTTGAATTTTTCCCATGGCACCCATGAATCTCATCAAAAGATTATTGATATTGCCAAAGAGGTGCGCGAAGAAATCAAGCGGCCGTTGGGGATCTTAGCGGATTTGCAGGGGCCGAGAATTCGCGTGGGCAATGTGGAGCCTTTTGAAATTGAAAAAGGAGAAATTATTTTTGTCAGTGATAAAAAAACTACGGAGGAAAAAGAACTGATTATTGATTCTGATGGCGTAGCTTCGGCTTTGCAGGTGGGAGAGCGGATTATGGTGGAAGACGGGGTAATGCGTTTACAGGTAATTGAAAGATTGAGTGATTCAGTTAGAGCAGAAGTTATTAATGGAGGAATTATTAAGCCGCGCAAAGGAATTAATGTGCCAGATACAAAGGTAGCTTTTGGCGCAGTGACGGAAAAAGATAAATTGGACTTGGCATTTGCTTTGAAAAATGAAGTAGATTTTATCGGGTTGTCTTTTGTCAGTAATGCGCAAGAAGTTTTAGAAACCCGGGAAAGAATGAGGGAAATTTTGGGCCGAGAGGATAGCTTGCCGCAAATTGTGGTAAAAGTGGAAAAAAAGGAGGCTATTGATAACATCGATGAAATCATTGAGGCGACGGATGTGGTGATGGTGGCGCGTGGCGATCTGGGGATTGAAATGGCAGAGAGCAAGGTGGTGATCTACCAAAAAGAGATTATCGCGAAATGTTTGCACGCTGCCAAGACGGTGATTGTGGCCACGCAAATGCTCGATTCCATGATTAACAATCCCATCCCTACGCGAGCAGAAGTGTCGGACGTGACCAACGCGGTCATTGACCACACGGATGCCGTAATGCTATCCGGAGAAAGTGCTAACGGGAAATATCCGGTGGAGGCGGTGGAAACGATGACGCAAATCATCAAAGACACGGAGGAATCTCCTTTTGATGATGTGAATGAACATTTTGACGGGTGTTGCGCCTATAGCGACTACGCTTCGATTATGCATAGTGCGCATGAGATGGCGGTGCATGCCGAGGCTAAAGCAATTGTGTTATTTAGTGAATCTGGGGTTTCCGCCAGAATGATTGCACATCACCGACCAGAGCAACTCTTGCTCGTCGGTACCCACAATCCGAAAACCTATCAGCAGATGTCGGTGGTTTGGGGTGCACGCGCCTATTTATTGGAAAAACAGGATCGGGAAGAATTGATTAACGAGATGATCGATATTAATATGGAGGCAGGTAGATTGGTGGCCGGAGACAAAGTGGTTATTATTCTTGGTCGGGTTCCGGGCGGGAAAGATATTGCCTTGACGGGAATTCGCATAGTAGAGTAGAACATGTTAACATAGCAGCATTTTAGCATGTCAGCACAGTATCAATTTAACAGATTGGCCAACTAGTTTTGCTAATATGTTAATATGCTGATATGCTAAAATGGCATCCTGGAAGGATCGCATAGTGGTCGAGTGCGCCACCTTGGAAAGGTGGTAAACTGTAACAGGTTTCGAGGGTTCAAATCCCTCTCCTTCCTCCATGTCGTTCGACCTGTCGTTCGCGAACAACAGGTCTGGTCGCACAATTTCATTATCTTGAGATAATTCACGTTGATCGCGGTAAATATAAAAAATTATAGTATGCTAATGCTTTTCAAAAAACTATTTAAACTGACCAAGTTTAGAATTTTTTTCATAGTCTGCTTGTTTGTGTTTATCGGTGTGCTAAAGATTTTTACCTTGCAAAATATGTTGACAGGAGAGGTATATAAAAATTCGTTATTTCAACAATACCATTTTCAGTATCAACACTGGTATGATAATTGGAACACTAGGAACAATCAGCTTCACTGGGTATATTATTTGTTTCTGCATATAGTTTCTGCCTATGTTATGGTGGGCGTCTTCTCCTTTATCTCGAATCGCTTGCGGGGAAAAGAATAAATACTTATTTTGGCTTTCGGTAGGGAATGGGATATAATAACAATAGACTTATTGTTTAATAAATTTCGTTACGTAATTTATTAAGCAACAAGGCTAGTATAATCTTTTAGAAGAAATAAACTTATGTTAGCATCAATGAAAACCATTGAGCCGGGCGTGGTGTCCGGAGATGATTTGCAACTGCTTTTTGCCATCGCTAAAGAGCAGGGCTTTGCTGTTCCTTCGATGAACGTGGTGGATTCCAGTACTATCCATGCTGCCCTGGAAGCGGCACACGTCGTTAATTCACCCATCATTATCCAATTTTCCAATGGCGGGGCCATCTTTAATGCCGGCAAATCCTTGGAAAACACCCATCAAGAAGCGGCTATTTTGGGTGCGGTTGCGGGCGCGCAACATATTCACGCCTTGGCGCAATCTTATGGCATTCCCGTGGTGGTGCATTCGGATCATGCCGCCAAAAAATTGTTGCCGTGGATTGATGGACTCTTGGAAGAGGGAGAAAAACATTTTGCCCAATATGGGAAACCGTTATTCAGTTCTCACATGCTCGACCTTTCGGAAGAACCTTTGGAAGAAAATATTGCTATTTGCAAACAGTATCTGGCGCGGATGACTAAAATAGGAATGACCTTGGAAATCGAATTAGGCATGACCGGTGGAGAAGAGGATGGCGTGGATAATTCCGAGATGGACAATGCTAAATTATACACGCAACCCAAAGACGTGGCTTATGCCTATGAACAACTGCTGGCTATTAGTCCAAATTTCACCATCGCCGCTTCTTTTGGTAATGTGCATGGAGTGTATAAGCCGGGAAACGTCAAATTGCAACCGATTATTTTACATAATTCCCAGGTCTTTATTCAAGAAAAATTTCACACCGCGGAACGGCCGGTGGATTTTGTTTTTCATGGCGGCTCCGGCTCCAGTCAAGTCGAAATTCGCGAAGCTATTTCTTATGGCGTGGTCAAGATGAATATTGATACCGACACGCAGTGGGCTTTTTGGGAAGGAGTAAGGGATTTTTATCAACAAAATGAAGGTTATCTGCAATCCCAAATTGGAAATCCAGAAGGAGCGGACATGCCGAATAAAAAATTCTATGATCCACGGGTGTGGTTGCGAGCAGGAGAACAAAGTTTAGTGCGGCGCTTGCAGGCGGCTTATGAGAATTTGAATTGTATCAATCGTTATGTGTAAAAGGTTAGAGGCAAAAAGTGCACTAAATTAGAATCTGGATGGTACTATAAATAAGCATATCCCTCGGAGATGATTTTTTGCTTATTATTAAGCTTTATAGTAGCATAGAAGCATGAGTACTGATTTAGAAGAAATCAAAAACCGCCTGAATATCGTGGATGTTCTAGGAGAATATATTCGTTTGGAAAAAACGGGTGCTAGTTGGCGGGCAAATTGCCCTTTTCATAACGAAAAAAGCCCTTCTTTTATGGTGAGTGAAGACAAGCAAATCTGGCATTGTTTCGGTTGCCAGAAAGGGGGTGACATCTTTGGTTTTGTGATGGAAATTGAAGGGTTGGAATTTCGGGAGGCTTTGAAGTTGCTGGCTGAAAAAGCGGGTGTGGAAATCACTAAGATGAATCCCAAGCAAACCGAGCAAAAAAACAGAACCTTGGAAATTTTGGAAATGGCCACTAAATTCTATCAAGCGCATTTGTTGCAAACAGCCAGTGGCAAGAAAATTTTAGCCTATCTGCAAGAGCGAGGAATTAATGAAGAATCCATCAAAAATTTTCGCTTAGGCTATGCTCCGAATGGCTGGAGTAATATTTTGCAGTTTCTCATGAAAAAAGGATATACGGCTGCAGAGATTGCCAAGACGGGACTGCTGGTAGAAAAAAATAAAGCGGACGCCACCGCGACAGGCCACGCCTCACAAACGACTAACTATTACGACCGCTTTCGTGATCGCATTATTTTCCCCATCGCCGATGCTAATAGCAAAATCGTAGGCTACAGCGCTCGGGTGGCGCCCGGAGGGGATGAGACGCAAGCTAAGTATATTAATTCTCCGGAGACGGAAGTCTATCATAAGAGCAAAATTCTCTATGGCATCCACCAAGCCAAAACGGAAATCCGGCAAGCAGACTGGGTGTTGCTGGTAGAAGGAAATATGGACGTGATTGCTTCTCATCAGGCCGGCCTAAAAAACACGGTGGCGGTTTCCGGCACTGCTTTGACGCCGGAGCACCTGGGTATCATCAAGCGCTACACCAATAACATCAAAATGTGTTTTGATATGGACAGCGCTGGAGAATTAGCCACTAAAAAAAGCATTAAGCTGTGCTTTGAAAAAGAAATTAATGTGGCAGTAGTGCAACTTTCCTCCGGCAAAGACGCGGCCGACATGGTAAGAAAAGACCCTGCGTTGCTACTGGAAGCGGTAGTGGGGGCTAAGGGGGCGATGGAATATTTTTTTCAGAATATTTTTACCAAGTATAATAAAGAGAATGTCGAGGATGAAAAGAAGATTACGCAAGAGTTATTAGAGATGGTGGGTTATCTGGCGAATAATGTGGAAAAAAATCATTGGTTGAAAAAAATTGCCTCCGAGCTGAATATTTCCGACAGTATATTGACGGATATGCTTAAAAAGACTAGTCTTAGAGATAGGGTAGGACAGACTTCACTAGATACATCTCGGGAAGAGAAAGTTTTTGCCCCTAGCGGAAAATTAGAAACTCTTGTAAAAGATCTCATAGGGCTAATGCTTGTTTATCCAGATGTTTGGAAGGTGGTCGTAGAAAAAAAAGATAGGACCTATCTTCCTCCAAACAGTCTGCTGATCAGCATGCTCCAGCGAGGCGCAGAGTTCAATTTTAGTTTTGATGAGCTGACGCGCAAAATCGACTCTCCGGCGGAAAAAGCACAAGCGGAAAAAATTTATTTCGCCATGCGCTATCGCGTGGGACTGGATAATAGCTTGGAAGAGATTGTCTTGGAAAATCCATCGATGGAGGCGCAAAGTCGTCTGCGGGAAATTAAATACGAAGTGAACAAAAGTAGTTTGGATAAAATATCAAAAGACTTAGACGCAGCCAAGAAAATTAAGGATGAAGTGGCGATGAATTTTCTTAAAGAAGAATATCTAAAAATTAATTCAGAACAATCTTTATTGAATAAAGAGCTCAATTAATACGCTAGACCTGTTGCCTAATAACTTACTACTGCAATTTCCATATTTTGGTCAAATTTTCCAAAAATTTTCTTGGCTTAGCGACAGCTAAACCGCAAAAATTATTTGAAAAATTATACCGCAAAATCTGAAAATTTCGTTACGCAACTTATTAAGCAACAGGTCTGTTCAAATCTAAATTTTATATTATGTCTATCAAGAAAAAAACGAAATCTCTTCCAATTAAGGCGGTCAAAAAAGTGGCGCCGAAAAAAAGCAAAAAAAGCGCGAGTGTTTCTAGATCAGCTGTGAAAAAAATAAAAAAAATAAGCAAGCCTGCAGAGAAAAAGATAATTAAAAAAGCAGTTAAGAAAGAAAAAATACCAATGCAAAATAAACAGATAGTAGTAAAGAAACAAGACCTGCCGAAAAAAGAAGTAAAACCCAAAAAATCCAGACAAAGCCGGGCAGAGAAAAAAATCAGCCAAGGCGGAAAAGTGGTGCCCTATAAACCCAAGGAAGAAAAGAAACGCAGTGTGGCGGATGAGCTGGTTTATCGTGGCAAGCAACGCGGTTTTATTACTGAGGATGAAATTCTGCATGCTTTTCCGGATGCGGAAAAGAGCATTGAGGAGTTGGGTAATCTCTATGAGAAACTAGAAGAAATCGGCGTGAAGGTGCTGGGTTCGGATGATATTATCAAAATGGAAACAGACAAGATTTCCGAAGATATGGAGGATGAGAAAGCGGGCAAGCGCAAAAGGAAAAAGGATATTGATGTGCCCGAAGAAGCTTCTTCGGATTTGGTGCAAATGTATTTACGGGAGATTGGCCGAGTGGAGTTGTTGAAAACGGAAGAGGAAATTTCTTTAGCCAAGCGCATTGAGAAAGGCGATCCGATTGCCAAGCAAAAACTGACGGAAGCCAATTTGCGCTTAGTAGTGAGTATCGCTAAAAAATATGTCGGCCGCTCGCACAATCTTTCGCTTCTGGATTTAATTCAAGAAGGTAATATCGGACTTTTCCGTGCGGTAGAAAAATTTGATTATACCAAGGGTTATAAATTTTCCACTTATGCGACCTGGTGGATTCGCCAAGCGATTACGCGGGCATTGGCTGATCAATCTCGAACGATCCGCATTCCGGTGCATATGGTGGAAACCATTAATAAATATACGCAAATCACTCGACGATTGGTGCAAGATCTGGGGCGCGAACCGTTGCCGGAAGAAGTGGCCGTGGAGATGGGGATTGAGGTGGACAAAATCAGGCACATCATGAAAATTTCACAGGAGACCGTTTCGCTGGAAACTTCCGTCGGTGATAGTGATGATGACAGTGTCTTGGGAGATTTCATCGAAGATACGGAAACCGTTATGCCGCATCACGTGGCTTCCCGCAAATTGTTGCGCGATCATGTGGCGGAAGTGTTGGATTCGCTGACTCCACGGGAACAGAAGATTTTGAAAATTCGTTTCGGCTTGGAAGATGGTGTGGTGCACACCCTGGAAGAGGTGGGACAAGAATTTGGCGTGACGCGAGAGCGCATCCGGCAAATTGAAGCCAAAGCTTTGGAAAAAATCCGAGAACACGATAGTATCAAAAAACTCAAAGATTACTAAATATCCTTAGTCATAGCAAAAAAAGCCCTGCAAAAGCGGGGCTTTTGTTTGCTCTGGAAGACTTGCCAAGGAAAAAAACATTTGCTATACTAATCTTGTTGCTTGTTTAGGCAACATTTTAAAATTGGATACATTCCGCGATAGCTCAATGGTAGAGCAGTTGACTGTTAATCAATTGGTTCCAGGTTCGAATCCTGGTCGCGGAGCCACGAAAAACTCAAAAAAGACTACCTTTTCAGGATAGTCTTTTTTTCGTCTCGTGGCGCCGCCTAACTAACTCAAGTCATATATTATCAAAAAGCAGCTCAAACATTATTTTGCAGAAAATATTTTAAAACTACCAAAGGAAAAACAACGCTAAAAGCAATGTTGAGGGAATATTTAGCAAGGATTACGTCTGGAAAATTAGTCGAGGGCTTACCTTGCTAGGCAGATCGTGGATGTGGAAAATGGGATTAGATGCAGCGCTGAAGTAACGAGGGTGACAGAAAAAGGTACCTGACCCTAATTATTTAATTGTATCATTTTAAGACTCGTAACTTGACTAATTATATCATAAATGATACAATTAGAGTATAATTATGAATAAAAATGATACAATTATGTCAATTTATCCCAAATTAAACGAAAGGCAGCAGGAAATCGTTAATTTTATAAAAAAAGAAAAAACCCTTCAAACCGGGGATATTTTAGGCTTAATTGAAAAAAAATTTGGGGTTAAGCGTTTGACGCTTGTTCGCGATTTGTCATTTTTGGCAGAAAATAATATTTTAAACAAGCATGGAAAAGGAAGATCGATTTCCTATGATATTTCCCAGCAATATTTAGCGCTTGAAAAGATTGATGTGGAGAAATATTTTTCGCGGCCGTTTGCAGAAAGAGAGGCTAGTCCAATATTCAATGATGAAATTTTTTCCATATTGAATGATAGTCTTTTTTCAGAAGAAGAAATTGGAACACTGGAGCGAGCTAATAAAAAATATATCGAAACAAGAAATAAATTGGCCAAAGATAGCCCGACTATTTTTCGAAAAGAATGGGAGCGCTTGATAATAGAGTTGTCTTGGAAATCTTCAGAAATTGAAGGAAACACTTATACCTTGCTCGAAACAGAAATGCTCCTTCGCGAAATGCATTTTGCTAAAGGAAAAGATAGAGCGGAGGCGCAAATGATATTGAATCATAAAAAAACACTTGATTTTATCCTAGTTAATGATGCATATTTCAAAGATATTACCTTGGATAAAATTATAAAAATCCATGAGCTTTTGACAAAAAAAATAGATATCAAGAAAGATTTCAGAAATCATCCGGTTGGAATTACGGGAACAATTTATCGACCCATACCTAAAAAGAAGGACATTGAAAAAGCTACGAAAAAATTAGTAGAAGTTCTTGAAAAGGTAAAAAATCCCTTTGCAAAGTCTTTTGTTGTGCTTATTATGATCGCCTACATTCAGCCATTTGAGGATGGCAATAAGCGCACCTCGCGCATCATTGCCAATGCCATCTTGCACGCTCATAGCAAATCCATGTTGTCATATCGTGATGTTAACACTATCGAATACAAAAAAGCCATGATATTGTTTTATGAACAAAATAATGTTTCTTATATAAAAGAAATGTTTATGCAACAGTTTGAGTTTGCCGTGGAAAATTATTTCGGTTAAATGAAAGCGGTTCGAATTTATTCCAAAACTTGGAGCTAGTGTTAAAAAGAGGCTTATGAAAAAAAGCCTCTTTTTAGGATGATAAAATGACTAGGATAAAAATTTTATCTGCGACGTCTTTTTGGAATTTTGGAAATGATAATGCCAGATAGAATACCAAGGGCGTTGAAGGCAATATCTCCTAGGGTATCCCAAGTAATATTTTTGCCGTAGGCTCCCCACTCCTGGGTTTTGAAAAGAAGGTCTGAAGTAGCTTCAAAAAATTCCCAGAGCAACCCTGAGCTAAAAACAATAAGAAATACCAGCCAGGCTACTTTTTTGGGAGTGAAGTGCTCCCATTCTTTTAAAGACTCACCTAAGATGAAGGCAAATAGCATAGAAACAATGAAGTGGGCAAACTTATCATATTGAAACCCATATTTATAGAGCTGAAACAATCCAAGTTCACCAGCGATATTTATTGCCAGTGAAAAGGCGATAACAGAACGCATTTCAAGAATGAGAGCTCTTTTTACCGGGTTACTTTTTTTGAGGATGAATTTTGGGAGATAGATTAAAGCCGGAGAGAGCAAGGCAACGATTCCCATGAAAACAGGTTTATAAAAATCGGGAAACCATTGCTTTGGCGCAATAAGCAAAAAAAGCCCAATAACTACCAGGATAATGCTTGTATATTTTAGAAAGAGTTTCTGTCGCATAGGATAGCTAATAATAAATTGATTGATAGGGGATATTACACCATTTTGATCTTTATGTAAAGCATCGGTATTTGTAAAAAGTTCTAATAGCATGCGCTAAGCAGATCCTGCAGTTAATAACCAAAGTTACTCCTGTAGTAATTCTGCAATTAAGACCACTTGCCGAGCAAGTAAGAAAGATTAAATGACCCTTGTTTTTTTATCACTCCTAAAGACAGCTCGGACTAAGCATGGTAAAATTAAAATGTAATAAATGATGTTTTATACGGATGAATCACATCTGGTCCCTATAAAAAATATTTAAAGATGGTGGATTATTAAGTAAAGTAAATTAAACGTTATGATTAACGAAGGATATAAATTCACGAAACCTGCAACTTCGGTTGATGAAACAGATGTTCGTGATAAGGGGAATAACGCGGAAAATAGAGCTGCCTTATTAGCTGAGTTCGAAGTTTTGAAATACCTTGACGAGGAAACAAATGCGGTTGTCGAGAATAATATTGTTGCCAGAAGACAGATGATTGATGAATTGGTAGGCAGTTCCAATCTAGACGCAAATAAAGTTTTTCAAGAAATATTTGGTGTTCCGGCAACTCATGTAAAAATGATAGTAAAGCCCTTTGGGATATATTTTATGGGAGATGAGATGGCTTTCAAAGGAGCCTATCCTGCATTTAACTTATTTTTTCATAATGGGTTGATGGCCTCGCACGTAGACGACATATCGGTGCGAAGGAAGGAGTTTATTGGAATGATTGGCTTTGGGAATATGCATGCTTCTGTACACGAGTTAGGTCATATGTTCAATTCAATGCTACCTATGCAGGAAATATTTTTAAAATATAAAGAGATAAGGACTGATAGGCAACGCGGAAAAGATGAAAAAACTATTTACGAAATTAAGACGAAACAATATGAATTATGGGCTAACTCTTCTTTGAAGGATGAAATTTTGGCCCGTATTGATGATGGACATATATTGGAATCCGAAGAGCAAGAATTTAATGATGTTTATAGCAGTGGCACCAAAATTTTTACAACTTATGAGCCGGATTCGCTGTATGATTTTGTTTCCCCGTATAATAATGATGTTAAAGAATTTGGGATTGAGCCGACAAGTGAGGAGGAATGTGAAGAGTTTCGAGCCGTGTATGATAAAGTTGTTGACCCTATAAGAAATAAATGGCTGGAGAGGTATAATCAAAATATCAGGGCTATCAAAAAAGCAATTACGGGGGGAGTTGAAAAAGCAAAAATCAAAGCAATAATAATCAAAAATCCTTTCGAGAATGTCGCAGGGGAACTAGAAAGAGAATCATATCTACGGCTAGAAAAAAAGATAAATCCGGATGAGTTGGCAGTTGTAGTGGAAGCATTTTTGCAAGAAAGCTCACAATATAATGTTGATTGCCTAGATCTTGGGGATGACATAGCTAAAATTGTGCAAACCTGGTTTGCGGAAAGAAAGAATGAGCTCTCAAAAAATTTCAAAGATTTGCACCCACAAACTTTCCCTCCGAAACAGGACTTATTGGATCGGATACGCCTGGCGTTACCTTTGGACCGAATTCATGCTGAAGGCGTAGGCTTGGAATTCAGGCGAACTAAAATAGTAGATAACTGGGTCGGTGAAATATATTATAAATTGTTAAAGAAGATATTTAATAATAAAACAGCTTAGAAAATAAGACTCATGGATAGCTGGTTTTTCATTACCTGAAATAGAATTAGAACTTGTGCTATAATATAAACTTAGAAAAAATTAGATGGAAAATATTCCTGTGCTGTCGTTTCTTTTAATCTTAATCTTAACAACTGCAATTGGGGTAGTGAAAAAAAAGATTTTTTTGGTACCCCCTAGACATTTGCCTGATGAGCTTGAGGAAAAAACTGGTTGGCGTGCAATAATTTGGGGATCAATGTATACCTTCCTTATGCTGGTGGTTTTTTTTATTGCAGTGCAGAAAATGGAGCCAAGCAGGCTGGAGATTATCGTGAGTATAGTTATCGCTGCCGTTTTATCTCCTCTAATCTATTTTCAGGCTTAATAGAAAATATGTAAGGATAAAAATGTCGATTTGGAGTATAATAGAAGGCATAATCGTAAATCATCTATTATGCTGAATAAAAAAAGTGTCCAAAGTGCGGAAAACTGCAGGCAGTAAAGAACGGAATATTCC
>CAIMIV010000042.1 GCA_903841185.1 uncultured bacterium
TATTAAGTTTTTATTTCGTGTATGTTTTTATTAATAAAAAAGATGTCCATATTGGCTGGAAAACGTTTTTTGGTTTTTTATTTGTGTTTTTTGCTATTTTTTCCTATCGAGGCATGACTAGTTTTGATTTTGATAATTGTGGCGCCAATGAAGGTGGGTGGTATTTCAACACTAAATATATTTTTGAGCTTGCAGTCACTTTGTGGATTTTGGGGTATGGCATATATAAATATGTAAAGGAAAAAACCATTTTCAAAAAACAAATTGCGCTGGTGCTTGGTGGCATCATGTTTTTCCTTTTGTCATATTTAGTAACTGGTTTCATGGCTGGCTATTTAGCTGATCATGAATATGTTAAGGATTATAGCTTGGAGTTCTATGGATTATATGGAATGACATTTTTTATGGCTGTTTTGGCGTATCTCATCGTCCAATACAAAGCCTTCAATATCAAGCTCCTCGGCGCCCAGGCTTTGGTAGTGGGTATCATCGCCCTCATTGCTTCGCAATTCGCTTTTATTCAAAACAATACCAATCGAATTTTGACCGTCATCACCTTGGCGATCGTGGCTATCTTCGGTTGGTGGCTAGTGAAATCGGTCAAAAAAGTCGATGAGCAGAAAGAGGATTTGGAAGTGGCCAATGTGGCGCTGGAAAAAGCTGACCAGGCCAAAAATGAGTTTATCAACATCGCTTCCCATCAGTTGCGCACTCCCGTCACGGTCATCAAAGGCACCATCTCCATGCTGCAAGACGGCACTATGGATGCGTTCGACGCGGTCACTCGGAAAAAATTCTATGACGCGGCGCGGTTCAAATGCCAGAAATTGGAGGACATTATTAATGACATTCTTAGTGCCACTTCGCTGACCAACAAAAAGTTCAGTGTGATGGACAAGGAAGTGGAAAAGATCAATGTCAGTGAATTTTTGACCAAACTGGTGGATGGTTTCAAGGTGGCAACGCGGGAGCGGGAAATTGATTTGCGGGTGGGAGAATTGGATCCATTGGCGCCGGAAATTTTCGGCCAAGAACGCTATTTGGAAGAAGCTTTTGCTAATTTGATCACCAACGCTATCAAGTATACGCCTTCCTCCAAGAAAACGCCTGATATTCGGGATACGCGCGAAGGGGCGGCTACCATCACTATCAGTAGTCGGCGCGAAGGGGACTATAGCGTGATTTTCTCCATCAAAGACAACGGTATTGGCATTCCGCCGGAGGCCATCCCGAATTTGTTTCAAAAATTTGTGCGAGCCAAGAATGCCGTGGATATGTATACTGACGGCACGGGCTTGGGCTTGTTTATCATTCGGGAGATTGTGGAAGGCCATGGCGGCAAAGTTTGGGTGGAATCAGAACTGGGCAAAGGCTCGGAATTTTTTGTGCAACTGCCGATCAGATTCACGGGCAAAGTGGATGTGAAGGAATATATCCGGGATCGCGCGGAGATGAAACTGTAAATTTTTTAAATGAAACCTCGGTTAAGGGTTGAATAAAAACAACCGTAACTAGAGAGAATAAATATATGATTAAGATGGATGACGCTTCTATGCTAATCAAAGTGTTGTTTGTGGAGGATGATCCGGACCAGCTGTTTCTTTTTCAGCAAGTCTTCAATTTGAAGGGCTTGCTGACTATTCCCGCCACCACTATTGAAGAGGCGCTGCGGATGGCCTTCATTGATCGGCCGGATTTGATTCTTTTGGACGTGATGCTGCACAATGAAAATGGCTTGGACATTATGGAAAAATTGAAGCAAGATGAGGCCACTAAAGACATTCCCATTTTTGTGTTCACCAATACCGACAAAAAAGAATTCAAGGATCGGGCGGAAAAACTGGGTGCCGAGGACTATATCATCAAATCAGAAACCATTCCGCAGGAAATGGCGCAACGAATCCAGGAATTTATGGAAGAGAGGGTAGCTGCCGGGAAAGCGTAAGAACATTATCATTTAGTTTTTAATTTTTTTAGGCTATAGTAGACCCGTTACGCAATTTATTACGCAACAGATCTAATTTCAAAATGAATACAGAAACCATGCCACAAACAACAAGTGAGGGGGAGGGGGTAGTTGCAATGGAGCAATCCAAGTCATCCAAAATATTTCTGGCTGTTTTTCTGCTGGCGGTCGTTCTTTCCATGGCTGTGAGCTATTGGCGGATCATAATTAAACGCGATTACAGTATCGTTGCTAGTGTGGATTGTGATCCCTACGCAGAACAGTGCTTTGTGCACGTGTGCAATCCTGACCCGGATGTGGATGGCGACGCTTGCAAGGGAAATGCAGTGGACGACACCTGGTTTACAAAAAATATTAATCGGATGGCGTATAATATTCCCGACTGTGATCCGACCGACAAGAGTTGCACTGCTTTGCAATGCGGCGAAAATGAAGCCGGCTGTTCCTATGACTCGTGTTCGGAGGCTACTGTGCCGGAAGGCGACAGTTGCAATGACCCGGTGCAATATACCAAAGATAATCCAGTAGTTGCAGAGGATGCCGAGGCCGCGACGTGTACGGAAGGAGATGCGGAATGCGCTGCCGCAGTTAAAGATGAAGCGGCGGACGCCAGCACTTGTGACGCAAGCACTGGAACAGTTTGCCCCGCGACTGGAGAGACGCAGGAGTAAGGAATTGAAATTGATACAGTATGGAAAAAAAGCGACAAAAAACAGCAATCGGGGCCGTGAGTTTTTTATTGTGAAAAAAATAATACTAAATAATTCAGAGAGGCCTAAAAAGGTACCTAGCCTAATTTAACCTTATTAATTGTTATTTTGTATTGGAGAAACTGTAGCTGCCATTGACAATTTTTTTCTGACTGCTATAATATAAATACTTTAAAATTTACAAAGCCTATGAATTGGATCCCTTGGTAGAAATGCTTAAGGGATTGGGTCCAATTTGCTCTGATATTTCGTCAGAGAAGGTGGTTTCTGCGTTAGTGGAAACTCGGCATCCCCCGTAATCATGGGATAATCAATAGCGTTTATTTTAAATAAGCCAGTTGATGAGTGGAAACAAGTGCTGGCACCTTCCAAGGTGTTTTTTTGTTTCCTTAGAGCCTGTTTGTAAAGTTCATTTCTACTGCAATTTCCAAATTTTGGCATAATTTTTATTAAAATTTCCTCACATATATTCATATAGGCTCAAAAATTTTAAAAAAATTCTACTCAAAATTTGAAAATTTCGTAACGAAAGCAACTTTACAAACTGGCTCCAAAAAGGTGGTACCACGAGGTTTTTTTAAGACTCTTCGTCCTTTTACGCAATTTTTTGTTGTGTAAAAAGACGGGGAGTTTTTTTGTTTCCCCAAAATGTTCCTTAAAAATTTAATAAAAAAGGAGATGGGTCATTATGAATAAAATGATTGAGGCTACTGGAATGGGAATGGTTATTATTTGTAGTTGGAGTGGATTTGCTATCTTGGAGATGTGTTCTCATAATGCCGCAAGGCAAAACATGTTAACTTTTTCTTTTTTAGCTTTTATGGCAGTGCTATCCTTGATTGGTGTAATTTTTGTGGATATGAAAAATATACAAAATTATTCCAAAGATGAATCTGTGGAGTAACGATGAATATTTTTTTGTGCAACTAGCAGCAAGTCACAAACAAAAAAAAGGAGAAGCCATGGAAAAGTTTATGAGCAGATTCAATTTCAGGAGAGAGTGTTGTTTGGCAGTTGGTGTTGAAAGGGAATCTTTTTTGACTGACAAAGAAGGAAAAATAGCACCACTAGCTCCGATGGTGCTGAACTTTCTTACGGATAGAGAAAGATTCGGTTATGAATTGTCCGCTTGTCAATTGGAAGACAGGATTGGACCATGCAATCTACATGAAGTAAGAAGCGAGCTAATGAAAAACGAACGAGACATTTTGGAGGCTGAAAGAATGTTTCAGTTCAAGCGCATTCACATGGAAGTTGCTCCCGAGGACATGCCACTGGATATTTATCCAGATCCTACGGGGAGATATCAGGAGATCGTAAAAAAGTTACCGAGGAACATTTTATTAGCTGCGTGCCGAGTGACTGGTACACATGTTCATATTGGCATGCCTAATCATCATGTGGCGTTAAAGGTGTATAATCAAGTCATCTCCCAATTGGACTATTTGTGTACTGAGGGAGATGGATCATCGGGACGGCGATTGGCAATCTATAAGACAATGGCTCCGGAACAGGATCTTTGTCCATATGGAAGCTGGAGTGATTTTCACCGTCAGGCAGTTGAAAAGAATTTCGTGGATGATCCGAGAAGATGCTGGAATCTTATCAGAATATCCGTTCATGGAACAATTGAGTTTAGGATGTTCGGTGTAACGGATAATCTTGATAGAATAGTAAGTTGGGCAAAAATTTGTCACAATTTATGTAAAGTTGCGATGAGAGGATGCCACTGAAATTCGAGAGAGCAGATCAATATCTGCTCTCTCGAACCTAATTTAATATTTAAACTTAAAAATATGAACTATAAAATAAATTATTTCAATGAAGATAAAAAACCGGTGATTGCGGTTGTGGGATGTATTCATGGCGATGAAACTGTTGGTCGAAAGATAATTCTTAGGTTGAGAAAAATGAAAATAAGGAAAGGAACACTCATTACGATTATTGCGAATGAGAAAGAGATGGAAAAAAATAAAAGATTTATTGATCAGGACTTGAACAGATCTTTTCCCGGTAAAAGCAAGGGAAATTATGAAGAGCGGCTTGCACGTAACATTCTGAAGATTACAAAAAGGGCTGATTTTGTCATAGACATTCATTCGACCACTACGGATGTGAAAAATTTGGCGATAATTACAAAAAAAGACAAAGATACCTTGGATTTAGCGTATGCAGTTGAGCCCAGGAGAGTCATTTTAATGAAGAAAGATATAGCAAAAAAATCTTTTATAAACTACTGCAAGGTTGGAGTGTCTTTAGAATATGGAAAAGATGGCAGTAACGCCACCTATGATAATACATTTAATTCAATAATGTTGCTATTGGAAAAAGCAAAGATGGTTGATGATAAAAAAAGAAAAAGCAAAAGTAAGTGTAGAAAAATAGATTATTACAAGATGAAGGGAATGGTCAAAAAGACGAGAAAAGATGTTCTTATGAAAAATGTTAAAAATTTTAAGCTTATTAAAAAGGGAGATGTATTTGCTACGAGGAACGGAAAAAAACTGTTAGCCAAAGATGATTTTTACCCGGTTCTTTTTGGTGAAAGCGCTTATGATAATATTTTCGGATTTAAGGCAGTTTAGCTGGCAAATACAAATATTTTGGTTTGATAAGGGTTCCTTTTTTAAATAACGCTAACAAAGTTGTCTATTTTTTTGTAATATTTCACATTTTCTGTTAATATAAAGGCACATTGAGATTGTAATTACCTTTTTATTTTGTATGGAAAATAAACCACAAAAGGCAGAAATTATTATTGCGGAACATGCCGGCTTTTGCTTTGGCGTCCGGCGGGCGATGGAGCTGGTGGAAAAATGTTTGGCCGAGAAAAGAAAACCGGTGTATATTATCGGTTCTTTGGTGCACAATGATCAGGTGATGGAGAAATTGAAACAACAAGGTTTGAGCAAGGTGGCCAGCGTGGCGGAAATTCCGGATGGAGGAATCCTGATCATTAGAAGTCATGGCATTGCCAAGGAAGTCATTGATGAAGCGCGGGCGCGGCAGCTGGAAATTGTGGATGCCACTTGTCCTTTCGTGAGCAAAGCGCGCATTGTCGCGGAAAATTTTCAGCATAAAGGCTATGACGTGGTGATTTGCGGGGATGCCCAGCATGCGGAAATCAAGGGCATCAATTCTTGGATTGGCAACGCGGGAAAAATTGTGGGGAGTCCGGAGGAAGTGGCGCAGATGGAATTTGAAAAAAATGTCATCGGGGTTTTGAGCCAGACCACCTATAAATTGAGTTTTTTGCAAGAGGTAGTGGGACAGCTTTTGGCCAGTGGTAAAAAACATGTCATCGTAGAAAATACCATCTGTTCCGATAGCTCTACGAAGCAAAAGGAAATCAAGGAATTGGCACAATCAGTGGATGTGGTCGTTGTGGTGGGTGGAAAATCCTCCAGTAACACCAATAAGCTGGCGGAAATCAGCCGAGCTGTCGGAACGCCGACCTATCATATTGAAACCAAAGAAGAATTGCAACCAGTGTGGTTTGCCGGGGCGGAAAAAATCGGCATCACGGCCGGAGCTTCCACGGCCCAATTTTTGGTGGCGGAAGTGGTGGCGGAAATTAGAAAATTAACCAGTTAGATAGAAATTATGAAGCCTCTGTATATTCTTAAGCTCGGAGGGAGCGTGGTGACGCATAAAGATCGAGCAGGTGCTTCGGTGCGAGTGGCTTTGTTGGAAAAAATCGCACATTGCATTAGTGAGGCGCAAATAAGGAATGATTTTGATCTCATTTTGATTCATGGTGCCGGCGCGGCTGGGCATCAATTAGCTAAGCAGTATCAACTAAGTTCGGGTACGCTGGGTGATGTACAAAGATTCCAGGGAGCCTTGCTGACATGCGCTGCTAATCAGCGCCTGAATAATACATTGTTTGAAATTTTCGCTTCCCGAGGCGTAAGGATATTTCCCGTGCACACTGCCTCCACTATTATCCAAAAAAACAAAGCGATTGAATATTGTGATACAAATATAATTAAAGAATCTTTACGGAGAAATTGCTGGCCCATTTTGTATGGGGAGATGGTTTTCGATAGGGAGCTAGAGATGTCAATTTGCTCGGGGGACGCCATTGCGGCCTTTTTAGTTGGGGAAATGGGGGCGCAAAAAATCTTTTTTGCTTCGGATATCGACGGTATTTTCAATAAAGATCCGCACCTGCATAAGGACGCCAAGTTGATAGAAAAGATAAGTTTAAGCGAACTTTTAAATAGTGCGGATATAAAAATGACTGGATCGCATAATGTGGATGTTACGGGAGGACTGTGGGGGAAAATAAAAAGTTTTAATCTGGAAAAAGAAAGTTCTCTCCAAACAGTGGAAATTTTTAATGGTCTACAGGAGGAAAATTATGAAAACATTTTTTTAGGAAAAGAATTTGCGCACACAAGCATTGAGATAAAAAAATAGGCAGTTCGCGAACGAACTGCCTAGGGTGAGATGCTTCATTTGAAATTTCGTTGGTTTCTCAAGGAGAAATCATCTCTATTTCTGAGGAAGAAATCTTCCAGTGTGGGGCGAACTTCCACGCGGATGGATTTTTCGGCGAGGAGCTCGGCTGGAGTTTTCCAGCCGGCAATCTCCACATCAGAATCAGTAGGTCGGAATTCTCTATCTGGATTTCCCAGAAAGGTGCCTACGCCATAGAACATGGCAATGTCCGCTCTGCCTGGTATGGGTTTGAAAATTTTTGGAGCAATGCCCCAGAGTGCAATTTCTTCACTGGAAATGCCCAGCTCTTCTTGTAATAATCGATGTACGGTGGCTTGGATATCTCGATCCTTTTTCTCAAATGTTTCCAAAGGAAAAGATAGCATGCCGGCCACCTTGTGATAATGGGGCTTTTCTTGCAACTCTTTGACGGTCAATAATCGACCCTGTGAAAACAACAGCAATCCCACGCCAATAGCGGTGATATCCATTTCCCCCTCCTTTTTGATAGATGCTTTGATCTTAGATTAAAGTACCTTAAAAGGCTAGCATAAAAGAATAATTAAGACAATAGAGGGGATAAGCAGGGTATTTTTTAAAAATGATTATGGAAAAATCCTTGGCAAAAGGTGCCGGGAAGTTCTATAATAAGGATAGTTAATTAGTAGGCCTGTTACGCAACTTATTACGCAACAGATCTAATTTTTTAGAGAAAAATATTATGAAAAAATATGTTTCCTTAGTAGTGCGAGTGGGCAATTTTTTGTTGGGCGGGGACAACCCCGTGCGGGTGCAATCGATGTGCAACACCGACACCAGCGACGTGGCCGCCACAGTTAAGCAAATCTTGGCCTTGGAAAAAGAAGGGTGTGAGATTGCCCGCGTAGCCGTGCTGGATATGTCGGCCGCCAAAGCCATTGGGAAAATCAAAAAGAAAATCCATGTTCCCTTGGTGGCGGATATCCATTTTGATTATCAGTTGGCGTTGGAGTGCGTCAAGCAGGGAATTGATAAAATCAGAATCAATCCGGGTAATATTGGCAGCGAAGAAAAGGTGCGCGCAGTGGTGACGGCGTGTAAGAAAAATAAAATTCCCATCCGTATCGGCATCAATGGCGGGTCTTTGGAGCAGGATTTGTTGGATAAATATGGCGCCACGCCCAAAGCGGCGGTGGCCTCCGCTTTGCGCCATGTGCGCATTTTGGAAAAACTCAATTTTCACGACATCGTGATTTCCATCAAATTCAGCGATGTGCCGCGAATGATTGAGTCCTATCAAATGCTGGCGAAAAAAGTGAACTATCCTTTGCATCTCGGAGTGACTGAAGCCGGCACGGCTTTTGTGGGTTCCATCAAGAGTGCTATTGGCATCGGCATCCTGCTTAATCAGGGAATCGGAGCCACTATGCGGGTGTCCTTGACCGCGGATCCCATCGAAGAAATGGCCACTTGTTGGGCAATCTTGCGTTCATTGGAGCTGCGGCGGCGCGGACCGGAAATGATTTCTTGCCCCACTTGCGGGCGCACCAAAATCGATTTGATTTCCTTGGCTCTCCAAGTGGAAGAAGCTTTGAAAAAAATCAAAAAACCGATCAAGGTGGCGGTGATGGGGTGCGTGGTGAATGGCCCGGGAGAAGCGCGTGAGGCGGACGTGGGTGTGGCGGGTGGCAGAGGAATGGGCGCGATTTTTGTCAAAGGAAAAGTGATAAAATCCGTCAAAGAAAAAGATATTCTACCGGCACTTTTAGCGGAGATTGCCAAAATAAAAAAATAGCAATTTGACAATAATAGCAGAACGTGGTATTTATTATACATATGAATAATTTCAAAACTCTAAACAACCATCGACGAAACGGAAGACCTGATGAATTAGGTGGTTTTTATGTGTTTGAAATTTTGAGGAGGTAGGATATAAATTTTTTTCGATACAAAAAAACAACCTAATAGTGGGTTGTTTTTTTATGTTCACTCAAAAATCAAGGAGGAGATTATGAACATCAAGATGGTTAGGGGAGATAGTTCTTTGAAAAAATATGCGGATGATATAGTAAATATGATCCACGTAGAAGCCGGTAAAAACAAGATGCTTGAATGGGATGCTGACACTTTAGCCCTTTCGATTACTAGTGGAAATTCAATCTTGGCTTTTGCTGATAATGAAGTGGTTGGGCATGTTTGTCTCGTCTTCTGGAGTTCGTATGTTGAAATTTGTGCTCTTATTGTGCACGAAAATGTACGCGGAAGAGGAGTAGGAACGCGACTCATGGAGGAAGCTGTGAATATTTCCCGACAGATGACAAAAAAGCAAGTCATTTTGTTGCCTAATGAAACGTCATATCCAATCGGAGAACGGATAGGATTTTCAGGGAGAAGCAAGCAATATTTTGGCTCAGAAATCTGGGAAAGTTGCTCGGCATGCCATGAGAAGGAAAATTTTCCAAAATGTCATTGTCAGCCGATGGTCTTGGATAAAATCGGAGATGCGAAGTTCGTTGCATTGCATGATAGTGATGAGCAATTGATTCTTGAGACAGCCCAAACATATTGTGGAATTTGGAAAGAGCCTCCATGGAGCGAGGATTTTTGGGAAGTCCCTTGTGTAGTTTCTGACATAAAAGAGCAGATGCAAAAAGAATTTGCCTCGTTCGTAGTTGCGCAAGTTGGAAACAGCATCGCGGGATTTACGTGGGGCTATGGAATTGACCAAGTTGGAATGCGCGCGCTTTGTGGAAGCATGGCTCTTGATTTTCTTTTTGATGAATGCGCAAACGTTTTCTATGTTGATGAATTGGCCACAGCATCTCTGTTTCGTAGGAAGGGAATTGGATTGCAACTGGCGCAAGTGCTTCTTGGAGAGGCGAGGGCGCTGGGAATGAGCGTACTTTGTCTTCGCACTGACATCAATGCTCAAGCAGCACGCAATCTCTATGGGATGTTGGGATTTGTGGATCTTGGTATTCAGGATGAGAAGTATCCAAATAGAACCTATTGGGTAATGAAATAGAAAAAAATGAAGGGGAGGGGGATATATATCCTTCTCCTCATTTTTTTGTTTGACAAGAAATTCTCCTTGTGGTATTTATTAGATATGAATAATTTTAAACACGTCTACAATTTCCCGGCAGCCCCACAACCTAGACAATTAGGCTGCTTGTGTGTGTTTAAAATCAACTTTTAGAAAAAACCATTTTAGATAGACAAAAACAGCTTAATGCAAATGAAGCTGTTTTTTTGTTGAGTAAATTTAATACTAAAATGTAAATCAGATGAAAAAAAAGAAAATTATCGGTATCAAGCTGGGCTCATCCTCCTTGGTGAATAATGGTCAGATCAATCACCAGTTGATCAACTCAGTGTGCGCGCAAGTGGCTTCGCTGGTGCAAGGTGGCGCGGGCATGTTCATTGTCACCTCTGGAGCGATTGCTAGCGATCAAGATCGTGAGCGTTCTAAGAATTTACGTTCCGCGGTGGGGCAGGTGCGCATTATAAATGAATACCGTCTGGCGTTAGAAAGGTCTGGCATAGATTGCGCGCAAATGCTTCTGACGGACGAGCAACTGATTGACAAGAAAAGTTCAGGAGCTCGCTTGATCAGGAAGATTATGCTGGAAGCTTTTACGGTGGGGGTGGTGCCGATCATCAATGCCAATGATGTCATTGATTCGGAGGAAATCAAAGCGCTTGCACAGTGTGCGGATAATGATCGGCTTTTCAAGCTTATGTGCCTGCTGGTGAAAGCGGACGTGGCGATCATCGGCTTTGATCAAATAGGTTTCATGGATTTGAGTGGGCAGGTAATGCATCGCATTAAAGTTTCTGAAATTGAAAAAGTTTTGCAGTGTGCCAAGGGCGGTAGCGCCTTGGGTCATGGCACGGACGGGATGCGCACCAAAATCCTAACCTTGGCCGAACTGGCCCAAGCCCACACGCAAGCCTGCTTGATGCCGGCCAAAGCGCAAAAATTTATTCTCCGGGCGGTGGCCCAAGAAGAAAATTTCGGCACCCGGTTTTGCGCTTAAGACTTGTCAAAATAAGCCAAATAATCTATAATAAATACATATGAAACAATCAAAATTATTTACCAAAACTCAAAAAGACGCGCTAAAAGACGAGGTGAGCACCAATGCTCAGCTGCTGATTCGCGCTGGATTCATCCATAAAGAGATAGCCGGTGTGTATGCCTATATGCCGCTAGGTCTTCGTGTGCTGGAAAATATTAAGAAAATAGTGCGGGAAGAAATGAATGCTGTCGGTGGGCAAGAAGTGATGATGACCACTTTGCAACCGAAGGATATTTGGGAAAAGACAGATCGCTGGGATGATGCCAAGGTGGATAACTGGTTCAAGACAAAGCTGGTTAACGGCACCGAGCTGGGTGTGGGGCTTACTCACGAGGAGCCAATAGTGGATGCGGTTAGCAACTATTTGAATTCTTATAAGGATATGCCATTTGCGGTGTATCAGATTCAAAATAAATTTCGCAACGAGCTTAGGGCTAAGAGTGGATTGTTGCGCGGTCGTGAATTTGTGATGAAGGATATGTATACATTTTGTCGCAATCATGAGCAACATGATCAGGAATATGAAAAAATAGTAGCGACCTATTATAAGGTTTACGATAGATTGGGGTTGGGTGCGATTACTTATCGAACTTACGCCGATGGTGGAATTTTTACCCCACGTTTTAGCGATGAATTTCAAACGCTCAGTGAAGTGGGGGAAGATACGATTTATGTTGACGAGGCCAAGCGAATTGCTATTAATGAAGAAATTTATACTGATGAAAATCTGGCGAAGCTGGGACTTAATAAGAGCGAACTCGTTGCTAAAAAAGGTATTGAAGTTGGAAATACTTTTCATCTGGAATCTAAATATACGGACGCGTTAGGTTTATATTACAAAGACGAAAAGGGTGAAAAGCAGTCAATTATTATGGGATGTTATGGTATTGGCGTTAGTCGCTTAATGGGAGTAATCGCGGAACTGTTTGCGGATGATAAAGGTTTGATCTGGCCGGAGGCGATTGCACCTTTTCGAGTGCATTTGCTGAGTCTCAATCAAAACGAAAAAGCCCAAGAAATCTATGATGCGCTAAATGCTGCCGGCGTGGAAGTGTTGTTTGATGATCGCGAGGTGAATGCCGGGGTGAAATTTGCCGATGCGGATTTGATGGGGATGCCCTTTCAACTGGTGGTGAGTGAGAAGAATATGCGGGACAATCGTGTGGAACTTAAAAATAGAAAAACCGGAGCGGTGGAATATATCCCCTTGGATAGTTCGGAGATAGTCAAATATTTTCAGAACAAATAACCCAAGAGAAGAAAGATACCGCTCCGCTAAAACGGGGCGGTAATTATTTGCGAATTAGAAAAATATATGAGTAAAAAAGAGAATAAGAAAAAACAGGAGGGGATTGATTTGAGGCGCTTTTGGACGCGTCTTTGGCGGCTGTTGGAACCCAGTCATAAGCAGATTATAAGATTGCTGTTCTTGACTATTGTGATAGAGATAATCAGCTTACTGGGTCCATATATGCTGAAATTGGTGATTGATAAAATTACTCATTTTGATGTGGCTCAAATAGGTAGCATCATTGGTTTGGTTATTGTAACATTTTTGGTTAATCAGTTGGTTTCAGTGACGGATTATTTTCGTGATCGAAGAGTATTTGATGTCTTGACGGATATTATCTCCTACCTGGCTAATAATGCACACAAAAAAATGGTATTTTTGAGTTTAGGCTATCACGAAAAAGAAAGCACCGGCAGTAAAATCATTAAAATCAGTCGGGGGATTGATAAGATTGACAATTTGTTCGGCAATTTTTTCTGGGAAGTGGCGCCCACAATTTTTCAAGTGATTTTTACCGCCATTACGCTGTTTGTCATTGATTGGCGTTTTGCTATTATTATCATTATCTTTATACCGGCTTTTGTTTTTCTGACTGTGCGGGTTAATAAGATGGTATTTCCCTTTCGCAAAAAGCGTTTCGATGAGCAAGAAGTGGCTTCCGGGATGATGGCGCAATCTATTATTAATATCAATACGGTCAAATCTTTTGTGCAAGAATGGCGAGAATATGGGCGGTTTTCTCGGGCGACGGAAAATATCAGAACAAGTATCTTGGGTGAATATCGCAAGATTTTGAAATACAACTTGTTGCGCAATTTGATCATTGATTTAGGGCGAGGATCAGTGTTGATGCTTGGCGTGTATTTGGTGATGCGTAGTCAGATTACCTTAGGAAGTTTAGTGTTTGTTTTCACTATCTCGGAAAAAGGTTTGATTTCCCTTTTCCGTGTTTCGCGATTGTATGATCGCATCATGGAATCCAGTGAAGCGGTGGAAAGATTGTATGTGCTGTCTACGGAAGAATCGGAAATAGAAAACAATCCCCATGGTTTCAAACCGAAAAGCATTGAAGGGCAGATTGAATTCAAAGACCTTTCCTTCTATTATAACGATAGCAAAAATAGCGCCATCAGCCATGCCAGTTTTCAAATTTCTTCCAATTGTGTCACCGCGCTGGTGGGCCCTTCCGGCGGTGGCAAGACCACAGTGGTGCGTATGCTCTATCGGCATTATGATCCCAGCAGTGGACAGATTTTGCTGGATGGCAGGGATCTGCGCGAATATGACCTATATGCTTTTCGCAAATTCATGGCTATCGTGCCTCAGGAAGTGGATATTTTTGATACTAGTGTCAAAGAAAATATTGCTTATGCCAAACCGGGAGCCAGTCAGGAAGAAATCGTGGCGGCGGCGCGCATTGCTAATGCTGAAGAGTTCATTTTGCAACTGAATGCCGGTTATGATACGATGGTCGGCGAGCGCGGTATCAAATTGTCCGGCGGGCAAAGGCAACGGATCGGCATCGCGCGGGCCATTCTGGCTAATCCGAAAATTTTGATTTTCGACGAAGCCACGAGCAATTTGGATTCGCAAAGCGAACGCTTGATCCAGGATGCCATGGACAAGATTTCCAAAAACCGCACGGTGATTATGATCGCTCATCGCTTGAGCACCATTCGCAAGGCGGACAAGATTATTGTCTTGGAAAAGGGACGAGTCATCGAATCCGGCAGTCATCACGAATTGGCCAAATCCGATGGCGGACTGTACCAAAAATTGCTCCAATTGCAGCAAATGGGGGAAGTGGATTAAGAAAAAGACTAAATTGAAATTATGAAAAAAAATAAGAATCCTTTAATAAACTTGTTGAAATATTCTTGGAGGTATTCGCCAAAAAAGAAATTTTTTGTGCTGTTTGTAATTCTTTCCATCATCGCTAATGCTATTGGACTGCTGGATATCATTTTGATCGGACGTGTTTTTAACTCCGTGCAATTTGATTCAGCTGATCCGAATTTGTTGACATATATTATAAAAAATTTAGCTTTGCTTGTGTTGGTGACGTTGGGGTTTTGGATATTTCATGGTATTTCTCGGATTATTGAAACGAAAAACGCCTTCCTGGTCAGAAAAAACTACAAAAAAGAAATGTTTGATCGCGTGATGGATTTGCCGGTCGAATGGCAGAAGGATAATCACAGCGGGGATACGATCAATAAGATAAATAAGGCTTCTGAGGCTTTGTTTGCTTTTTCCGAAGAGATTTTTACTGTGGTGCAGAATATTGTCAAATTGACCGGGTCAGTTCTGATTCTGTTCTTTTTTGATTGGAAGATGGCGCTCGTCGCAGTTTTCGTTTCTGTTCTGGCAGTTCTGACTTCCATAAGATTCGACAGGGTTTTAGAGGAGGGATATGAAAAAGTTTATCGAGCTGAGAATTATTTGGCTGCAGGCATCCATGATTATGTCAGTAATATTATAACTGTCATTTCTTTGCGATTGAAAGAAAAGGTTTCGCGGGAGATCAATAGCCGGTCGATGACAGCATTCGGAGTCTTTAAGAAAAATACAGTGATTAATGAAGTTAAATGGTTTTCTATTGCCATGTATCTTTCGGTTGTTATTTCTGGAGTCTTGATTTACAACGCCTATGTTTCGTATAAGGCGACGGGGGTGATAGTGATGGGGACGTTGTTTGTTCTATATAGTTATTTGAAAAATGTGGGAGATTTCTTTTTCAATTTTGCGTGGATGTATAACGTGATGGTGCAGAGGAATACCGCTGTTTCTTTGGCAGAAACCATTTGTGATGAGCATGAAAAAATTACTCTGAAAAATAAAACTTATTATTTGCCGGAAAATTGGAAGGTCTTGCAAATTAAGAATTTGAAATTCAGTTACAAGAAGAAGAGTGATGAGGATTATGTCGGAGAGAATATCAATGATATTTCAATTTGCTTGGAAAGAAAAACAAAAGTTGCTCTGATTGGAGAAAGTGGCTCCGGTAAGAGCACGGTTCTAGCGCTTATTCGGGGACTGCACAATGCAGAAAAGGCGAATGTTTATTGCGATGGGAAAAAACTGTCTAATGGGATGGAACATTTCTATGAACACTCGGCTTTGGTGCCGCAGGATCCCGAAATTTTTAATGCTTCTGTAGAGGAGAACATAACTATGGGCATAAAAAATGAGCTTTCTGAGGTTAAGAACGTTATTCGCTACGCCTGTTTTGATACGGTATTGGCACGTTTGAAAAAAGGACTAAAAACTAATGTGCTAGAAAAAGGCGTTTCATTGAGTGGTGGAGAAAAACAGCGCTTAGCTCTGGCGCGCGGGTTGCTCATGGCTAAAAAATACGACTTTTTACTCTTAGATGAGCCGACCAGTAGCGTAGACAGTGAAAATGAGTTGAATATTTATAAACATATCTTTGAGAATTATAAAGAAAAGACCATTATTTCTGCCATTCATCGATTGCATCTATTGAGATATTTTGATTACATCTATTTTTTCGAAAAAGGAAAAATAATTGCGGAGGGAAATTTCAATACATTATTGAATGATGAAAAATTTAAAATTCTTTGGAGTAACTATTCAAAAAGCCAATCCGATACTAACGCTTAAATAATAATTTTATGGAAGTATATAAATTAAAGTCAGAAGAATGGCAGGTATATAAGAATTTACGGCTAGAGGCTTTGCAACAAGTTCCAGTAGCCTTCGGCGCCTCATATGAAGAGTCAATGAGGATGACTAATGATGAGTGGCGAGGAAAATTGGAAAATCCAAAGAGTCATGTTTTTGTCGCTCGAGATGGAGATGATTATGTCGGCATGGCGGCGGCTTATCAAGAACAAGGTGAAAAAATGGCACATATTGGTTATATTTGGGGCGTGTATGTGCGGGACACCTATCGCGGACAAAAACTGGGCAAGCAATTGTTGCAAGCAGTGTTGGATGAATTGATGAGCAACAAGGAAATTGAAAAAGTAAACTTGAACGTGAATGTTGCGCAACTTGCGGCAGTGAAGTTATACGAAACATTTGGCTTCCAAATTGCTGGCACGTTGCACAAAGAAATGAAGATTGGTAATGAGTATATTGATGAATATGTGATGGAAAGGATATTTTAAATGAGTAAAATGAATATATGCATAGAAAAATAATCTTAGCCTCCGGTTCTCCTCGACGCAAGGAGTTGTTGGAGCGATTGGGTTTGGCATTTGAAGTCGTGAGCAGCAATTATGAGGAGGATATGAGTTTGACTATGTCGCCATTGGAGCTGGCTAAATTTTTGTCGCAGGGCAAGGCGCAGGAAGTAGCTCGCAAATATACTAACCACCTTATTATCGCGGCGGATACTTTTGTAGCGTTGGGAACTGAACTGCTGGGCAAGCCTCATACGGAAGCGGCTGCAGAGAAAATGCTGGAAAAAATCAGTGGCCAAGTGGTGTCGATTATCACCGGTTACACGGTAATGGATAGTGCTAGCAATAAAATAATTTCCGAGGCGGTGGAAGCTCGGGTACATATTAAAAAACTAACTGAGGAGGAAATTGCCAATTATATCCAAACTAAAGAACCTCTGGATAAGGCCGGTGCTTTTGCGGTGCAGGGCATCGGAGCGGTGATTATTGAAAAAACAGAAGGGGATTTTTTCGGCATCGTGGGCTTACCTCTCTATGCTTTAGCTAAAACACTCAAAAAATTTGGCGTGCAGGTGATTTAGCTGCATAGCGATGAAAATCTTCCAGGGTGTTGTAAAATAGCGGGAAATGCTGTATATTTAAGAGAGAAACTAAATCTTTAGGAACTATAAAAAAATGACCAAAATTATTATTGTAGAGGATGACCCGATGATCTCGGAAATCTATCATCGAAAATTTTCTGAATCCGACTTTGAGGTGTTGATTGCCACTAGTGCGGAACAGGCGCTTAATTTGGCGAAAACCGAGGAGAATGTTGATTTGGTTATGACGGATCTCATTATGCCCAAGATGGATGGCTTTGAATTGATTGAAGCTTTGCGGGGTGGGGATTATGATGAAAATATCAAAATCATCGTGACCAGCAACCTGAGCGAGCAGGCAGATCGGGAACGGGCGGCGACGCTCGGCGCCAATGGTTTTGTAGCGAAATCGGATTATAGTCCCAGTGAGCTGGTGACTGAAGTGGAGAGATTAATGGATCAATATCAGCAACAGCAGAAAAATTCATCTAAGATAGAAAATTCTCAAAAGGGCGAAGGACATTCCAACGGCAAGAAAGTGTTATTGATTGAGGATGAGGAGATTTTCATCGAGATGTTTGGGGATAAATTGCGGCAAGATGGTTTCATAGTAGAAGCGGCCAGGAACGGGGCTTGGGGGGTGAAAGAAGTCATGAAAAATCCTTATGATCTTTTGGTGGTCGACATGGTCATGCCGGCCATGACGGGAGAGGAAATGGTGGCCAGAATCAAACTTAATGAAGATACGAAAAACATCCCCATTATTGTCCTATCAGCTTCTGTTGAGGAAGATGTGGCTAAGCGAGTGAAGGAGATGGGAGTGCAAGCTTTTTTTGTGAAAACCCAAATCACCCCAAGCATGTTGAGTCGAAAAGTTGAGGAGCTGCTAGGCATATTAGCAGCATAAAAATAATTATATATAGACCTGTCGCGTAATAACTCACTACTGCAACTTATTAAGCAACAGATCTAAAAAAGATATGGAAAGAACATTGATTGAAAAAACCCCCGGTTTAGTGGGTCAGATAATTAAGTTGAGAGGCTGGGTCAGTATTCGTCGTGACCATGGCAAGCTGATCTTTATTGATTTACGTGATCGCACTGGCAAGATTCAAATGGTGATTATCCCGGACAAGGAAGAAGCCTACAACGCGGCCAAGGAAGTACGCAATGAATATATTATTGAAGTGGAAGGCTTGGTGAAAGCCCGTCCGGGAGGAGCCAAGAACGAAAAAACCCCCACCGGTGGCGTGGAGATTGAGGTGGAAAAATTATTGGTGATTACCAAACCAGAGGTGGAATTTCCTGTTAATATCGCGGATGAAGAAATGAATTTGCAACTGGAAACTTTGCTGGATAATCGGACGGTTACTTTGCGCAACGAAAAAATCAAAGCTATTTTCAAGATCTATGCCGAGATGGTGGGTGCTTATGCCAGATTTATGAAAGGCGAGAGTTTTGTGGAAATCAAAACGCCTAAAATTCTTAATTCCGCCACGGAAGGAGGGGCAAATTTTTTCAAAATAAAATATTTTGACCAGGATGCCTATCTGGCGCAAAGTCCGCAGTTCTATAAGCAAGCCGGAGCGGCGGTTTTTGAACGTGTGTTTGAAATAGGTTCTGTTTTTCGCGCCGAGCCTCACTATACGACCAGGCACGTCAATGAATATATTGGACTGGATGCAGAAATGGCTTTTATCGACAGTTTCGAGGAGGTGATGGACGAGCTGGAAAAAACTATGCAATATGTGATAGGTGAAATTGCCAAAAATTGTCCAGCAGAGCTGGCTCTATACGGAGTGGAAATCTCGCCGGTAGAAAAAATCCCCAGAATGAAATTGACAGAAGCTTTGGAAATTTTAGATAAAGAATATGGGAAAAAAATGGAAGACGTGGATATTGATGCGGAAGGGGAACGCTTGATTTGCGAATGGGTGAAGAAAAATCACAACAGTGATTTCGTGTTTTTGACGCACTATCCGACCAACATCCGGCCGTTTTATTCTATGCCCAGTCCTGATCCGCAATACACCGAAACTTTTGACTTGTTATTTATGGGCGTGGAAATCGCCAGTGGTGGCCAGCGGATTCATGACTACAACCAACTGGTGGCCAGCATGAAAAAACATCATCTCAATCCGGAAGATTTTGCGCATTATTTGGATATTTTCAAATATGGCATTCCTCCACATGGCGGATGGGGATTGGGTTCAGAGCGCATCGTGCAAAAAATTCTTGGCTTGGGCAGCATCAAAGAGGCGGTGCTTTTCCCGCGAGACGTGAAAAGACTGACGCCCTAAATAGCCAATAATCTTATTGCCCAACAGGTTTAATAAAAACAAAAAAAATTATGCACACAGAACACTTGGACGAAAATAAATTGCGCCTAACCAGTTTTGTTACTTTCTTGATGGGCTTTGCCCAAGCCATGTTGGCCTACATCCTGTCTTCCTATTTTAAGTTGGCCAGCGGTACTGAGAGTATCGGCATATTCTACGGTTTTTCCTATATCGTTTTTTTGTTGATAGTGCTCAATTTGCATAAGCTGGTGCGCTGGTGGGGGAAAGCGAGTATTTTTTATTTTTCCCTGCTGGCAAAAATTGTTATTTTGACCTTGCTGATTTTCGTGGATCCCTCCAAAATGGCTGTTTTTTTGATGATGCTATACATTATTTTTGGCAGTCTGGAATGGGTGGCGTTGGATACGATTGTGGAAAGTTTTTCCGTGGACCGAATGTCCGGACGAATTCGCGGTTTGCATTTGACGATTGTCAATGCGGGATTTTTGTTTGGGCCGTTTGTTTCAACTTTCATTTTGGGGAAGATGGATTTTTACGGGGTTTTTGTCATGGCGCTAGTTTTTAACTGCTTTGTTTTTATCTTCTCTTTGATAGGCTTCCGTCATGTGAATCATAAATTTGAGCAAAAATTGAAGATAGCCGATGTCTTGCGGAAAATTGTGGTGCGAAAAAATATTCTGCGCATCTACTATATCTCATTGGTACTTGATTTTTTCTACGCCTTGATGACCATCTATACCCCTATTTATCTGAAGGATCTGGGTTATTCTTGGGAGCAGATTGGTGTTATTTTCACTATCATGCTATTGCCTTTTGTGGTGGTGCAATATCCGATGGGCCGGTTGGCGGACAAGCGAACCGGGGAAAAAGAATTTATCATTTTATCGCTTTTGGTGATGGCCGCCTCCACTATCGCGATTTATTTCATCGGTACGGGAACGGTTTTTCTTTGGGCACTGGTGCTCTTTGTTACCAGAATCGGAGCGGCTCTTTTGGAAATTCTGCGGGATTCTTATTTTTTCAAAAAAATTGATGCGGCTGACGTCGACATTATCGGCTTCTTTCGTACTTCGGTTCCGGTGGCCTATATTGCCGCCACGCTGTTTTCCGCCTTGATCGTTTTTTTCTTATCCATGCGATATGCTTTTATTTTGTCCGGACTGGTGACGCTTTCTGCTTTGTATCCGGCTTTTAAGCTCCGGGATAATAAAGCGGAGAAATAAATTATAGAGTGGAAAAAATGGAGAATACCCCCATTTCAAGGTTATTTGGAGTAATTTGAAAAAAAAGAGAATTAGTGCTATGATAGATGAGTATTTAACCTCATTGGCGGGCAAGACAGATGGATATTTTGAATTATGATTTATAACGTAAAAACGGACAAATTTGAAGGCCCCATGGAGTTGCTCTTGGAGCTGATTGAAAAGGAAAAGCTCAGTATCACTGAACTGAGTTTGGCGCATGTCGCCAATCAATATCTGGAATATATCCGGCAGGAAGAGGGCATTAAGTTGGAGCATTTGGCGGAATTTCTGGCGGTCGCTGCTAAGCTGATTTTGATAAAATCCAGAGCGCTTCTGCCTATGCTGGAGTTCACAGAAGAAGAGGAGGAGGAAATCAAGGATCTAGCTCAACAACTGGCGGAATATAAAAAGTTCAAAGAGGCGTCGCTGGTGCTGGGCAATATGAGTGAGGCGGGAAAGATTAGTTATAACCGACCTAATTTTGTCGGAGTGCAAACTATTTTCTATCCCCCGGAGGATATTAATATCTATGATTTCAGAAAATATTTTCAGCTGGTGTTGCAAGAAATTCCCATTATTGAAAAGCTAGACGAAGAAACGGTGCGCGAAGTGATTACGCTGGAAGAGAAGATTAATGACCTGCAGAACACGTTGCGACAAAGAGTGGAAATGTCCTTTGCGGAACTGACACAGGGTGCTGTGGACAAAATTGACGTCATTCTCTCCTTTCTGGCGATGCTGGAAATGGTGAAGCAACGTATTATTGACGTGGAGCAGGGTGAGCTATTCCAGGAAATACGACTAAAACATAAAACTGTTAATAATAGTAGTGTATAAAAGTTAAAAGATACAATAATCAAGACACAATAACCCTGCCTACCGGCAGGCAGGCAAACAAATCTCATCCGCCAGCTGGCGGACAATAATCAAAATTTGTTTATTAAATATTGTTTGTACCTTGTTTCTTGGTAATTGATTATTGTTTTTATGGATCAAGAAAAAATAAAATCTATTCTCGAGAGCGTGCTGTTTGTGAGCGGCGAGGCTATTAGCGTGGCCAAGCTGGTGAAGATTACGGGTGTAGTTGAAGAGGAAATTGAAGCGGCTATCATATCCTTGCAAGCAGATTATGGAAAAGATCGGGGCATAGTAATCATCCGCAAAGAGCAGGAGTTACAAATGGCCACTAATCCCGAAAATGCGGCTATGGTGGATCAATTGATTAAAAGTGAGATTCAAGAAAATCTCAGCCGAGCCGCTTTGGAAGTGTTGTCCATCATCGCGTATCGGGGACCAATTACGCGCGTCGAAGTGGAGGCCATTCGCGGAGTCAATTGCAGTTTCACGGTTCGATCGCTCATGATGCGAGGTCTGTTGGAGCGCATGGAAAATCCCAAGGATAATCGGGGCTATTTGTATAAAATTTCTTTTGATTTTTTGCGCAAGCTGGGCATCGATAGTATTGACAAATTGCCTGATTACGAAACGCTTTCTGTGGATGCGCGAATAGAAAGCATTATTGCCTGACGGCAATTTAAAATTATAAATTTAAATTTTTTTCGCATATGTTACAAGCAATCATCACTTTTCTCATCATGCCCTTAGCGCCATTTTGGTTCTATGGGGATATGGCGGCTAGTTTGCAAAATGAGCCTGTTTCCAACGGGGAGGTTTTTCAGTTGGATCAGCGGGCTTCCGCGGCTTCTCTAGAGGAGACGACCTTTGATTCTGAAGCCTTGGCGAGTCACAGTATTTTCCCGGTGGATTCTGCGCTGGCCGCCGGACTGGTTCCTATAAGAAAAGCGGATGTAGCTGATCTCAAGGTTTGGGCGGGGTCCTCCGTGGCTATTGATGTGGATACCGGCACGATCATTCACTACGATGACGGTCGAAAGCGAACGCAGATTGCCTCGCTCACAAAAATGATGACAGCTGTTTTGGCAGTAGAAAATATCAAAGACCTTAACGAAGACGTGGTGATTACCAAGGAGGCCTTGAATATGGTCGGCACAGTAGTGGGTTGTCCGACGAGTGTTTTTTGCAACGGAAATCGGATGTACGTGGGGGAAAAAGTGCGGGCTATGGATCTTTTGAAAGTGATGCTGATGAACAGTGCGAATGATTCCGCTACGGCGCTGGGCATTCATATCGCCGGTACGCCCGAAAAATTTGTGGAAATGATGAACAAAAAAGCCAAAGACTTGGGATTGAAAGACACGAATTTTTGTACTCCCTCAGGACTGGAAATCGATGGCAAAGAGGATCAATGTTATTCGTCAGCCTATGACATCGCTCGCATTGCCGCCTATTCTTTGAAATATGATGTTATTTGGGATATTATGAAAATTCCGGAAGGCAAATTCTATTCTACTGATGGAAAATATGTGCATGAACTGAAAAATACGGATATGCTATTAAATACCCTGCCCAATTGTATTGGAGGAAAGACGGGTTTTACTCCTTTGGCGGGCAAATCGCTTATGTTGGGCACGGAAGATCCTACTGGAAAGCACAAAGTCATAGCGGTGTTGCTCAATGATGAACAACGTTGGGATGATATGCGAACCTTGGTCGGTTGGGTATTTAATAATTATAAATGGCAATAATATGGAAATTGCACAAATACAAAACATCCCTATCGTGATGAATGTGTTGAAAGTGTTGGTAACCGGTTTTTCCGCGTTTGTACTGGCCTTTGTTTTTACTCCGCTGCTAACGAATTTCTTATACAATAATAAGATTGGCATCAAGATTAAGAAAAATTCCGTCGATGGAGAGAAGTTGACCTATGTCAGTCAAATGCATAAAAGCAAGGAAGGCACACCCACGATGGGAGGAATTTTGATCTGGCTAACAGTGACTATCCTAATCTTTGCTTCGCACTACATCTTTCCATTCCTAGCTCAATGGTTAGGTATTGATTTCATTGCTCGGCTGGATTTTTTACACCGCTCAGAAACTTGGCTGCCTCTGTTTGCGCTGGTTTCGGCAGGAATTTTGGGTCTTTTTGATGATTGGATGAGCGTCAAGGGGATTGGAAAAAATAAAGGTGGCGGGATGCGCTTTATGATGCGTTTTGGCTGGTTGATTTTGATTGCTATTTTAGGGGCGTGGTGGTTCTATTTCAAACTTAATTGGAATATTATTCACATTCCGGCTGTGGGCAACTTTGGTATTGGGCTGTGGTATATACCCCTTTTTATTTTCGTTATTCTATTTACAGCTGTCTCATCTAACGAGACTGATGGATTGGATGGACTTAATGGGGGGATCATGCTGATTGCTTTCAGCTCCTTCGCCTTGATTTCCTTTTTTCACAATATGATGGACATGGCGGCTTTTTGTGCGGCGATTTCCGGCGCTCTCCTGGCTTTTTTGTGGTTTAATATTTACCCCGCTCGATTTATTATGGGGGACACCGGCGCCATGGCCTTAGGTACGGCCTTAGGAGTGGTGGCTTTGATGACCAACTCAGTACTGGTACTTTTCGTGATTGTTTTTATCTATATTATTGAATCCGGATCAGTTTGTATTCAGCTGACATCTAAAAAATTATTCAAGAGAAAGGTTTTTCTAGCCGCTCCAATCCATCATCACTTTGAGGCCTTGGGATGGCCGGAAACCAAGGTGACTATGCGGGCCTGGATTTTTACCGTAGTGACGGCTACTATCGGCACTATCATCGCTATTTTAGGAATGGGAAAATGAACGCACAGAGTGCGTAAGGATAAATTTTTAATTTTTAATTTTTAAAGTACTATGGAGATTAAAAAAATACAAGACATGGACATTGCCGGCAAGAATGTTATTTTGCGGGTGGATTTTAATGTGGCCATGGAAGACGGCAAGGTAAAAGAAATGTTTAAGATTATAGCGGCCAAAGAAACAATTGACTATTTGCTCAGTCGCGATTGTCAGATAGCGCTGATTACTCATCTGGGAAGGCCTGATGGCAAAGTGGATTCGAAATTTTCTCTGGATCAAATTGCTACGGAGGTGGAAATTATCCTGGGGAGAAAAGTGACTTTTGTTCCGGACTGCATTGGAGAAAAAGTGCAAGCCGCCCTGGAAAATTTGGAGGAAGGCGTGCTGCTGCTGGAAAATGTCAGATTTTATGCGGGTGATGAAACCAATGACGCCGCCTTTGCCGGCCAACTGGCGGAGCATTTTGAGGTGTTTGTGCAGGATGCCTTTAGTGTTTGTCATCGCGACCAGGCTTCAGTGACGGGCATCGCCAAGGTCTTGCCGAGCTGTGCCGGCTTTCGCTTGCTGGAAGAACTCCATGGCATGACCATTATCAAAGATCATCCCGTGCATCCGGCGGTGGCCATTATCGGTGGCGCTAAGATTGAAACCAAACTTCCGGTGATTAAATTTTTTGAAGAAAAATATGATTATATTTTGGTGGGCGGGAAAATTGCCAACGAAGCCTTGGATCAGAAAATTGAATTTTCCGAGAAAGTAATTTTGCCGGTGGATTTTGTGGATGACCGTCTAGACATCGGACCCAAGACAGTGGAAAAATTCAAAGAGATTATTGCTACGGCCAAGACCATTGCTTGGAACGGGCCGACCGGAAAATTTGAAGAGGAAAAATATGCCGTCAGTTCCAATGCGATTTTGGAAGCGGTGATTGACAGCGGGGCTTTTGTTTTGGTGGGCGGAGGAGAAACGCTGGAAATTTTGGAGAAAAATATCGCCATGGATAAAATCTCCTTTGTTTCCACCGGTGGCGGGGCGATGCTGGACTATTTGTCCGGAGCGGCGATGCCGGGCATTGATATTTTGCAAAAATAGATTATAAAGTAGTAAAAACCGCCTCTAAAAAAGATAGGGCGGTTTTTAATTTGGAATTAGCTAAGGGGAATAATCTTTAATTCAGTTTCAGTGGAGAAATAGAAGAGATTATTTTTTTCATCTAGGAGGATACTGATCGCTTGTTGCAATTCTGGAAAATAATATTGCTTGATGATTTGGCCATCTTTGTCGAAATAGACGGCTCTTGCGTTGGCTTTATCAAGAATAAGCATATTGCCATTTTCACTTTCGATGGACAAGCGGAACATCTCCAAAGGCGTAGTGGTAGTTTCCAATGCAAAGGGCTCTTTTTTGCCTCGGAACAATTTGGTCAGCGCATCTTTTTTAGCGACAAAGACATTTTCATTGATGGAAAAGTCCATGACGCTGGCTAAATCAAAATCTTCTTTGAGCCAATTGGTTTTTTCGCCAAAGCCACCTTCTGCTCGGGGATAGCGATAGATCTGGTTGGCTTGGGAGTCTGCCAAATAGAGATAGGTGAGATAGGTGCCCATAGCCACTATATTAGCTGTTGCCGGAATGGTGATGGCATTCTCTTGAAAATTTCCTGAGGTGGGGCTGAAGGATAATACTTGCTTGTTTTTATTGATGAGAAAGATTAGATTAAGGTCGGCCATGCCTTGGGCGTAGGCGGGTGCGGAAAAACTGGGTGGCAAAGCAGATTTAGTATTTTTAGCCACATCAATAATTTCCTGAGCAGTGATGATATAGAGCCGGTCATTTAACTTGAGAGTGTTGATAATCGCATTGGTGGTATAGACGCTAGTAGCATTTTCCACACGCGTCACATTCTTATCTTTTTCCAAGGGGAGGGCAATGGTTTCCACTATATCGGGAACGGCGGCGGTGTTTTTTTGCGCCGCTCGTTCATTGAGAAATTGCGCTACAAAAAAAGGCACTATAAAAATGAGGACTAAAACCAAGAGGCCATAGAGTCGTTGTTGATAGTCCATGCGCAAAACAATGCGTTTGATTTTTTGCAGGCTGGGGGTTAGTTTGGCAGAAAGTGGTTGGAGGACTTGAACTAGGTTTTTTCCCCAGGAAAGTAAGATAGCGGTATTTTTTTTCGGCCAAACTCGTTGAAAAAGGGAAGTTTTTTCTTTGGGGGGCAGGGATGTTATGACATGGGCAGCTTTTTTTGAAGATGCCGGCTGGGCATTGGCGGCACTTTGCTTGGGAGTGTATTTTTGCAGTTGACGTTTTCCGCTCCGTGCTACTGTTAGAATCATTTCTTTGGAAAGAGTGGCTTTTTTGAGGAGGAGTTGACTGGTGTTTTGCAAGAGGAGGGTCACTTTTTCTGTGTAGGGAGTGGTGGGTTCTTTTGGATAATTCTCAGTTTCATAATGATCTTCTTTGATATAGATATGTCCGGTTTTTTGATCAATAAACTCAGCTTGAGATTTTTTAATTTCCTCTTGTAATTCTCCCTCCGCTATTGCGAGATTATGATCTTTTTTGCTGACGGGATGCTTGAAAGCATCATTACTGAAAGCATTAAGTGGCTGAGTGGAGGTTTTTTTGAGAGGAATTTTTTTGAGAGGGGTTTCTTTAGCGCTAAAATCCACCACCAACACCGCGGCTTTTTCCAACTCTGAACCCAGGGCAGTGCGCAGGAATTGCACGAACTCTTCCTTGGAAAAGCGGAGCGCACTTTTTTTGATTTCTTCTAGGGAAAAAATGTCAAAAATACTGGAGGTGGTGATAATAAGTTTATCCTCTTCCTCCATTCTGCCACTGGAGACATTGACAAATGTCTTCAGCGGGTTAGGCTCTCTATCTAGTGGAGAAAGGCCATCGCTGATATCGGTGAAAATTTTAGAGCGCAACAAAAAAGCCGAAGCATTGCCTGCTTGAGAAAAATGCAATCCATTTTTTTCTGTCACCGCAATCAGGGCATTGAGGTTGCCCAGCCAATCAATATTTTCGTGCTCAGCCAGATTGGAAAGAGCCAGATTGGCTTTGTGCAATGAGGCTTCCAGGCTTTCGATGGGTCCGCGTTTGGGCTTAGAAAAATATTCCTTTTTAATGATGGAAACCAAATAGTTGACGATATAGGAAGAATCTTCCGAAGAGTTTGTGACCTCGAAAACTCCTACTAACGTTCCCAGGTTATGACTATCGATGTTTTCCGGCTCCTGGATGAGAATCTGAATGTAGGGGCATAATTTCTTGTCATGACATACCAAAATACTTTCAAATTCTGGTTTGACTTCGACAATCCGATTGTGGGGTTTTTTTCTGGTCATAGATTCTTTAGTAACTGTCTAATATCTCACCGCCATAAAATGGCTTGCCGGCTGAAATCCCGAAATTTCGGCTGCAAAACCTGTAAGCCTCGTCAGGTTGTCACAAACAGCCATTCATCACCTTCTAGGTTTTTCGCTCGAAATTTCAGGATTTAAACTCGACATGAGATATTAGACAGTTACTTAGATTCGTCTTTATTATAGCATAAATTACCCAGAGAGGATATTTTTTGTGCCTGAGCGAGGGAAAGGATAGGAAATACCTCTATATTGTAGCATTTCTATGGGTTTACTTTTTGCCTGACAACCACTATACTATATACATAGATAGCTTGTAACGTAGACCATTATAAATATTTAAGATTAACTCTATGTCGTCAGAAGTTTTAGAAATCCTTTTTGGTTCCAAAGAAAAAGCGCGTCTGTTGAGATTTTTTTTGCAGAATCCCGGTCAAGACTATGCTTACGCTGAGGTAGTGCGGAGAAATATGTTTCGAGGGAATGTTAAAAAGGAAATGGAGAGCTTAAAAAAGATAAAGTTTATTTTAAGTCGTACTAAGAAAGGCAAAATTTCCTATGTTTTGAATCAGGAGTTTAGTTTTTATCCGGAGTTGAAAAATCTGATTTCCAAATCCAACGTCTATCCTCAATGCAAAAGCATCGCTACCGTGGAGAAAATCGGCAATATCAAGCTGGCAGCTATTAGTGGAGTGTTTATTAATTATCCCAAAAGCAAAGCGGATATGATTATTGTAGGGGATGATATCAAACGTACTAAGTTGAAGAGCTTGATGTCCAATTTGGAAGCGGAGATTGGCAAGGAAATTGATTTTGTATTGATGAACGGAGAAGAGTTTAAATATCGTTTGAATATGCTGGATAAATTTATTTTGGAATTTCTGGAAGGTCCGCATGAAGAGCTGATTAACAAGATTCCCGGACTGAAACATTTTATTGCTAAACGGAGATAATTATAAGAGCTACGCCTTTTATCACTCAGTAACCGTATTTTCAAATATAGTCGCTGAATTCAAATGCGTAAGACATAAATTAAAAAATGACCTATTTCTTAATAATAATTCTTACCTTGATCATTGCCGGGTTTTTACTGTGGCTGAGTTTTTTTCTGCAGAGTAGTCAGAGAAATAAAAATAGTGATATTGGGGCTATCGCGGAGCGTCTCAAGATGTTGTCCGAGCAAAACAATGATTTGCGCAATATGATGGATCGCAAACTTTCCGAGACGCATCGTACCACGCAGGCGCAAATCAATCAGACCATTCAAACCGTGCAGGGCATCAGCGGGCAATCTCACAAGCTCATCAGCGATGTTACGGAAAAACTGACTAAATTAGATGAAACTAATCGGCAGGTGGTGAATTTTTCGGCCCAGTTGCAAAGTTTGCAAGATATTTTGAAGAATCCCAAGCAACGTGGTATCTTGGGAGAATATTTTTTGGAAGAAACTCTGAAAAATGTCCTGCCGCCCAATTCCTATCAGATGCAATATGCTTTTGCGAACAACGTGATTGTGGACGCCGTGGTTTTTGTTAAAGATAAACTGGTGCCTATCGATTCCAAATTTTCCTTGGAGAATTACGAGCGCATTTTGAATGCCACCAGCACCAAAGAGAAGGAGGATCTGGAAAAGGTGTTCAAGCAAGATCTCAAAAATAGAATCGATGAAACTTCGAAATATATCAAGCCGGAAGAGGGGACAATGGATTTTGCCTTCATGTTCATTCCCTCCGAAGCCATCTATTATGATTTGCTCATCAATAAGGTGGGGGCGGTGAAAGTGAATACGCGTGATTTGATTGAATATGCCTTTCAGGACAAAAAAGTGATTATTGTTTCCCCGACTTCTTTTTTGGCCTATCTGCAAACAGTGTTGCAAGGTTTGCGCGCTTTTCAAATTGAGGAAAGTGCCAAGGAGATTCGGGTGAATGTGGAAAAATTAGGCAAGCATATTCTGGCTTTTGAGGAGTATATGCGCAAGGTGCAAGGCAGTCTGGGGACGACGGTCAATCATTTTAATGTGGCCTATAAGGAACTGGGTAAAATAGATAAGGACGTTTCTCGAATAACTAAAGCGGAAAAAACAATCGAGCCGGTAATGCTGGATAAACCGATCGTGGATTAATGTTATGGATAAAAAGGTGTTGCGGAAAATGGGAGGAAGGAAGATAGAGAAGTTACGCTTAGTGTGGCAGTCTTTTTTCAGGCAGGAATATTTCCAAAGCCATATCGTGATTTGGCTTTTAATTTTGAGTGGCATTACCAATATTATCAATTGGCTGATTTTACGCATCTGGGTGCAACCGGTGGATTTCTCAATTATCTTGCATTATAATGTGTATTTCGGGGTGGATTCAATTGGGGACTATCGCCAGGTGTATGTTTTGCCATTCATTGGGTTGATTCTATGGGGGATTAATTTTATGTTGTCGTTATATTTTTATCAGCAAAAAGAGCGCATCGCCAGCTATATTCTGCTCATCGCTATGCTTATGGTCCAATTGAGTTTGATAGTGGCCGCAACCAGTGTGATTTTAATTAACTATTAAAAACTTGGCGGAGGTTGTCACTTCCTAACTCTTAGGAACAAAAACTTTCGGCAGACGCAAAAAAAACGATGGCAAAATACCTCATTTCTTTTCTCTTGGCTTTTCTGCTGACCGTTGCTTTTATCTTTTTGCTGAAATCTTTTACCGGCAAGATTAAGTGGCGAGGGCGGGTTTCGGCGCGACACATTAATAGAGTAGATGTTTTTCGGGTGGGCGGCATAGCGATGATAATCGCTTTTAATTTAGCGCTACTGCTGAATAATGCTTTGGTGATCACACCGGCTTTGTCGGGCGTGATGTTAGCCTCGCTATTTGTTTTGGTGGTGGGAATTTGGGACGACGTGCGGGAAGTTTTTTGGAAAACCCAACTTTTCTATCAAGTAGCCATTGCCATGCTGGTGTATATTTTTGGTTTGCGGATTTATGCCATCACCAATCCGCTGGGAGGCGTCATAGGGTTCGATAGCAGTTGGGGAATCATAATTTCAGTGCTTTTAGTAATCGCTTGGATTGTGACCATTATCAATTCCATGAATTGGCTGGATGGCATTGACGGTCTTTCCGGAGGGGTGTCTTTTATTTGCGCTATGACCATGGTTGTCCTCAGTCTCACGCCCGACGTCAACCAGCCGCCCGTGGCTATTATAGCATTGGCTGTGGCCGGATCTATTCTGGGATTCTTGGTGTTTAATTTTTATCCTTCCATCATCATCGCCGGCACATCCGGATCGATGTTTATGGGATTTTCCTTGGCCATTTTGGCTATTTTTGCCGGAACCAAAATTGCCACGGCCATTCTGGTGCTGGCTTTGCCTATTATTGATTTTGTCTGGGTGATTGGGGAGCGTCTAAAAAAGAAAAAATCTATTTTCAAAGCGGATAAGAATCATCTGCACTATAAATTGATGGAATTGGGCTGGTCGCAAAGAAAAATTGCTTTGTATTATTATGCTGTCACGTTAGTCATTGCTATCGTGGCTTTAAATACGCGCGTGATTGGGAAAACCATTACCTTGTTAGCGGCTATGATTGTCATGACCAGTGCTCTTTTTTTTATCAATAAAAAATTGGCTCAAAAAAAGTAAATATCTTTCTGTAAATGCAAAACCCCACAACATATAGTTGCGGGGTTTTGCTATTAGAAAGTAGTAATATACTTAATTATGCAGTGGCCTGAAGCCACTAAGGAACAAGGTTATGTCTCATCATAGCTCTATCTTCTAGAAAAAACTATGAGAGAGAGGGCACTCTAACGGCATATTTGTGTAGATTCTGGAGTTGCTTTTCGTTGAGAATTTTCGCTCTTCCGATGGCCTCTTGAATCAAATCTTTAGAAAATTCTACTGAAGTTCCCACGTGGACAGAGCCAGAATGAGAAACTTTCTTTCGCAGATAGTCTTCGATGTAGATCTTGTGTTCAGCACTGAGCGTCGCATCTTGGTTTTTTTCCAGATAATTGGCCAGCGCTCGACGCGCCAATACAGTTTTTCCGTCTCCTCGTCCAGCGGTTTCCACAAAAGATTTTTCAGTCTCTTGGCTAGTCGCCTTAGGAGTTTCTTTTACATCGCCCTTCTTGGCAGTCGCAGTTTCCGCTACTTGATCGGTCGTAACAGCTAGATTTTCCGGGGAAGTGCTTTCTTCCACGGCAGTTTCCTTAGTCAGCATAGACTGTTCGCTTCTCTTGGAGTAGGAATAGATGCCACCGGCGATAGCTACTACAATCAAAATGCTGATGATAACCCGGAGGTTATCTTGCAACCATTGCTTGGCTGTGGCTTGATTGATTTCTTCGTCAATATTGATATTATCTTGCATTTGTTTCACCTACCTTTCTATTTTTAATTTGTTAAGGGGCTTGCGTTGAAGCTATTTGCCCAAATAAAGGGGTTTCCTTGAGGGAAGACACCTGAATTCAAGACAATTCGACCAAAAATGTGTCTGTTTCTAAATTCTAGCAAAGCTGCCAGCGACGTCAACTAGACAAAAGGCTGTATTTTAGGTGTAATAGCGGGCGAATTTTCCCGTCTCGACTCGTGGAGGCGACCACTCGCCGACCCGAGGCGGATAATTTTTAATTTCCAATTTTTAAAATAATGTTTAAATTTTTAATTTTCAATCCTAAATCGGGTATGATAAAAACTAAATCTCAATCCCGAGGACTCAGGACCAAATGTCTAAATAATTAAAATTTTAAAAATTACAAAGTTATGCGGGACGTCGAATGTGAGAAAGAAAAATATGGATAGAGGAAAATTTTTTCTAAAAAAGGGATGTGAGAAAATAAAAAGGAGGGGGTAAAAAATATTTTTTTATGTCAGAAAAAAAGAATTTATTTTTAGGGAAAAAAAATAGTCCGGCAAAATTATTTTTCACAGATTGAAAGAAAAAATAAAATGTTTATTTTAACGCAGTAAATATCGAAGAATAAAAAAAATATTTTTTGTGAAAAAATTTGGAGGCTGTGGATAACTTCTTCTATTGCAAAAAAAACTATTTGTTCTATAATTTAGATAGACAAAAATATTTTTTAAATAAAAAATAAATTTGTTGAAATAAAAAAGGTCGAACAATGTATTATAAAGATAAAAATAAAATAGAAAGGAAGGTGAAATAAAATATGGCAGTAAAAAAAGCAGCAGCTAAAAAAGTTGCGAAAAAGGTTGTAAAAAAAGTAGCAGCTAAAAAAGTTGTGAAAAAGGTTGTAAAAAAAGTAGCAGCTAAAAAAGTTGTGAAAAAAGTAGCAGCTAAGAAAGTTGCTAAGAAGGTTGTGAAAAAAGCTGTAAAAAAAGCAGCTCCAAAGAAAAAAGTTGTAGCAAAAAAGAAGAAATAATCTTTTTTTAGATAAACTATCAACTTCTATCCAATCTACGCAGATATTATGCTTAACAGCAAATAACTATGATTGATTGAGGCAGAAGTCATACACTAAAAAACCCGCTATCACGCGGGTTTTTTAGTTGGCTAAATTTAAACCGTGATTTGACAGAGGCGCCATTTTTGTGCCAGGTCTTTATGAAATGCGATGTGCGCTTGCGGAAGACGCTTTCGGATTAGCACCGGCAGTTGTCTTTTTTGCTCCGGACTGATCTCCATGTAACATGTTACATGTACCAAGGCATGAGTATTTTTTAGAGTTTCCATTTGCTGCAGCAGCTCCTCATAGTGTGCCAGTCCGGCAGCGGCGCTGTAGAGAGCGGATCGCGGTTCATATTTTTGCACGGTGGGGTGGGTGGCGGCATAGATTTCGTCGGAGAGATAGGGGAGGTTGGCCAAGATTATCATCTTGGAATTTTCAATGTTCAATTTACAATTTTCAATTAGTGTTTCAAGAAGATTTCCTTGTAAGAATTTTATTTTTTTGGCCACGCCGTGGGTCTGGGCGTTTTGCTGTGCAACCGTTAGCGCTGCATTAGAAATATCCACGGCGAAGAATTTTGAATTTTGTCCGCCAGCTGGCGGATTGAATTTCGAATCAATGATTAAATTTTTTAAGATAGAAATAATAATATTGCCCGACCCAGTTCCCACGTCTACAATCATTTGATGTTTGATGTTTGATGTTTGATGTTTGCTGGATATTTCCTGCAAGGCCATCTCGACCATCAATTCGGTCTCAGGACGGGGGATGAGCGTATCTGGGGTCACAGCGAATGACAGGCCAAAAAACTCCCTGTAGCCCAGAATATAGGCCAAGGGCTCATCGCTCATTCTTCGCGTAATTTTTAAGTCTAAATTTTTAATTTTTAATGATGGAAGGACATATTCCGGGTAGGTCAGGACGAACTCGCGCGACTTTCCAATTTCTGCCGCAATCAGCACATCCAAGTCCAAGCGGTCAATTTTCCCGGCATATTTTTTCTGCAGGTCCGCGATGGTGGTCTTTGTCATAATATTTTTTTAATCCAGTGGGCTTTTGATAGTCTGCAAATTAGTATTGGCCACCCTGGTGTAGATCTGTGTCGTTTCAAGGCGTGCATGACCCAGCAACTCTTGGATATAGCGAATGCTCGTGCCGGCTTCTAAAAGGTGAGTGGCGAAAGAATGGCGCAAGCTGTGGCAAGAAACTTTTTTAGCAATGCCGGCCAGCTCAACTGCTTTTTTAACTATTTTTTCAGCACTTTCAGCAGTCAGATGTCCTTGTCCACCAGCTCCAGTAAATAAATAGTCATTTGGCTTCTTCAGGGTTAATTGTTTTTGTAATGTTGGAATGAGTTTTTCAGATAACAGTGTGCAACGATCTTTTCCTCCCTTACCTTGGCGAACCATAATCATTTTTCTATCCAAATCAAAATCGCACATTCGGATTTTGATTGTCTCACTAACGCGCAGACCTGCCGAATACATTAGTGATATCAAAAAATTATGTTTGGGGTTAGTTGTTTTCTCGAGCATTCGTTCAATCTCTTCTTTACTAAGGATTGTCGGCAGATAGTTGGTTTTTTTGGCACCTTTTATATCAAAGAAAAATTTGCGTTTCAATATTTGACGGTAATAGAATTTAAGGGCATTAAGTGCAACATTCAGGGTGGAATTGGCACAGTCCTTGTCTTTCAAAGAGATTAGGTATTGGCGAATGTCATCATTGGTTACTAGTTTGGGGCTTTTATCAGTAAATTGCAAAAAAAGCTTATTATAAAGTACATAAGACTTTATAGTTTTTGGGCTAAAACCCCTGATTCTCAACTCTTGTTCTAAATTATACAGAGGGTCTCGTTCTTGAGTTGTTGTTTTTCCATCCATATGATAGTATGTGTTCATATGATAGTTATGATTACATCAAAATCATAGCATAAACCATTGCTCAAGCCAATAACTTAGCAGGTACGAATAAAACTAGTTATCGGAAATAATTTATCACCTATGAATGAAAAATACAAAAAAATAGCCTTATCAGCATATATTCTTACAGCTGCCTATTTATCGACCGTATATAATTTCATTGGTCTCGTGGGGGCTGATTTTATCTTGGCGATTTTGGTTGCGATTTTACTAAATAGCTTTTTAGCATATCTGATATGGTCGAGTGATAAAACGCGAAAGTATTCGGCTATTATTTTGACGATATTATTGTTGTTGGCCGCTCTTCATTTGTTGCCAGTATTTTAAAGGTGGTGATAAATTACATCCGATAACAAAGAATATCTGGTTCAAAAAATTTGCCACAACTAAAACTAAAAGGAGGGCAAATTTTTCTCTCCCAAATCCCGCACTTTTCCGTTTTGTTGTAATTTAGAGTATAATGAGATGAATAAATAAATAAGAATATTAAGGTTTTGTGCCTAAAAGCCAAAGTGCAGGACTTCAGATATTCTTAAACGTTAAACGAAATTTTGTTCAAAAATATTTTTTCATTTTTTATTGAGCCTTTTTGAAATTTTTTTAGAAAAAAGAAAGCCCCAGGTGGAATTGAATTTTCCACGAGGGGCTTAGTTGTTGGCGTGTAATGCGCTTATAAGTAACAAACGGGTCCGTTCTCACCTTTTTTTGTGTAAATTAGTGAAACCATTTGTGCAATAAGGCAGACCAGAAAAAATTCATACCTGCTTCCATTGATTTTTGGAATGTCAAATACCACGCTTGTGATTGCACTTAACATTCCAATGGTCCCCATAATTACGCCGATCCAGGCAAAAAACGTGTTATTTTTATGCCAAATTTCTTTCATTATGACATCCTCCTTTTCGAGTTTCATGGTTTAATGTACTGTTTAACACCAAAATTAGCGTTCAAAGTAGCATAGCAGAAAACCAGTAACCCGTCAAGCCCACGGCCAAAAAATTTCAAAAAGGCTCTTTTAATAAGGAATATATTTTTGAACAAAACATCGTTTAACAAAGAATATCTGGTTCAAAAAATTTGCCGCAGTTAAAAACTAAAAGGAGGGCAAATTTTTCTCTCCCAAATCCAGCACTTTTCCGTTTTGCTGTAATTTAGAGTATAATGAGATTAACAAAGTAAATAGGAATATCAAGGTTTTGTGCATAAAAACCAAAGTGCAGGACTTCAGATATTCTTAAACGTTAAGTGAAATAAATCTTTATCTTTGTGGAAATTTCGAGCCAGGTTGCGTTGAACCAAGACGAAAATTTGATTTTTTTAAAAGTTTTTCCGCCACAGGCGGGATTATTTGGGGCTATTTTATTTTTAAATATAAAAATATGGAAAAAATTAACAAAAGCACAACACTGTTATTAAGTTCTTTTGCATTACTTCTGGTGCTAATCATTGCTGGGGTCATATCTTTCAAAAAAGAAATATCAACCTTAAAAAAAACACAGCAGTCATTATTACAAGAGAATGCGAAACTAAAGCAGGTCACAATTACTGATTCTCCTCAAAAAGCTCCCGTTGCTGAAATAACGGTTGGCAGTCCATGCGATGTGAATAATGGAAATATTTTAAATTCTAAGGGTCTGCAATGTTATTTTTATGATAGCTTAGATTCAAGTGGAAATGAAATATTTCCTCGACACGGGGTATGGATTAAGCCTGATTTACGAAATATGCAAATTGATTCAAAGCTATATGAAATATATTTTAAGTCATGGAAAAAATATGTAAGTCCGGATAAAACTATTAGTTTTTCTTACCCACAAAACTGGAAAGTTGATGAGTCAAGTTGGAAGGATGGTAACTTATCTATACAATCAAGTGACTATTCACCGATATCAATTTCTAAGATTGAAAATAATGCTATTACAATAGAGCAGAGAATTAGTGATGATGAAAATGATAGACCATTTGAGAGAACTATTATCGAATTAAATGGCGTTAGTGGCACGAGACTCGACATCGCCCCAAAAGATAATTTAAGTGACCAAGAGCAAATAAAATTCTATTTTCAAAAGGATAAATATTACGTTGAATTAAGTGTTGCAAAAGCTGGATATGCTGCGTATGATTTTCCGACAGAATATTTATTGAGTACGATAAAAATAAAATAGCCCCAAATAATTGTTTTGCCATTCTGCAAAACAAAAACTTTTAAAAAAAATCAAATTTTCTATTAGCATGGATAAAGTTTGTGCTAATAAAAATGAAGATAAAAATTTACATCACTTAACACGGCATATGCGGTTCAAAAATTTTGCGCTATTATATTTCAAGGAGTGCAAAATTTCCTCTCCCAAATTGCGCTGACGGAATGGCAAGTTTAGTGATATAATCAAGATAAGCGAAATTAACAAAATAATCAATCAATCCACGGCGCAACTTCGCATGTGCCGATACGTTAGACGAAATAAATTTATTTTATTTTTTAAATTCGCTTTTTATAATAAGAAAAAATAAGTTTTTTTATCTATTTATATAGGGGTAAAAAGGTGTTTTCTCCGCTGAGGCTGCGAAAACGGATTTATTAATATAATTTGTTTATATTATGCAAAAAAATAACGAGATTGATTCATTAAAATTCAGCTGGGGTGATTTGGCGCGAGCGATTTTATATTTATTTGGGGAAAAGAAAAATGAATATCTTTTTTCTTTGTTTGTCGTGGCTGTATTTAATTTATACGTAATTGTGCCGCCTTTGATAATTGGAAAAGTGATTGATTTTTTCAGCACATACAAATCAGGTGAATCGTTGAATACTTTTTATTTTTATGTGATTTTTCTGGGAATTTTCATTGGCGCCGTGCATTATTTCAATCTCTCCGCAATCCAGAAATTTCTACGTCTTAGCAACGAGTTAGTTTATAAGATTCGCGTCCAGGGCTTTGAGAAGTTATTGGAACAATCACTGTCCGAGCATGGTGAAGAAAATACAGGCGCCAAAAATCAAAAGATTCAAAATGGCGTGACGGCTTTTAATTTGTTTTCCGAAGCCTTGAATGACAGAATACTTCCCTCAATAGCGACGCTAGTCGGTGTTTTTGGCGTATTTTTGTATTTGAATTTTATCTATAATATTATTCTGATCGCTTATTTAATTGGCTTTGTCTACATCCTTAGATTTTTCAGAAAGAAATTCGTAATGCTTCATTATGAAAAGAGTTTAGCTATGGAAAAATCAAGTGGTACTTATATTGAAGGTTTGAGCAATATTACCACGATTAAGGCTAGTGGTGCAGAAAAAAATTTCAAAAGATCAGTCAGCAAAAACGAAGAGGCACGTAATTTTTTTGATCAAGAGATTTTGCGTGTCCGTGTAAATCAGTGGAAGTTATTTAACATTTATAACGGTATTTATACGGGAATATTTTTGTTTGTTATTGGTAGGGATGTAATCGCTGGCGTGGTTTCGATCGGATCAATTGCAATTTTGTTGGCTTATTTAGAGAAAATAACCGACGCATCTGGCAAAGTGCTTGGTATGTATGGCTATTTAATTGACAAAAGAACATCTATCGCCCGCATGATGACTATTTTTTGGGCTGATAACAATATTTTAACTGGCGAAAAAGAATTCCCAGTCGATTGGCAGGAGATAAAATTAAGCAATGCGAGTTATGCTTATAAAAATGAAAAAAACACTAAAACTAATATTAACGGTGTCAATCTGGTGATTCAAAAAAACCAAAAAGTTGGCATCATTGGCACAACTGGCAGTGGCAAATCAACGCTTGTAAAATTATTGCTTGGCCTATACCCGCTTGATAAAGGAGAATACAAAATCGGCACAACTAATTTTTATGACATCAAGCATGATGAAATATTCAAGCACATAGCAATTGTCTTACAAGAGTCGGAAATGTTCAATATTTCACTCAAAGAAAATATTGCGTTAAGTGAAAAAATTGATGAAGGGCGTTTATTGCACGCGATCAACATTGCTCAATTGGATGAGGTGGTGAAAAGCTTACCTAATGGCTTTGAAACTTTAATCGGGGAAAAGGGATACCATCTTTCTGGCGGCGAACGCCAACGCGTCGGCATTGCTCGAGCGATTTATAAAGATCCTGAAATTATGATTTTTGACGAAGCTACTTCATCACTTGATGTGCAAACAGAAAAGAAAATTCAAAAAGCACTTTTGGACAATCTTCAGCAAAAAACTATTATCATAGTCGCACATCGAACGAATACCCTGGAAAAAGTAGATGTTATCTATAAAGTGGAAGGTGGAAAAATTGTTCAACAAGGAAGTTATGAGGAGTTTTTTGGTATTCACCAATGACCTCAAACATGATAAAATAAAGATAAGTTTCACTGCCTATTTTAATAAAATACAAAATTCATGTCCAAAAACAATCATAAAATTAGCATAAAAGACGAATTGACCGAATTTCTGCTTTACACAGCCCCAAGTGGCAAGGTAAAAGTAGAAATTTACTTTCATGACGAAAATATTTGGCTTACCCAAGACAAAATGGCCAAATTATTTGGCGTGCAACAACCAGCTATTGCCAAACACTTGAAGAATATTTTTGAAAGCGGTGAATTGCTGGAAAATTCAGTTCATTCCATTTTGGAATATACTGCCAGCGATGGCAAAAAGTATCAAACCAAATTTTATAATCTTGACGCCATAATTTCCGTTGGATATCGGGTAAATTCAGCTCAAGCTACTCAATTTCGCATCTGGGCAACAGAAAGGCTTAAAGAGTACATCATAAAAGGTTTCACCATAGATGATGAGAGATTGAAGAATGGAAGATATTTTGACAAAGATTATTTTCTCGAACTTTTGGAAAGAGTCCGTTCAATTCGTGCTAGTGAGCGAAAAATTTATCAGCAAATTACGGATATTTTTGCTGAATGTAGTATGGATTACAGTCCAACATCAGAAATTGCTAAAAATTTTTATGCAATGATTCAAAATAAATTCCATTTTGCTATTACTGGCAAAACTGCAGCTGAGATTATTTATGAGACGGCTGACAAGCAAAAACCATTTATGGGACTTAAGACTTGGAAAAATTCACCAAATGGCAGAATTATCAAATCCGACACAGTTATCGCTAAAAATTATCTTAACGAGGATAAAATAAAAAAACTGGAAAGAGGCATTGTCGGCTATTTTGATTACATTGAAAGATTGATTGAGAATCACACCGCTCTCACGATGGAAAAGTTGGCGGAATCTGTAAATAACTTTTTGGAGTTTAACAAGTACGAAGTGCTTGAAGGAAAGGGCACGATTTCTCATGCCCAAGCAGAACAAAAAGCGTTTCAAGAATATGACGAATATAATAAGACGCAGGCAATAGAATCTGATTTTGACAAACTTGTAAAATCTTTACCGACTGGAGAAAAATAAGGAGTTTTGAATTTTAGGCATTCCCGCCAGAGGCGGACAGGCATCCCTGACCCCTCTGCCCAAAATCCAAAACAAAAAAACTTATTTAATCTATTTAGAATAAAAAGCGAATTTAAAAAAGAAAATAAATTTACATCGTCTAACAAAGAATATCTGGTTCAAAAAATTTGCCGCAGTTAAAAATACAAGGAGGGCAAATTTTTTTCTCCCCTGCCTACCGGCAGGCAGGCAAATCCCGCACTTTTCCATTTTGTCGTAATTTAGGGTATAATAGGATTAATAAATAAATAGGAATATTAAGGTTTTATGCATAAAAACCAAAGTGCAGGACTTCAGATATTCTTAAACGTTAGGTGTAATTTATTTAAAATCCCTTAAAAAATAAATTAAGAAAAATATGACAACAATAAATGAGTTTCAAGAAATGTGTGCCAAGGTGGTGGGGGAGATTGACGCAAAATATGGCATTGCTCGTGACCCGCATTTTAGCTTCACACAATTTATGGAAGAAGTTGGTGAACTGGCGAAAGAGATAAATAAGCCGAAGTTGCGCAACAAAGAAATGGATCGGGAAAATTTGAACGGTGAATTTGCCGACGTCATCTTGCAGTTTTTCACACTTGCCAGTATGCTAGAAGTAGATGTGGAAAAGGCAGTTGAAGCTAAAATGGCGATACTGAAAGAGCGACATGATTTATAATTTTAAATTACAATCCTATGGGAAGGGAACAACCGCCGACATTTGATCCGCGTGATGAGAAATATAAAAAAGTGGAGGATTTGCCGGAAGAAGAGCAGGAGAATTTTGTAAAAGTGAATGGTGGATTTATTACGCAAAAGGCCAAGCGCTTTGAGGACGCGGTTTTGAAGCAGGAGGAATTGCTTAATCCAAAGATCTTTAGGGGAAAAACTGCTGACATAATTCAAAATAGCTTGAAGGAGTCACCGGAGGAATATATAAAGCACCATCGGCGACTAAGGCGGTGTAAAGCGTGGGCCGCTGGAGAGGAAGCCGCTGTGGCCGAAAAAAATATTATGCCGAATGAGGAGACTATTCCGGAAGACGCTAGTACGGCGGATGGACAGTCAGCTTTGACAGAAGAGGAATTGTCTGAAAAAACATGCAAAAGAATATGAAAAAAGATAACAGAAAAAATAGCCGGCGCAGCCTGGTTTTTGTATTAGGTGCTATTTTGTGGTTGAGTGTTATTTTTTTATTTTCTGCCGAGCCGAATTTGCGCTCACCTTTTTCCTATAACGTAGATTTCGTTTTACGCAAAATAGCGCACATTGTGGAATATCTTATTTTGACGGTGCTGGTATGGAAGGCTTTGTTGCCGCGAGCCAAAGGCAACTTGTTGCTGGCGGTTTTTTTGATAGTCTTGAGCGCGGCGGTTTTGGATGAATGTCATCAATTGTTTGTCGCAGGGCGGGAAGGCACGCTCCGCGACGTGTTGTTTGACGCGGGGGGAATTTTCATTGCTTGGTATTTTATTATTAGAAAAAAAAATGAAAAAAGATAGCATCATTGAATTGGAGATGGGTGGCGGGGGAGAAAAATCATCGCAACTGATTGCGCAGATCCGGAAAAATTTCACGGTGAAGTCCAAATGGAAAAATAGCGCCGATGATGGAGCTGTTTTTGATCTTGGTATAAATAATGTGGAGACGCCCCGCCAGGGCGTCTCCACAGCGTCGGATAAATTGGTGTTCACCACGGATGCTTTTATTGTGGATCCGATTTTTTTTGCCGGCGGCGACATTGGCAAGATTGCTATGTGTGGCACCATCAATGATTTATGCGTGATGGGCGCGCAGCCGATTGGCATTGGTTTGAGTGTGGTAATTGAAGAAGGCTTTCCCGTAGATGATTTGGAAAAAATTATGCAGTCTATTGGAAAAATTTCCCAGGAAACCGGCGTGCCGATTGTGACGGGCGACACTAAGGTGACGGAAAAAGGCAAGCTCGACAAAATTGAAATTACTACATCGGGTGTCGGTTTGGCTAAAATAATAATCAATAATGGTGGAGCCAAGGTGGGCGACGCCGTGATTGCCTCGGGCAATCTCGGCGAACACGCGGTGGCGCTTTTGGCGAGCCGCTTTAATTATAAAACAAAAATCCAGAGCGATTGTCAGCCCTTGATTAAAGAAATTCAGAATGTTTCCCCGTATCTTACCTCGTGCAAAGACCCGACCCGCGGAGGTATGGCGGCGGTGCTTAATGAAATCGCGGAAAAATCTAAAGTAAAAATTGTTCTGGAGGAAGAGCTGTTGCCGTTTGCCAAGGAAACGGTGGCACTTTCCGGACTCTTGGGCATTGATAAATTTTCCTTTCCTTCTGAAGGGCGCTTTGTGGCCACGGTGCCGGAAAAACAGGCCAAAAAAGTGATTAAAATGCTGCAAAAATTCAATCCCGAGGCTAAAATTATCGGCCACGTGGAGCGTGGACGAGGCGTGCACCTGCAAACATCGCTAGGCAGCAGCAAAAAAATCGAAGTACCGCGAGGAAAGCTAATCCCGCGAATTTGTTAGAAAATATATAATCTGCCCAAATGAAAGTCCAGCGTCGCCACGCGGAATTTGCACAACCGGTATCCTTGAGGAGGAGCCGGTTTTTTTATTTTCAAAATATTCAGAAATTATTTTGTTGTTGGCGATTCCGCCGGCGATAAAGATTTGTGGTGAGCAACTTTTGGATTGCAGTTCAATAATCTCGCTCAAGCCTTCAGCGATGTAGCGCTGGGCAGTCGCAGCCAGCCTCCTTTTGTCTTTGTTTATATTTTTAATTAGATATTCAAACAAATAAGTTGTATTCAGTATGTAATGTTTTTTTGAAAATTTAGTCATTGAAAATTCATTGTAAATTGTAAATTGTAAATTGGAAATTGAAGGGCTTTCCATAACTTCAATCTTTGGTTTTATATCCATATAGGGCTTACCGGAGTTGCTTTCTAAGAGGTCTATCGCTTCGTGTTTGTAGGTTCTCTTATTGTCGCAAAAACCCAGTAGCAGCGAGACGGCATCTAGGATGCGACCCGTGCTGGAAGTTTCCAGACAATTAAAATTTTGTTGAAGTTGATTATACAGAACTTCAAATTCCTGCGCGGAATAATATTTTTTCGCGAAATTGTAGATAAAGTTTTTTTGAGATTTGAGATTTGAGATTTGAGATTTGTTTGTCCCTTGTTTTTTGTAGCTTGTGATTTTATCAAGTATCGCGATTAGCATTCTCGCCGGCTCCTGAATAGCCAACTCTCCTCCCAGCAATATTTGATTTTCCAAATGCCCAACGCGCTCATTGGAAATTTTAAATTTTAAATTTGTAATTTTAAATATCTCTCCTCCCCAAATTTTCTCATCTAATCCATACCCCGTTCCATCGAGAGCAATTCCGAAAAAGTTTTGAGTTTTGAGTTTTGAGTTTTGAGATTTGTTTGTATCTTGTGTCTTGTATCTTGTATCTTGCGTGAGCTCTCCCAATTGGGAGAAGATATGGGCCACGTGGTGTTGAACCTGGACATGCTCAGCTTTAAATTTTTTTGCTAATTCCTTTCCCCATAAAGTGGTGTTCATATCCGGGTGCAGGTCAGTGATGATGACATCCGGCGTAACGGATGTTTTTTTGAGAAACGCTAGGACAGTCTTTTGAAAGGCCTTGAAATTAGCGTCTTCTTGGAGATCGCCAAAATCAGGGGAGAAAAAAAGTTGACCATTTTTGAAAAAGGAAAAATTGCCAGCCGATTCGGCTCCTAGAGAGAGGATTTGTTGAATGGTGGAATGAGGGTATTTAAAAATTTGCATGATTCGGGTAAAAAGATTATATATGTATGTAGTGTATAATAGAAATAATGAATTTGACAAATCACGTCACTGTGTTATAAATAAGATTAAGAAGAAAAAAACTATGAATTATTCTTATACACAACAAAATAACTGGCGGCATATTCAACTCTTGTAGGAAGAGCTTGGTTATGTTTTGTTATGTATAAAAACAATCACACATAAATATCCAACCCCTTCCTGGAAGGGTTTTTTTGTATGCAAAAAAGGTTTTTCTTGGAAGGCAGTTCTTTTAAAAGGTCTATTTCAATAGATAAATTGTTTGTCAAAAATTTAAGTGTGTCTGAGGCACAAGGAGGTGGAAAATGGGTAAATATGGCGCATGGCAAGTGGGTGCAGGCATGGCGACATTGGGAGATTTGTCAATACCAATTACCCGGGACAAGCCGGGGGTATATGCTCGCGGAGAATATGGCGCGTTTTCTTCGGAAAGACGTGTAGCGATTTCAGGAGTGTGTTTGTTTGACGCTCGTTGGAGCGTGGAGTTCTCTACGGGCGGTGTGCGGTCAATCGCTTTGCCGTTGGATCGCTCGCGGGTACAAGATCGTATCCGGGAGCGGGGTTTTGAAGTCTCGCGGGTGATTTTTCCGTTGACGCTGACGGATTATCACACCAAGCTGTTGCATTTTGTTGCCAATACGGTGGAAAAATTGCAACCGGAAAAGTTGCTTTTCCATATTCCAATTGATGAATATTACGTGTATATCCAGGAACTGGAAACGTTGATTGGGGGTGTGATTCCCGATGCCCAGGAGATTCTGGCGGGTTTTGCCGGGAAAGTGACGGACTGTTTTCGGGCAGAAATGCAGCGGGTCAAATTCGAGCGCTTTGAATTGATCCGGCCGATGCAGTGTGGCGCGGCGGATACGGAGCAATCCTATGCTATGCCCTACCAACAGCCAGAAGTTTTTGGCACAAACAAGGAGGCAATTTATGCTATTGAGGACCTGGTCGAAATGAAGATTGCTTTATTGACAGAGCAATGTCAGGGATACACCGTGCCAGTGAAATTCTGCGTGCTGGATATCCCGCATCCCTACGTAACTTTTTCAAAGAAGAATGTTATGCGGGGTGACATGGCAACGGTTTCTCTCTAGGGAGTGGTCTTCATGGCGACATGTCTAACCATACCTCATCTGTTATTATTACAGATGAGGTATGGTATATTAAATGAATGCAGGAGTTTTAAAAATTAACAATAGGCCTATTGTGTAATGAGTTGCGTAACAGGTCTAATATTTGTTTTATGAAAATTACAAAGTACAATGTGGATACATATATCCAGGGGAGTGTCTTTTTTGGCACCGGGGGTGGCTTGCCGGGTGATTTGCACCAAAAAATATTTCAAGATTTACTGGACAGTACGGATGAAATCAATGCGCATCCATTGGAAGCATTCCCGGATGAGGCGATATTGGTTTCGGCGTATGGCGTGGGCGACCCGTCAAAAATTCCGGAGAATTTCGTGGACAAGGTGCGAGAGGGATTTGCAAAATATAAAAAATTGACAGGCATAAAAATTGCCGGAATTGTTCCAGGGGAAATCGGTGCAGAGGGATTGGCTTTTCAAGTGGGGGCGTGTGTGGATCTGCCTATTGTGGACGCCGATCTTGTAGGTGGGAGAGCTGCTCCGGAAATACAACTAGATGTTTTTAGTGTTTTCGGATTGCCAATAGTCCCAGTGGTTTTGTATGCCATGAATGACAAGAGTATTTTTCTGGAAGGCAATTTTAGCGCGCAGGAAATAGAGCATATTTCACGTAATTTCTTCGCGCAAAATGGAGACAGCGGCTTCTTGATCGGTTATGGCATGTCAGCAGGAGAATATAAGAAATATGCGATGGCAGGCACTTTGTCGCAGACGATGCGAGCAGGGGAATTATTGCACGCTAAAAATAGCGCCGGCCTGGTAAGTTTGTTTGACGGGAAGATTATGAGCGAGGGGGTTATAGAGGCAGTAGAATTGAAGAGTCAGGATGGTTTTTTGGTAGGAAAAATTAAGCTCGCAGGAGGCGTGATGGAGGTCAAGAATGAGAACATTTCTTTTTTGCAAAAAAATGGTTCATTGGTGCAAGCACCGGACATCCTGATATTGCTTGCTGATGATGGCACTCCTATACATAATACAAAAATAGCTGCCATGGTTGGACAGCACGTACGATTGATTTATCTGCCGGCGCAGGGATACTGGAATAGTGTCATAGGGCGAGAACTATGGGAATTGCGGTAGTGAATTATTACGCAGCAGGTCTGGCTTATAGATATTCAAAACATAAAAAATGTGGTAGAATATAAGTATTAAAAAGAGTGAAGAAAAAATAAAAAATATTATGGAAGAAAATATTAAAAAACCCCGAGTAGCCATTGTCAGTCTGACGTCTTGTGAAGGTTGTCAATTTGCTCTCCTGGACTTGGGAGAGAAGTTTATCGAATTTGCCACGCAGGTGGAGTTGGTGGATTTTCGTTTGATCGAGGATGAGGAAGATGACGGCCGGGAATTGGATTTGGTGTTGGTGGAAGGCAATCCGGTGACGGAAGCTAATTTGAAAACATTGCAGTCGCTGCGCAAAAGAAGCAAGCTTTTAGTGGCCTTAGGAAATTGTGCGGCCATGGGAGGAGTGCCCGAAATTAAAAATTATCACGAAGGAGTGAACACCATCAAGCACGTCTACAAATATATTCATGGCATTAACAACCCTGAAATCAGAGAGATTGATAATTTTGTGAAAGTGGATTTCACTTTTCCGGGATGTCCGATTACGGGAGAAGAATTTTTGCAATATATCCCGTTTCTTTTACGCGGTGAGATTCCCACAATTCCCGATCAACCGGTGTGTGTGGAATGTCGCGCGGCTGGCAATCGCTGTTTGCTGCTCGATAAGAAGCCTTGTTTTGGTCCGATGATCCAAGGAGGGTGTGGCGCGGTTTGTCCCACTTCACGTATGACCTGCCAAGGTTGTCGCGGTTTGCGCCCCACGGGAAATGTCAAGGCGATGCGAGCGGCGCTTAAGAATATGATTAGTGACCATGAGTTTGAAAATATCGCGGAGATTTTCGGTTTGCGCGATGATATTGAGGCTAGGGAAAAAGAAACGAAATAAATTTAGTTAACTAATTAGGAGGAATAATCACTACTTATCAAAAATATGCAAATAAAAATCAATCATATTGCAAAGATGGAGGGACATACCGGCTTTATGGCCAGTGTCATTCATGGGGATGTGCGGAGTGCTAAATTGGAAGTGCAAGAAGGCATCCGCCTGATTGAAGGTGTGTTGATTGGCCGGCACTATGTGGACATGCCTATTATCGCTCAGCGCATCTGTGGCATCTGTCCGGTAGTGCACAATCTGACTTCCATCAAAGCCTTGGAGAATGCGATGGGGGTGACAGTGACGCCGGAAACAGAGAAGTTGCGTTCCGTCATGGAGTTGGGACAATTTATTCATTCTCATGCACTGCATCTTTTCTTTTTGTCGTTGGCCGATTTCTTGGATATGGATAATGACATCCAGCTGATCAGCACTTATCCGGAAGAAACCAAAATTGCGGTGCGGTTGCGAGAGTTTGGTATGAGCATCGTCAAAGTGATTGGTGGGAGAGTGATTCATCCGATGAACAACGAGGTGGGCGGATTCAAAAAAGCGCCTGACGCAGAAGCTTTGCGCAAGATTGTGGAGAATAGTGAAGCTATTTTACAAGACGCCTTGGCCTTGGGGGAATTTTTCAGAACCATAAAAATTCCGGATTTTCAAAGAAAAACCGAATATATCGCTTTGGGAAAGAAGGGAGAATATGCTATTTATGCCGGGGATATTATTTCTTCGGAAGGGTTGCACATCGGTGTGGATAAGTTTGAAAATAATTTCCAGGAATTGCAAAAACAAAAAGAGGTGATTAAGCGCGTGGAGCATGAGGGCAAGAGTTATATGACCGGGGCCATCGCTCGCATCAATTTGAATCGCGATAAGCTCAATCCTCAAGCGAGTGCCTATTTGGACAGTTTGGGATTTGTTTTTCCGGATTACAATCCTTTTCATAATATCCTGGCGCAAATGGTGGAAGTGATTCATTGTGTGGAAGAAACCAGTCGCAAATTGAAAGAAATTTTGCAGAGTGATTTGGAAAAAGTGGTTACACAGCCTTATGAAGTGGCGGAAGGCGTGGGTGTCGCGGCCGTGGAAGCTCCGCGCGGAACACTCTATTATCACGTGGAAGTGGATGGTAATGGTTATATTAAAAATGCCAACATCATCACTCCCACCGCGCAGGTGCTGGCTAATCTGGAAGATGATATTGCGGATTATATCAAGCAAATTATCGATTTGGAAGACGGGACGCGCCAAAAGAAATTACGGGCTTTCATTCGGGCGTATGATCCCTGTATTTCTTGCGCGGTACACTAGATGCGAATGGGGTGCGAATGTTAAGAAAATAAATGCGAATAGTATATAATTTAATAATTTTTTTAATAAGTTGTTTGTGTTGAAATTAGAATAAATTCGTTTTAGCATTAGCAATTATTTGCGAATATATGACAGAACTAAACCAGGTGTACAAATGTAATATCTGTGGCAATATGACCGAGGTCATCCATGTTGGCGGCGGGGAGTTGGTGTGTTGCGGAGCGGCGATGGAGCTGCAAGTGGAAAGAAATGATGAGGAGAGATATGAAAAACATAATCCAATAGTTGAGAGAGTGGAAGGTGGCATAATTGTGACTGTGGGAAGCATGCCTCATCCCATGGAAAGCGAGCATTATATCGAATGGATTGAAGTCATTACGGAACACCGCACTTACCGAAAAAATTTAGAGCCGGGTGGAGTGCCGGAAGCTGAATTCTTCTTTGAGGCGGAACATTTTGAAGTGCGAGCCTATTGTAATCTGCATGGAATGTGGGTGGCCTGAAGATATTATCCCAGCACTAATTCCGATATAGTTTGTAGGTAATATGGGGATGCGTGTGCGAATTCGCCTCCGGCTAGGTTGAAATTTAATAAATTAATTCAAGTGCGAATTAGTGCGGGATGCTTATTTTTATAGCTACTCGTTCCTCGCAGATAAAAATAGCATGCATGATTTTTTTCTGGCCAAACAAATATTGGAAAAAATTAGAGAGATAGTCATGGAAAAGAAGTTGGAAAGAATTTCCAAGGTGTCGCTGGAAATTGGCAGTATTGTTTTGGCGCATGACAATCTGCCGGAACACCTGGAGGATATTAATATTGAAAATCTGGTATTCGGATTGAAAAGTTTTGCGAAAGACACCGCGCTGGCGCAAGTGGAATTTGATGTCCAAAAAGTGGCGGGAGAAAGTTGGAAAATAACCAGTATTGAGGTAGAATAAAATCATATAACATAAAATATATAATACAAAACATACAACATGAAACAACTTCTGAAGAAGGACTTGTTACATGCTAGATGTTGCATATCACATGACCAAGATTGCAATCAATGGCTTCGGTCGCATCGGCAGACCGGCCTTCAAAATCGCTTTTGAAAAGTCTCGCCAAGGCGGAATGGAAGTGGTGGCGATTAATGACCTGACAGATTTGAAAACCGTGGCGCATCTGCTCAAATATGATTCCAGCTATGGACAATACAATCGCAGTGTGGAAGTGGATGAGACTAGTTCAGAGCTGATTATTGATGGACAAAGAATAAAATATCTGATGGAACCTGATCCGGAAAAGCTTCCTTGGGGAGAATTGGGAGTGGAGATTGTTTTGGAATGTACGGGAATTTTTGAAGATCGGGAAAAATCGCAAAAGCACCTGGCTGCGGGAGCCAAAAAAGTGATTCTTTCTGCTCCGCCGAAAGGAGATATTCCGGTATATTTGATTGGTATTAATGAAGAGAAATATAATCCCGAACAGGATCATATTATTTCTAACGGCTCTTGCACGACCAATTGTTTGGCGCCGATGATAAAAATTTTGGACGAAAATTTTGGCGTAGAAAAAGGTTTTATGACTACTACGCATTCCTATACCAATGATCAACGCTTGCAAGATTTGCCGCATCGTGATTTGCGAAGAGCCAGGGCGGCAGCGTTGAATATTATCCCAACCACTACCGGTGCTGCCAAGACGGTAGGACTAGTAATGCCGCATCTGGAGGGAAAGTTAGATGGCATCTCTCTGCGCGTGCCGACTCCTGTGGTGTCAATTGTGGATTTCATTTGTACATTGAAAAGAGACACTAGCGTGGAAGAATTAAATACTGCCTTTCGAGCGGCAGCTCAGGAGCAGCTAAAGGATATCTTGGCAGTGGAGGAGGGGCAACTGGTTTCTATGGATTTCAAGGGCAACCCGCATTCAACGATTGTGGATTTGCCATTGACCATGGCCAATGGCAACCTGGTCAAGGTGGTGGGTTGGTATGATAATGAGTGGGGATACTCAAATAGGTTGGTGGAGATGGCCGAATTAGTAGGAAGTAAATTGGCATAATGTAATTTTAATAGTAATTTTTGTAACAAAATTTTTAATTTCCAATTTTTAATTTTATAAATAAATCTTAATTTCTAAATTTTTAAACATTAGAAATTAAAACATTATTTAAAAATTACAAAATTAAAAATTATAAAATTATATTCTCATGTACGACATCATCATAAAAAACGGCACCCTAATTGATGGCAGTGGTGAGCCGATGTATCGAGCGGATATTGGTATTAAGGATGATCGGATAGTGAAAATCGGAAAATTGCAAAATGAAAAAGGCGAGATTGAAATCGACGCCTCAGATCGTTTGGTTTGTCCGGGATTTGTGGATGTGAATAATCATAGTGATGTGTATTGGCGAATTTTTTCTAATCCGGAATTGGAAAGTCTCGTTTATCAAGGAATAACCACTATTGTGGGCGGCAACTGCGGCACCTCCCTGGCTCCGCTTTTGGGCGCCAAAGCGATTGAATCTTTGCAAAAGTGGTCTAATATTGATACAACTAGCTTGAATTGGCTGACAATGGAAGAATTTTTGGATGAAGTGGAAAAAAGAAAGTTGGCAGTCAATTTTGCCACTTTAGTGGGTCATGCGACGGTGCGTCGAAGGCTGGTAGGGGATGATATGCGCAGCCTTCATTTGAATGAGATTGATTTTTTAGCCAAAAAAATAAAGGTGGCCATCAAGGATGGGGCGCTGGGCATGTCTTCCGGGCTGGTATATACGCATGCCAGGAGCACTACGGAAGAGGAATTGTTGGCTTTGGCGAAAGTAATCAAAAAATATGATGGCGTGTACGTGACGCATATGCGCAATGAGGGAGCGGGCCTGCTGGAGTCGGTGGAAGAATCATTGGAGATTGCCAGGAAAACAAAAGTTAAATTGCATATTTCTCATCTCAAGGCGGTCGGTGAAGAGAATTGGGGATTAATGGACGCGGCCTTAAATATGATTACCCAGGCCAGGGATAATGGTGTCGACGTCACTTTCGATGTCTACCCCTATACTAATATTGGATCAGTACTCTATACCTTGCTGCCTATTTGGGTAACGGATGGCGGCAAGAAGATGATGCTTAATCGCTTGAAAGATCCTGCGTTGCGTGTTCGAATAATTGATGATATGAGGGCTTCCGGAGTGGATTATGCTAAGATTGAGATTGCCAGTTCTTCTTTGGACAAAACCTTGGCTCGCAGAAAAATCGCCGAAATTGCGGCGTCGCAAGAAAAGTCAGTGGAAGAGGCGGTGTTGGACACTTTGGTTGCTTCGGACGGCCGGATGATTATCTCCATGGATGTTTTAAGCGAAGAAAATATCCAAAAGGCTCTAGTGCATCCCGCTTCAATGATTTCTACTAATGGAGCAGGGTATCGTGATATCCACGGCCGAACAGGCGAAGTGGTGCATCCCAGAAGCTTTGGGTCTTTTCCTCGAATTTTCCCCGAATATGTTTTAGGGAAAAGAATTTTGCGCTGGGAAGAGGCTGTGGCTAAAATGACTTCCCTTCCGGCGGAGAAATTTGGCATTGAAAAAAGAGGTCGGTTGAAAGAAAAATATTATGCCGATATCGTTATTTTCAATCGGGATGAAATTAGAGATTTGGCCACGACAGAGAACCCCTATCAATATAGCCAAGGCATTGATTTCGTGCTGGTTAACGGACAGGTCCTTTTGCAAGAAGGCCGGTATAATGGGAACAAGGCGGGGGAGGTAATAAGAAGGTAATGTTTGAATAGTATGAATCCTAATCCGAAAAGTTTTGAATTTACTTCGTACAAAATAAATAAAGAAAAGTCAGCAATAATTTTTTCTTATGAGATGGCTTTTTTTAATGCTGCTCCAATTCAATTCTCTGAAACAATTTCTTTTAGAGAATCTTTTTCGCTTGAAAATATTCCGGCAGAACTTTTAGAAAATTTATTGCAAAGTGTGCACATTGCACTCGGCGTAAGTTATTATAAATTATATTGTCCTAAGGAAATAAAAATTAATTCTATTCTCTCCCAAAAACAAGCTGAATTTTGGAATACGGTATATCGCAAGGGTTTGGGGGAGTTTTTTTATCGCAATCAAATTGATTCTGCGGGGCTGATAAATTTTCCTTTTGAAAAAGAAAAAAATGAAAAAGTATATCGACTAAAAAGAAAGACTAGATCTCTAGTGGGTATTGGTGGCGGAAAAGATTCTATTGTGGCAGTCGAGTTGCTACGAGAGCAGGGAGATGATGTGACAGCTTTTTTGGTGGAGACGCAACGGGAGGATAGCATTTCGCAGAATGTTGTATCCAAACTAGAAATTGGCTCAATTAAAATTGAGCGAAAATTGGACGAAAAACTTTTTGGAACATTTGAGGGAGCGTATAATGGTCATGTGCCCATTTCTTCTATCTTTGCTTTTCTAGGCTATTTAACGGCGATCTTGTACGATTATTCGCAAGTAGTGGTAGCTAATGAATATAGTAGTAATTTTGGAAATATTATTTATGAAGGTCAGGAAATAAATCACCAATGGAGCAAATCTATGGAATTTGAAAAACTCTTTCAAGACTATACTCGAGAAAATATTTGTCCAGACGTGCTTTATTTTTCTCTGTTGCGACAATTTTACGAAATTCGCATTATGGAGATGTTTGTTAAATATAAAAAATATTTCCCTATTTTTACCAGTTGCAACCGTAATTTCAGGGTGCATAAGGATAGGCCACAATCTTTGTGGTGCGGGGAATGTCCTAAATGTGTCTTTGCTTGGATTCTTTCGTCAGCTTTTTTAGAAAAAGAAGAATTGATTTCTATTTTCCATAAAAATCTCTACGATGACAAAAATCTTCTTCCACTATTCAAAGATATTTTAGGTTATGGCGAGATGAAACCTTTTGATTGCGTGGGAACTTTTGAGGAGTCTCGAGTGGCCTTGCACATGGCCAAGGAAAAATTTCCAGACAGTTTTATTGTGCAAAATTTGGAAGAAAAATTAGGTAACCAAGACGAGCATAAGCGCATTGTCTTCGGGACAAACGTTGCTCCAACGCTGCCAGACAAGTATAAATTATATGGCGTAAAAAACGTGCTTATTGTTGGCTATGGAAAAGAAGGCCAGACGACTGAAAAATATTTGAAAAAATATTTCCCCCAAATAGCGATAGCGGTTGCGGATGAAAAAGACGGCGAAAATTATTTAGATAATCAAAATGGTTATGATTTGGCAATAAAAACTCCAGGTTTACAAAAAGAAAAAATAACCATCCCATATACCACCGCCACGAACCTGTTTTTTTCTCAGACAAAAAATAATTTGAAAATCGGAGTGACGGGTAGCAAAGGGAAAAGCACTACGGCATCGCTTATCTTTGTTATCCTGAAGGAAGCTGGAAAAAAAGTGCGCTTAGTAGGAAACATTGGTGAGCCGATGTTGGAAACTCTACTAGAATCTCTGGATGAAGAAGAAATTTTTGTGATTGAACTTTCTAGCTATCAATTGGATGATCTGCACTATTCTCCAGAAATAGCTGTGGTGACCAATCTTTTTTCCGAGCATATGAATTATCATGGCAGTGTAGAAAATTATTATTTAGCTAAACAGAATATTATTAAATATCAGAATGTGGATAACCATTTTATTTTTAATGCTGCTAACGCTGATTTACAATCATGGATTTCTCTGGCAAAAGCCAAAAAAGTAGCTTTTAATGAAATTGAAATTGCGCAGATAAAAAGTTCCCTCCTGGGTGATCATAACGCGGACAATATTAAAGCTGCTATGGCGGTGGCTGATGTTTTGGATATTCCTGATGATATCGTTGTAAGCGCGATAGAAAAATTTCAGCCACTTTTGCACCGTATGGAATTTGTGGGGGAATTCCGGCAGATAAAATTTTATAATGATGCCAATGCCACAATTCCGGAGGCCACCATAGGAGCCATAGGAGCTCTCCCTGAGGTGGAAACAATCTTTTTGGGAGGATTGGATAGGGGTTATGATTTTTCTAGCTTGGCGCAAATTATTGACGCGTCAGGAATAAAGAATATAGTATTTTTCCCTGATAGTGGCAGAAAAATAGAAGAGACATTGCAGATGATTAATCCTACAAAAAAATATAATGTTTTACATACGAAAGATATGGAGGAAGCGGTGCGGTTTGCCTATGCTAATACAGGAAATGGAAAAGTTTGCTTGCTTTCAACAGCTTCTCCAAGCTATAGCATTTGGAAAAATTTTGTAGAAAAAGGAGAAAAATTCAAAGAGGCAATTGCATGCCTAAAATAGCAGGCAAACAGAGGAAAATGGGGTTTTAGAATTTGAATCCTGTGTTTGATGTAGTGCGTTGCTTTGCCTACATGCCTATGATAGGATAAAAGTGTTGAAAATATCGGATTGTTGCTGTATGATGAAATAAATAGCGTATAATGTTGGAATAAATAACCCTCCTTGCGGCAAGCTGCGGGGAATTAACTCTAAAAGTATAAAATGATATGGAAAATTATCCGCCACACGTAAACTCCAGTTTTAAAGTTGAATCTGTAGTAGAAAAAGATGCCAGCTCTAAATTTACAGTGAAAATGATGGATGCTGTCAGTATAGTCAGCATTTTTATGCTTTTTTTCGGCTTGCCAATCTTTTTCACCGGGCTATCGCTGCAAGGTATCGTTTTTGAAAAACAAATGTATTTCTATTTCTGGACACTCCTGGCTTTGATTTGTTGGGCAGGCAAGGGAGTGCTTTTGGGCGAGATGAAAATTCGGCGAACCCCGTTGGATATTCCAATTTTGTTGTTTTGGGTGGTGTACTTATTGGCAACCGTAATCTCTGTTGACCGCTGGCACAGCTTTGTAGGCCTATCAGTTGATCCATCACGAGGTTTCATGAATGTAACAGCTTTGGTGTTGGTATATTATGTCATTATGAGCAATTTCAGTGAAAAAATGTTTCGCTGGATTGTGGGAGCGATTACTTCTTCCAGTCTGATTGTGTTTGTTTGGTCAACTCTGGGTATTTTGGGCGTTAATTTTTTACCGGCAAAGATAGCCGCATACGCGCCGCTGAGCCTGTTGGGAACAGTTTCCAGTTTGGGAATATTTCTGGGCATCATGTTGCCAATTGTTATTACGATCTTGTTTAAGGTACGGGGCAATGATGCAATGCGCAAATGGCTTAAGAATAGCCTAACAGTGGTGCTTTTGCTTGACTTAGCGCTGAATGTTTTTTTGCTGTTAGCCTTGTATGGATTTGTATCTTGGGTTGTCTTTATGATAGGTATTGGTTTCTTTTTGATATTTATCTTAGCTAGGATTGTGCGTCCGATCGAGAGTTGGTCATGGGTGCTGATTACAACTTTTATCCTGCTGATGGTTATTTGGATGTCGGGGGACAGTTTCAAAATAGTGCAGATTAATTTACCGACAGAGGTTAGTCCGGCATATAATCTTTCTTGGCAAGTAGCGAAAGATTCTGTGAGAAATAATTTTTTCCTGGGAACAGGCGCGGCTTCGTATGGCTATGATTTTTCTTTGTACAAACCGCAAGATTTCAATTTGAATCAGTTGTACAATCTGCGCTTCTATCAAGGCACGGGAATTGTTTTTGAAGCGCTTTCGACAATCGGTGTAATAGGAATATTGGCATTGGCTTTGATATTGCTATCTTTCATTAGTCTCAGTGTATTTTATTTGATTGTGCGGAAAGAAAAAGACAAGGTCTATTCTTTGGGATTTGTAACAGCAGCCTTGATTTTCCTTATGTCCGCTGTTTTGAACCGTGTGGAAGGATCATTGCTGATAGTCGGCAGCCTATTGGCTGTCGTGTCCTTGGCGGTTTTGATTCGGGAGAGTGACTCGGAGGAGAGATTTTTAAAATTATCGCTTAAGGCCTCACCTAAATATGCTTTGACGCTAGCGTTTATTTTTATAGTGGTTAGTGCCGGCGTGGCCTACTCATTCGTTTTTGTGGGAAAAATGTATATCGCAGATTTGTATGCCGGAGCAGCCATGCGTCAAGCGCAAGTCACTGAAGACGGTTCTATTGCGAAAATATTGCGGGCGGCCAATCTGAATAGCAAAGAGGATAAATATTATACAAACATCGGACAACAGTATATGGTTTTGGCTAATAGTGAAATGCTTAAGCCGAGTGAACAGCGAGACGTGACGGCGGTGCAGAATTATTTAAATAATTCTATTATGGCTGTGACTCATGCTCGCGATTTGGTGCCTAATGACGTGGCTACTGTGGAAGCTTTGGCGCAAGTGTATGAAAATGCCGGTATGTATGTGGCCGATCCTGGGTATGTGGCTGATTCGTTGAAATGGGCAGAAGATACGTATAATCAAGCGTTGAAATTAGAGCCGAACAATCCGAATTTTAACTTGGAACTGGGGAAAATCAAGCTTAGCCAAACGGCAATTGCAAAGACTGATGATGAAAAGAAACAACTAGTGGGTCAGGCTAAGGACTTATTCCAAAAATCAATTGATGAAAAAAATAATTTCGCTCCGGGATATTATCAATTGGCCCTTGCTCAATCAGCGCTGAATGACCTTGATGCGGCCATTGAAACGATGGGTAAAGCCAAATATTTTGATAGTGCTAATATTAACTATTTCTTTAGCCAGGCTAGATTGTATCAGCAAAGAGGCAAAGGTGATGACAATAAAACTGCTGAAGCTATTTTCAAGCAAATTCTGGGCGTGAATGACAAGGAGATCAATACACATTTCAGTTTGGCGATGTTATATGAGAAAATGAATGAAAGAGATCAGGCGATTACTGAGTACAATCGCGTGATTGAATTGTTGCCAGCGGATAACAAGGACGTGACAGACAAGGTCAAGGCAATGATTGAAAATGTGAAGAACGGAGTTTCTAATTTGCAAACCAAGGCGGCGGATGTCGCGACTGAATCAGTGCAGTCCGCTGCTCCAGCTCAACCAGCTGCGTCAAAGGTGAATCCATAGCTTTTTTATTGCGTGCAACTGACCTAAATGATATAATAAAACCACGGAAAAAGAATAAATTCCCTAAACTAAAAAACAAAGAAAAACATGTCGCAAGCTGAGGAATCATGCTCGATTTTTGAAAAATATAAACTGCACAAAAATTACTTCTTGTTGTTTGTAGTTTTTTGTGTCTTTGCCTTACTCAAATATCTTTCTCGATACGAATCTTTGAGCAATTTTGTCATGGGGGCAATAGCCGTTTCCCCCTTCATCCTAACCACTGCTTTTCTCACTTGGGTCTATCTGAAGGATCGCAAGAACCATGTCTTGTATAAGCTGATGATGAAGCAGGATGTTTTTCTCAAACTGGCTTTCAAATTGACTCTATCAGTTCTGGTGATATTGGTGGTTTTGTTTCCGGGCGATTGGAAACCGCTGTTGAATTTTTTTGATGTCGTCCGCCGGTCATTTTCCCTGGAGATGTATTTTCTTATTGCCTCATATCTCGCCGCCTTCATTCTCGCCGGCGAACTGATTTCTTTTTTTGTACGCTTGTATCAAATCAGTGTAGGCACCTATCATCACAAGATTTATCATGTTTTTAAAAAAACCCTCTACTCGACTTTTTTTGTTTTTTTCCTGTTATTGCTTTTTTCCGTCCTGACTTATCCGCAAGCTTTCTATCCGATTACCGACGCTGTGTCCGATGTCATGTTCACCGTTAGTCAAGGTACCGTGGCTTTGTCTAAGTTATCCGGCGGGGAATTGCAAAGCAATACTTCGCTACTTAATCTGGCTAAGAATGCTTTTTCCAAAACTTCCTCCAATCTAGTCCGCAAGATGGATACAACTCAGTCGGATCTGGCCAAGTCTGTAGCACTCAGCCGGGATGCCCTTGTGCAATCGGTAGCGGACACTTCCAAAAATCTGACCGAATCGACTAATGGCAAAGTATCTTCCGATGGCGGCAAGATCAGTGGGGCGGTGGTTCTGTCCGGCAAAGGTTCTGACTTGACAGTGGAGGGCACCACTATCACTAAAGACATTCTACCGGATGCATCGTTGTCATATAATTTGGGCAGCGCAGGCAAGACTTGGAACACGGTGTATGCTCATCGCCTCATCGGAGCGTCCCCGGTTTTCATCGGCACCGGTTCTTCCGCTCAAGGTTTGACTAATGATGGCGACCTAGTCGTGTCAAGCGATTTGGAAGTGCGAGGGAAAATTTATGCCACGCAAATTATCGGACCGGTTTCGAACACAAATAAATTTGAAGGCGGAATAATAACCAGTAGCATCGTTCCGGATGGATCAAATATCAACCTCGGCAGCGCCAGCAATCATTTTTCCACGGTCTATGCCAACAGTCTCGTGGGTGTGCCTTTGAATTTTCTGCCGCTGATCGGTGGCACGCTTTCCGGTAATTTGAATTTAGGCAATCATAGTTTTACCACTTTCAATTCAGTCCTAGTGGACAATCTCAATGCGGATTTGTTGGATGGCAGTCAGGCCAGTGCTTTTGCCATGCTCAACGGCAGAAGTGGCGGACAAACAATCACTGGCGACACAGCGGCCGGCGGTAATCTGACCTTGTCTTCTACGAACAATGCTGCCAAAGGCAAAATAGTTTTTGGCAATTCTGCCTATGATGAAAAATCTAATCGATTGGGAATTGGCACAAACACTCCGGGCGCTCTGCTGCACCTGAACAATGCCACTGCCGGCCAAAAATCTTTGATCATCCAAGGTGCGCAAAACCAATCCGCTAATTTGGTGGAAATCTATGGCTATGATTCCGGTGGCATTCCGAATGGCCAGACTTTTGACAACGCGCCGGTTTTTGATGACGCGCATACCTTTGACAACGCACCGTCTTTGATCAATCTAACTTTTGATAATAATCCTTCTAGTCTATCTGCCATCGCCAATTACAACAGCAGTTCAGCCTACAGCGCTTACAACAATTCGCATTCGTTGAAAATATATGCCTACAAAATAATCAACGGAATTAAAATTTTTAATCCGACGCCGATTGTAACTGCATTGAATGACGACAACAGCGGTCGTACCTACACTATCAGCTGGTCTTGGTCGCCAGCCACGGATGCGGATGGTTATCGCATCTTCAAATCCATTAGTGACGGCTCAGCTAATTTTGATAAATTCACGGATGTAGTCGGCACGAGTTTCTACGACACTGGCGCCACTGATTTTTCTCAAGACGGAACCTTTGACGGACGCACGAGCTTGGCCTATGCGGTCAATTACAATACCGGTTCAAGCTACGCGGCTAACGGCAGTCAGCATCAATTAGTAGTGTATGCCTATGAATTGCATAATGGCGTCAAAATTTTCAATAACGCGCCGTTGCACATCATCCCACAGATTGATTCCAGTGGTCGAAATTTTTCTCTGGATTATTCGTGGACAGCGGCCAGTGGCGCCGACGGTTATCGGGTGTTTGACTATGACAGCTCCGCCGGAATCTATGTCAGTCGCTATGCAGACATCACGACTACGAACTTCCATGATGCCGGTCAAAATGATTTCACGAGCAGCGGAACATTCAATGGATCTACGAGCTATACCGACGGCCATGTAGTCAATTATGGCTCCGGTTCGAGCTACGTTGCCAATGGCCAAGAACACGGCGTACGCGTCTATGCATATAAAGAATATGCCGGCACCAAGATTTTCAATCCGGATTATGCGCAAGCCCAGTTTACTGACAATAACAGCGGTCAGCACTATACCATCGATTGGTCATGGACGGCGGCCGCGGGTGCCACCGGTTATCGCGTGTTTGATTTCGACAGTGGCAACAGCATCAATTTTGATAAATATAGCGATGTCACTAATTCCAATTTCCAAGACGCCAGTCCCGGCAGCTTCACTCACACTGGTACTTTTGACGGCATGACGGAATATACCGGTTCGATGATGGCTTCTATTTCCAAAGACGGCATTATCGACGCCGCTGGTTTTTCCATCAATGGCGTGGCGCTTAGCGTTTCCGGCTGGGGGAATATTGGTGGCAATCTAGCCGATCAAACTGATTTGGTGTCAGCCTTGGGAGCCAAATTGAGTCTCACAGGCGGCACGATGAGTGGTATCTTGAATTTACCCAGCAATGGTTTGATAGTCGGCACTACTCAGATAGTCGCCCTTAACGGAGCGGTGGGCATTGGCACAGCGACCCCGTCAGCCAGTTATCAATTGACCGTCAATGGCGATGTCAATGTGACTAACGGCCTGTTGCGTTTTTCCGGCACGCAGATCGGACTTAATAATTTGAAAAATGTCGCAGTCGGTTCGCCCGCGGTCAATCAAGTACTGGCGTTCAATGGCACCAATTGGGTCAATACCACCTTAAGCAGTGTTTCCGCGGGCAATGTCGTGTCTTTCTATTTGCAAACTCAAGCTGGTGACATTTCACCTTTCAAGCAATTGCAAGCTACTCCGGGCGCGGGTTCTGAGGTGGATGTGCATGCCACAGTCAGCAACAACCTGAGCAGTCCAACTTTGCTGGAAGAATATATCTCTTCCGCCGCGGGACTTGGTGGCAATCAAATTGATGGCGGGGAGTGGGAATTTGACACCTTCGGTTTCGTTTCCGATGCAAGCGGCGATTCGGAAATTCAAATCGATGTTTTTACGCGAGCTACCAACGGCACCGAGACCTATCTATTCACCGCCAATACCGGATCAATCACCGGCACTACCGCTGATGCACAAGCGATGGCAGTCAATTCGACTCAATCAGCTTTCAGCATCGCACCCAGTGACCGTTTAGTGGTCAAATATTCGGCTAAAACGGATTTGCTCAGCGGAACAACAATCCATCTTTTGCATAACGGTCAAGATCATTATTCACATTTTCATACGCCAATGCTCACGCGCCATAATGATATGGCCGGTTTGCAAGGCGGAACCAATCAGCAATATTATCATCTAACATCTTCTGAATACACCGGGACAGGGACAGGGACTTTTGTGCGGCAATCTTCACCGGCTTTCACCGGCACAACGACCGGTATCACCGCAACTATGGTGGGGTTGGGGAATGTGCCGAATTTGGCGTTCAGCGGTTCCAATACGGGCGACAATGCCGTCAATTCTCTGTATAGTGGCTTGATTACTAATGCCACGCACACAGGTGACGCGACGGGCGCAAGCGCTTTGACCGTGGTGGGCATCAACGGCACGCAATTGTCAGCATTAGCGACCGGCATTTTGAAAAACACCACCACCACTGGCGTGCCGAGTATCGCCGTGGCGGGAGATTTTCCGACTTTGAATCAAAACACCTCCGGCACCGCCGCCGGACTTTCTGCTATATTGGTATCTACCAGTGGCGGTTCTGGCATTAACAATTCCGGCACTTTGACTTGGGGCACAGGTGGCACCTTGGGAACAAATGCTTTCACGAGCACAGCCTATGCGCCATTGGCTTCACCGACATTTACGGGAGACATAAATTTCCCTGGTTCTGGGGTTTGGAATTCGAGTGGCAACGTGGGGATTGGGACGATTTCGCCAAACGCACTACTAGATATAAATCATATTGGTGCAATTGCTATTCCCGGCTTTAATATTGCGGCAACAGATGCAAACAATGCCTATCAATTAAAAATCTTGGGCCACACAGGAGGGGTCTCTCATACACAAATTGTAACGGACAATTCCAATAGCAGATTAACAGTAATGGCAGGAGCGCAAAATGACTTTGCTCCACGCATGTTCTTTATTGGTGCGCAAGATGCAACAACATCCTTGCGAGGTTGGGGAACATTTGATTATGGTTCAAATTTATATGATTTAGATACTGCAGAGTTCCAAGTAAGACAGGTCTCCACTGGTGGGTTCACTACCATGTTCAGATCAGTTGGAAAAGCTGGGTCATTATTTCCTTCTGGAACAGTTGGAATAGGAAGTTCTGTCATATCTGTCGCCAAATTTTCGGTAGAAAATACCGGAACTACGGATTCTTTTTTAGTTAACGATGAGGCGAGTGACACAACGCCGTTTGTAATTAATACAGATGGTAACGTTGGTATTGGGAGGACAAGTCCGGGCTATAAATTAGATATTTCTACGCCAGGAAATTCTGATGCACAATTACATATTAATTCATCAAATCCTTATAGTGATACGGGAGGGTATATTAGTAGCGGAGCGGCGGCTAATCTAGGTTTGGCAGGAGGAACCGCACTTAGTGGTGGGGCATGGAAAGTTAAAACAACTACCGGAGCTTCACTTATAAATTTGGGTTCAGGCGCAATGACTTTTTATACAAATGACACAAGTGCTGCTACTCCCGGAGATATCTTGAGCCTGTCAGCCCGTATGAAAATAACCAATACCGGCAACGTCGGCATCGGGGCGACGAGTCCTCTATACAAATTTGATGTATCAAATGACGGAGTAGCGAAATCCTTGCTCCACTTTTCTCAGAGCGGAACGGACGTTGGTGGATGGTTAACATCTGTGGGTGACGGTAATTTTTATATGTCATCTGGCATGGAATATGATGCGGGAGCTGGTGGCTGGATTCAAAAATCATCAAACGGAGTTGGCAATATCATTGGCGGTGATTCGCCAGGACTGTCATTTTACACGACAAGCGGAACGGCAGTTGGATCTGTTGCAACCCTTGCTGTACGTATGAGAATAGATACGAGTGGTAACGTCGGGATTGGAACGACGGCTCCATCAACTAATTTTGAAGTTTATAGTCCCACAGTGACAAATGGTATTGTTATCCCTTTGAGAGTTAATGGAAGAATTGGAAATACGAGCGGTCAAGATGGAGTGGGAATGGATTTTAATGGCATTTGGGATTCTTCCGGATCTGCTTTTACATTGGGTAGAATTGTCGGCAGAGAATATGGTGGTTATAAAGGAGGTTTATCTTTTTTGGTTAACAATAATGGAGCTACTGCTCCCAATTCTGCAGTAATGTCCGAGGCAATGAGAATGGATAATGTCGGTAACGTGGGGATTGGGACATCGAGTCCTGTGGCGAGGTTAGATGTTTCGCCAACAGTTATTACCACCACTGACCTGAAGGGGATGAATAGTGGATTGGTCTATAACGGTGGATCTACTATGACGAATTATTACGGCCATTACATTGCCACCCCATCCGGAACAGGAATCATTACAAATAAATATGCCTTAGTAACTGAAGCTGGAGCTGGCAACGTTGGCATCGGCACGACGAGTCCAACAAACATCTTGTCTCTCGGCAACGGGGCAGCGCAAAAATTTTGGATTGAAAACTCAGTCAGTGGAACTGTCGGTCGAGCCTTGACTGTCGCTGCTGGCGGGACTGTCGCTGGCGGGACTGACATTGCGGGTGGCAATCTGATTTTGCAATCCGGTCTTGGCACGGGCACTGGCGCTAGTGCAATTTCTTTTCAAACCGGCACAACTCTCACAACCGGCACAACTTTGCAGACAATGTCTACAAAGATGACGATTTTGGGGAATGGGAATGTGGGGATTGGAACGACGAGCCCGGCAACTTTAGCGCATGTGAATCTTTCATCGGCTGCGGTGGGGACAGCGTTATATTCTTCTAATTCTGCGCTGACCCTTTCTAATCAGGATAATTCCGTGTCAGCAGATTACGTGGTTGCTGATGGAACTGCTACGCCAGGGTATCGAGGAGTTATAAGAGGTATCAGGGCGCGTGGAACTTTGGCATCTCCCACTGTGCCAGTATTAAATGATATTGTCTTTTCAGTTTTGGGTGGTATTTATGATGGTGCATCGGTTTTAAATACGGCTGCCGTAGACCTTAAAGTTGATGGTACTGTGTCTTCTGGTGTAGCTCCGCAGAGAATATCTTTTAGTACAAAGACCGGCGGGAGTGGTGGATTTGTTGAAAGGCTGACAATAAAAAATGACGGACTTATCGGGATTGGCACGACGAGCCCGGCGAGTTCTTTGAATATTGCATCATCCTTAGTGAGCACTGCTAATTATGGAACTTTGTCGGTGGGATCTTCTCCATGGGACGGATCAACTAGTGGTAAGTTTGTTGGAGGCAGTAGTGGCACCCTAATTGCGGTTAATGCTCCTAATGTTGCAGGACTTGGATTGATTGATCTCCAATCATTCGGCGTCAGTAGATTCAGAGTGGATTCAACGTCTGGTGTTACGATTGGAAATGCCAGTGCGGGTGCACAAAACGGTACTCACATAAGTGACCTGATGATTTACCCTACTAGCGCTATCAATCTGACGGCCGAAGGCAGTCCAAACCTGATTATGAATGCTAATTCGTTTACAATTACTGGTGGGTATGCTACGCAAAGATTTAATTTATTTAACCAATCAACTATCACAGCTGTTTCAGCTTTAAACATTTCAACCGAAGCGGATACATTGAATATAGCCGGCGCACCAATTTCCGCTGGTTCGGCCACGATCGCCAAATCAATTGGACTGCGGATTTCCGCCGGGACCTCGGTCGCCGCGGGGGTGACGAACGCGTACGGTTTGTATGTTGATGCTCCAACTGGTGCGAGTAATAATTATGCAGCGGTATTTAATACCGGCAATGTGGGGATTGGGACGACGAGTCCCGGATATAAATTATCAGTGGCGACACCAGGAGTGACGGCTTCACAGATGCAGATTAATTCAGCCAATCCGGCGGATGATACGGGGATGTATCTGACTTCAGCAGCGTCTGGCAATGGATTTGTTTCGGCAGGGGCTGCTTATAATGGCAGCGCTTGGGTCGCGAAGTCTGCGACCGCTTGGTCATTTGGTGGCGGAGCGTCTGGTATCAGTTGGTCTTATGATACTGGATTAACTGCAGGCAATACTTTTACACAATCGACACGATTGAAAATTGGCACGACAGGACTGATTAGTATAGGGACTGGCAATTTATTAGCTGGGCTGGACGTTCAAAATAGCATTACTGCTACTTCGGCAGTGGCTTATGGAACAAGGCTTCAGCAAACATTAACCGCGGCGGCTAACAATGATGCGCTTGATGCCGTTTATATTAATCCAACTTTTACAGATGGGGCGAATACAGGCGTGACACATAACGGATTAATCGTAGTAAGTGGCAATGTCGGTATCGGGACAACGACGCCGGCCTATACACTGGATGTCAAAGCCGCCGGCACTGGCGTCATTGCTCGCTTCAATAATAATAACAGCACCGGATGCACAGTTGCTGATGGCGGAACGATCACTTGCACTTCCGATGTCAGGCTAAAAAAGAACATCAATGATTTGAATTATGGATTGAACGAAATCATGTCTTTGCGTCCGGTTGACTATAATTGGAGATATCAAAATGACAATGGCCAAAAATATCTAGGTTTCATCGCTCAAGAAGTGGAACAACTGTTGCCACAGTTAATTATGACAGACGCTAACGGCTACAAAGAACTTAACACAATCGGGCTTATTCCAATCCTGACTAAATCCGTGCAAGAGCAGCAGACTGAAATTGGTGTGCAGACGCAATCAATTGCGTCTCTACAGATCAAGACTGATAGCAACATCACCACTCTGACGGATCTGCAAAAATCAGTTGACACGCAATTGAATGTGGTGGGCAAGAGTTTGAATGTGATTAACACGCAGATCAGCGCCCAGGCGCAATCGATTGCGTCGCTGCAAGGCAAATTGGATGATCAGGAAACGAGATTGAAAGATCAAGAAGCTTTGTCAATTACTTTGCAAGCACAAATTGCCAAATTGCAAGAACTGGTTAATCCGGATGCACTGGCATTGCTAAGCAGCAAACTGGATGCTATCTCAGAATTTATTACGATTTCTGACGGAAAATTTGATTTACTGCAAGGCACATTGAAAGCTAGTGGTGTGGAGACGGGCAAATTGGTGATTTCTGTTTCTGCGGGATCTGAAAACAACACTATCGGTGAAGCGGTTATTTGTCCGGCCGGTAAAAAAATAGACTCGACTATCCTCGCGGGAGGGACTGATTATAACAAATGTATTCTGGATGACGCAAGTTCTGATGGCAAGAGCGTGAAGGTGAAAGCTAGCGCGGTGACCAAGGATTCCAAAGTTTTCGTAACAGCTAAGACTGTTTCCGATAAGCCTTTGGCTGTTTCTGTGATTGAAGACGGCAAGGGCTTTACAGTGGAAACCAAAACAGTAGTCAGTGAAGATCTGAAATTTGACTGGTGGATCGTAGGTGCAAAATAATAAGCATATTTTGCCTTAGAGCCGAAAAAGTTTGACCCGGTTGCGTCTTTGCCCTATACTATAAAGGCTATTCCAGAAGATCTTTTGGAGACTGAATTTGGCAGGGACTATAGACAAATTTTTTATATCTGTTATAATAAATTACAGTTTTTAGAAAGCAGAATTAGGGTAAAAATTATGGGCCCTTAGCTCAGTTGGCTAGAGCGCCTCGTTTGCACCGAGGAGGTCGGGAGTTCGAATCCCCCAGGGTCCACACTTCGACTCATCTTGATTTACATCAAGATTCGCTCAGTGTAAACACCAGCCAATGAATATTCATTGAGCTTGAGAAACAACACTGAGTCGAAGTACCATGAGCTTGTCGAATGGCAAGCGTAGTAACTATGGAAATTATTGAAAAAGAGGGTCTCTGGTATGTTTATATAGCCAGAGCAAGAACAAATAAATACTACGTAGGAATCAGCAATAATGTTGAAAAAAGAATAGACAAGCACAATAGTGGGAACGGTTCCAATATGGCAAAGCAACAAGGACCATTTTGCTTGGTTTATAAATCTGGGTCATTTATAAACAAATCAGAAGCAAGAAAGAGAGAGGCTCAAATAAAAAAATGGAGTAGAGTTAAAAAAGAGAATCTCTTGAATGGAGAGTGGAAATAAAATAGCACGGGCGTATAGCTCAGTTTCCGCCGGTAGGCGGACCAGCCTATGGCTGGGGTCGAAAAATGACGAGGCCTCTGGTTCGAGTCCGAGAAAAGCAGTTCACAATATAAAATGTAGGGCGTATAGCTCAGTTGGTTAGAGCGCGTCACTGATAATGACGAGGCCTCTGGTTCGAGTCCAGATATGCCCACCTATGTTTTTTGTTTATGTTGACAACATTATTTTTATAGTATACACTTATATATAGAAAAGCCTTCAGGGGCTTTTTAAAAAACCGTAAAAACGCTTTTAAGTAAAAAAGGCTTAAATAAAAGAAAATGTCTAATATAACAATGTTTTTGAAAGAGGCTAAATCGGAATTGCTAAAGGTTAATTGGCCCAGCAAAAACCAAATCATTAATTATACTATTTTGGTCATCGGCATCAGCATTGCCGGCGCTATCTTTTTGGGAAGTTTAGATTTTGGATTTAGTTATTTATTAAAAACATTTATCATTAAATAAATGCTGGCATCCCGCAACGAATTCCATAATAGTTTTGTGTTATGGAAAAATTTGTTTGCAGATTCGCCTGCGGCTACACTAAATTATAAAAATTAAAGATTAATTAGCGAATTCGTGCGGGACGCTCATATTTGTAGCTGCTCGTACCTCGCAAACAAATATGGCGAAACAAACCCAACATCACGGAAGAGCGTGGTATGTGATTCATACCTACAGTGGCTATGAAGACAATGTGGCGCGCAACCTGAAACAAAGAATCGAATCGATGGATATGCAGGATTTGATTTTTGATGTCATGGTTCCGATTGAAAAGAAAATCAAGATCAAAGCGGGCAAGCGCACGGTGATTGAAGAGAAGATCTATCCCGGCTATGTGCTAGTGGAGATGATTGTCACCGATGCTTCCTGGTACGTGGTGCGAAACACGCCGAACGTCACTGGATTTATCGGACTCGGTACTACTCCAACCCCGGTGGATACAGCTGAAATTGAGATGTTGAAGAAACGCATGGGTGTGTCTGAACCGAAATATAAGATTGACGTGGCCGTGGGCGATTCCATCAAAGTGGTGGATGGACCCTTCAAGGATTTTGATGCCAAGGTGGATGAGGTGGATGAGGCTAAGGGCAGAGTGAAAGTTCTGGTGTCTATCTTCGGTAGAGAAACCCCGGTGGAACTAGACTTTTTACAGATACATAAATTATAAGAAATGTAGGTGTGGCGTCCCGCAAAGAATTCCAAAATAGCTTCTATATTGTGGATAAATTTGTTTGCGAATTCGCCTTACGGCTACGTGCAGTTTTAACTAAAAAAATTAATTAGCGAATTCGTGCGGGATGCTCATATTTGTAGCTACTCGTACCTCGCAGACAAATATGGCAAAAAAGATTAAAACAGTTATTAAGTTACAAATCGGAGCCGGGAAAGCAAATCCAGCGCCTCCAGTTGGTCCGGCTTTGGGTCAACATGGTTTGAATATTCAAGAATTTTGCACCAAATTTAATGAAGCTACCAAGGCTCAAATGGGAGACATTATCCCGGCAGAAATCACAGTCTATGAGGATCGCACTTTCTCATTTGTCCTAAAAACTTCTCCGGCTTCTGACTTGTTGCGCAAAGCAGCTGGCGTACCGAAAGGAGCTGGCAACCCATTGAAAGATAAGGTAGGGAAAATCAGTGAAGCGCAACTGCGAGAAATTGCCGAAAAGAAGTTGACTGATTTGAACGCCAATGATGTAGAAGCCGCCATGAAGATCATTGCTGGCACAGCGAGATCTATGGGAATCAAAATCGAAGGATAGACCCGATGCGAAACTACGAAACATGCATGAATCTACGAACTGTTCGTAGATTCGCATTTCATTCGTAGGTTCGAATCGGTTTAATAATTTAATTTATGTGGAAGAAGTTTATACAAGAAAATAACTTCGCTAATACCACGACAAATATATGAGACACGGAAAAAAACATCGTGCAGTAGCCGAGAAAATCGACAAGAACACCATCTATTCCTTGGAAGAAGCGGTGAAGATGATGAAGGAAAACAAGATGGCTAAATTTGATGAATCAGTGGAGGTGCACATCAAAACTAGCGTGGATCCCAAGAAAGGTGATCAACAAGTTCGTTCTACAGTAGTGTTGCCACATGGCACAGGCAAGACCAAGATTGTTGCCGTTATCACTTCCACCAGCGTGGAGGAAGCTAAATTGGCCGGAGCTGACATCGTGGGTGGAGAAGAATTAATTGAAAAATTTGCTAAAAAAATTGATTTTGACGTCTTAGTAGCTACTCCGGAAATGATGCCCAAGCTGGCGCGCGTGGCGAAAGTGCTGGGGCCAAAGGGTTTGATGCCAAATCCCAAAACAGAAACCGTGACCACCAAAATCAAGGAAGCAGTGGAAGCTTTGAAAAAAGGACGAGCGGCTTTCAAGAATGATGATTCCGCTAATATCCATCAAGCTGTGGGAAAACTTTCCTTCGATGATGCAAAAATCATTGAAAATATCAAGGCTTTTGTAGAAGCCGTGGAAAGAGCCAAGCCAGCCGGTTCTAAAGGAAAACTGATTACCAACATCACTCTTTGCTCTACTATGGGCAATGGCATCCGAGTGAAAATGGCCTAATATTCATATAGCACAATAAAAAACACTGATTACTGAAATAATCAGTGTTTTTTCAATTGTTGGTTTGTTGACCTGGCTTAAATTTGTTGCTAAAATAAGATGGTGTTTAATCGGCCTAAAAAATAAATAGAAATGGAAAAAAGCAATAAGATTGTCATTGGCCTCTTGGGAGAAAGTGGATCCGGCAAAGACACGGTGGCGAAATATCTGCACGAAAAATATGGCGCCAAGTTGATGCGTTTTGCGGATCCCATCAAAGAGACATTGAATATTTATTTTGAAAAAAGTTCCCGGGAGGATCAGCAATGGCTGGCCTTGGAATTCCGCAAGCGGTTTGGAGCAGACATTCTGTCACGCGCGCTGGCAAAAAAAATTGCCGATACGGACGGCATTATTGTGATTAATGGGATTCGTTTTTGGGAGGATTATGATTTCGTAGAAAGCTTTGGGCATGGAAAAACTCTCTATATCACGGCTGATCAACAGTTGCGCTGGGAAAGAATCACTACGCGCCATGAAAAATCGGATGACGTCATGAGCTTGGCACAATTTCAAGAGCTGGAAAGAGGGGAGACAGAAGTGCATATCCCGGAGATCGGGACGAAGGCCGATTGCATCATTTGCAATGAAAAAGATTTAGCCTTTTTGCTGCAAGAAACGGACGTGTTTATGCGCAGCGTGATGTCTCAATAAGACCATGAAATCCCTCGCTAAAAGAGGGATTTTTTGACTAAAAAAGCGAAAAAGGGTACGCTTGAAAGACGCAGAAGTGCCGATAAAATTTAAGATAGTCAGAATGAAAAAGCAAACTATTATTGCCGTGTTGGGGCTTCCCGGATCAGGAAAATCAGTGGTGATAGACTATTTGATAAAAAAGTATGGCTGGCCGAAGATCTATTTCGGTGAGGTGACTTTTGATGAAATGCGCAGACTGGGTTTGGAGGTTAATGAAAAAAATGAAAGGCGGGTGCGGGAAGGATTGCGCAAAAAATTTGGCGAATTGTGCTATGCCAAGCGAGTGGCAAAAAAGATTTTGCAATTGGGTTCGGCACCTATCATTTTGTTGGAAAGTATGTACTCTTGGCCGGAATATTTATTTTTGAAAAAGAAATTTGGAGAGCAATTCCAGACTATCGCGGTCTATGCTGCGCCGGAAAAAAGATATGCTCGACTGAAGGAGAGAAAGGTGCGTCCGCTGACTCCCCAGGAAGCCCAAAGTCGAGACTATTCCCAGATTGAGAATCTGTCCCAGGCGGGACCCATCGCCATGGCGGATCAGCTGATAATCAATGAGAGTTCCAAGAGGAGTTTATATAGCCAAATTGACCAGCTGATCGTGGAAGAAAATAATTAAATATAAGGTTTTTGACTAAGATGGTTAAAAAATAGTATAATGGAATAACTATAAACAGTAAGACTAGAGGCATAAAAATATGATAAACAATGAAGTTAAGGGTGGAATAGAAGGAGGCATTAATTATCTCCCTTTTGGTGAGAGAATTCCTGATTTGCAATATCAAGAATTGCTTAAAAAAATTAAAACAATAGGAAAAGATAAGGTACCTATTCATGCAAGACTTGATGAAAATGCTAATTCCGGTCATCAGAATTCAAAAGAAATAACAGGAGCTATGTTGCAATTTGAAATGAATAATGGTTTTCCTGTTTTGACAGAGCGTGATTTGAGTAAATCATTTTATGGATCAATAGGCGAACTGGTGGCGTTTTTAAATGGACAAAGCACATTGAGTGGTTTGAAAGAATATGGTTGCCCGGAAGTTTTTTGGAGAGATTGGGTTACAAAGGAAAAATGTGCAATATTTGGTTTGCCAGAGGGTGATTTGGGCGATGGATCCTATGGAGCTTCTCTGGGGTGTTTTCAATCCGCAAAAGGAGAATTTGATCAAATCAGTGCTGTTCAAAGGCAAATGGAAAAAATGCCGTTTCTAAGAACTCACGTTCTGACGACATGGAATCCACCGCTATCAATGGGGGATGAAGAACAAGGCTTCAAGCGCAAAGTTGTTGTCGCTCCTTGTCACGGCAATTTCATTCATTTCGTACTTTTTGATGAGCAAAAAGAATTAGAAATGACACATACACAGCGATCAGCTGACGTTCCGGTAGGCTTGCAGTTCAATCTTATTGAATGGTCCGCTCTCGGACTAATGGTGGCACATCTGTTGGGTTATAAATTTACTAAGTATACTCACTTCCTATCCAATCCGCATTATTATGACGTTCAAGCCGAATCTGTGGATAAAATTTTGGCCATTGAGCCAAGTCCTTTTCCAACGGTGACACTGAAACCAAATAGGAAAGTTACAAGGCTCCAGGATTTTCGTAAAGAGGATTTTGTGCTTGAAGATTATGATCCAAATCCTTGGTTTAAAATTCCGACACCGGTATAGGTCAAATAATTTACAAATATTATTGATATGAATAAAAGCGGATTAGACTTAAAGAATGCTCGCAAGGAGGAGCAGATTGCAGTGATGAAAAAAATTATTTCTGACGGAGTGTGTCCTTTTTGTCATGATTTTGTTGATAAAGAAAAACCAGCTTATCATTCCAATCCTGTTTTAGTAGAGACTGATTTTTGGGTGGTAACGAGAAATGCTTGGCCGTATGAGCACACAAAAGAACATTTAATCCTTGTGATTAAACGCCATATTCTAACTCCCGAGGAGATGAAAAGTGAAGAGATTTTGGATTTATGGAATATTATTAAAAAAGTCAAGCAAGAACTTAAGATAACTCATAGTACTTTCTTGATGCGTTCGGATAGCACTGGTATGACAGGTGCAACCGTTCAGCATTTGCATGCCCAATTGGTTGTTGCTGGTGGCAAGGAACCGGTCATTACGAGGGTCGGCTAGGATTGCAAGTTTATGAATTTAAAAAGCCCGTCGGTAAAACCGATGGGCTTTTTTTGCATCCCGTGCTATTTAACCAAAATAAGTTCAATCCCGGCATTCTTGAGAATATCTTCAGCATCAGAAAGGGAATAACCACTTTCGTAATAAACTTTTTTGATGCCAGCTTCTGCTACCAGTTTGGCGCAAGTTGGGCAAGGAAACGTGGTAACATACAAATTAGTGTTATTTAGACTGATTCCGTCTCTAGCAGCTTTTCCGACTAGGGATGCTTCTGCATGAATAGAATTGGATAAATGATGATTTTCTCCGGCATCAAAGCACATTCTCAAGTCTCCATAAACAGCCATGTTTTCTTGGGTGGGCACATGGCGATTGAATGCCGAAAGTATGATGGAGCCTTTTGTGTCTGTGATGAGAGCACCAATTTGCCTCCACCAATTGGCACTTTTTTCTTTTAGCGCCTTGGCTTTGCTCATGAGCTCTGCATGTGCTTTTTCCTGTGTAATGATTCTGTCGCTGGAAACTTCCAGCTCTTGGGTGGACACCGGCTTGTTCCATCTCAAGAAGACATTTTCAAATTCAACTTTTTCATGCGGAAGGAATTCTTTTGCAAACCAATGAGACACATCCTCATCTGGCATAACAATAACAATATTTTCCTCTTTTGCGTTCTTCAAATCACTTAAATTATCTAATGTCAATAAATCAACTTTTTTTAAGATAGCTGATTTTTTAATGAAATGATAAATAGTCTCTTGATCAATTGACCGTAAATCTCTTTTTAGGTTTTCAAATTTGTCCCATTTTTTCAGAATGGTGTCATCCAGAATATAAAGATGATCTGGATATTTTTTGAATAATTCTAGGTATTTAATGTGAATAACAGGAACCAAAGCGATTAAGATTTTTTTTTCAGACATCCGTGTGATATAAGAAATTATAGCTTATTGTTGTATAAGAAATTTTCTATTGATTTTTGTAATTCTTTTGCCAGATCTTCACCTCCTTTAATGGTTAGTAATCTAATTCGTGCAGTAGTGGAAGTTGTTGATTGCGGCTTCAAGTTGATAATTTTTTTACAGAACTTGCTGTGTTCTTCTTTTACATCTTCAAAAAAACTCTTGTCCTTCTTATTGGATGCCGTGGATTCTGATATGACAAGAATATCTGGTTTGATAGTCCTAATCAATTTTCCATGATCTGTTTTTGATTCTTTCATGACAATCAAATCGACATGTTTCAAATGGGAGATCATCTTGACCCTTTCTTTTTCCGGAACTATAGGACGATTAGGACCCTTGCGATATTTCACTACTTCATCAGTATCAACAGCCACAATTAACACGTCTCCAAGCTTTTTGGCTTTTTGAAGATATTGAGCGTGTCCTTCATGAATAAGATCCCACACGCCTTGTGTTAATACGATTTTGTAATTATTCTTCTTGAGAATGGTTGCTATTTTGCCTATATCTTTTGTGGGAATAAGTCTTCCACTTCCCAAAATACCTGATATTGTAGTATTCATAAGCGCTTGCAGTTATCATTTTTTTGTATAGTTATACTAGCACTTAGATATAATATTGGCAATACATTACCTTTTTGGTATAATAAATCAATAGACTTATTATACAACAGGTTTAATAACAAAGATTAAGAAATAATATGATTTCACTTATCGTAGCGGTTGGAAAAAATAGGGCAATTGGACGTAATAACCAGTTGCTGTGGAACATTCCCGAGGACATGGCTCATTTCAAAAAGATTACTACCGGCCACACGGTGATTATGGGGGACAGAACTTATCTTTCCATCGGCAAACCGTTGCCGAATCGAAAAAATATTGTTGTGACATTGAACAAAGATTTTGTGGCGGCTGGTTGTGAGGTGAGATTTGATTTGGATGAGGTTTTGCGAGAATATAAAAATAGTGCTGAAGAAGTTTTTATCATTGGCGGAGGAATAATTTATAAACTAGCTTTGCCAATGGTGGATAAATTGTACCTGACGGTGGTGGACGACGCTCCGGCAGATGCAGACACCTTCTTCCCGGACTATGCCGAGTTTAGTCAGGTTATCAAGGAGGAGCAGGCGGATAATGGAGAGTATAAATTTTCCTTTCTAGAATTAACGAAATGAAATAGCCTATGAAAATACAAATTAAAAAATTAGAAGTTGATGCTAAAATTCCTCAATATGCACTTGCCGGTGATGCTGGTATGGATATCTTTTCTTTGGAAAATTTAGAATTGCATCCGATGGAAAAGGTGGCTTGTAGAACTGGAATTGTCATGCAAATCCCAGATGGATATGTTGGGTTAATTTGGGACAAGAGTGGAATTTCTGTTAAAGGTGGAATAAAAATTTTGGGTGGTGTTATTGATAGTGGATATCGTGGTGAAATTAAAATAGGTTTGATAAATTTGTCACAAGAGGTATATAAAATAAAAAAAGGAGATAAAATTACGCAAATGCTTATTCAGAAAGTAGAAAATCCAGAAATAGTTGAAGTGGATGAATTAAAAGAAACTGAGCGAGGTGCTGGCGGATTTGGAAGCACCGGAATTTAAACATTTAGTCATTGGAAATTGGAAATTGAGATTTGGAAATTTGAGTAACATAATAAATTCACTAAATATATTTTTTTAGAAAATATTAATAAAGCTAGAAAAACTTAATTTTATGACAAAGTATATACCAGTAATCGGCATGGAAATCCATGTCGAATTGAAGACTGAATCGAAGATGTTTTGCAGTTGCAAGAATGGCTTGGGATTGGAGATTGAGCCAAATGTGCATATTTGTCCGGTCTGCACGGCGCAACCCGGCACGTTGCCGGTGGCCAACGCCCAGGCGATTGAATTTGTGCAAAAAGCGGGATTGGCGCTCAATTGTCACATTGCGGAGGTGTCCAAATTTGACCGCAAGAACTATTTTTATCCGGACATTCCCAAGGGTTACCAGATTTCGCAATATGACCAACCCTTGTGCGAGCACGGGTGGATTGATTTGGAAGACTTGACGCAAGCTGGCCAGACCAAAAGAACAGGCATCACGCGGATCCACATGGAAGAAGACACCGGAAAATTGAATCATCCCAAGGGCGCGGACTATTCTTTGATTGATTTCAATCGAGCCGGAGTGCCCCTGATGGAGCTGGTCACGGAGCCGGATATTGAAAGCGGCGCCGAAGCCCGGCTTTTTTGTCAGAAATTGCAACAAATTTTTCGCTATTTGGATATTTCGGAGGCGGATATGGAAAAGGGTCATATGCGTTGTGAGGTAAATATTTCCTTGCACAAGGAAGGGGAAGAAAAATTGAGTGGCACTAAAGCAGAAATCAAAAATCTGAATTCTTTTCGCGTGGTGGAAAAGGCGGTAGATTATGAAATCATCCGCCAGACGGAACTATTGGATAAGGGAGAGGCGGTGTTGCAGGAAACGCGCGGCTGGGACGAGGCGCGCGGGGTGACTGTGGCGCAGCGCAAAAAAGAATCCGCTCATGACTATCGCTATTTCCCAGAACCGGATATCCCGCCGATGCGCTTTGGTGCCGACTATGTAGAAAAAATCAAAAAAAGCTTACCTGAACTGCCGGATGCTAAGGCCAAGAGATTTATGGAGGAATATAAATTGTCCCCGGAAAATGTCAGCGTCCTCACAGGGGACCGGTACTTGGCTATGTATTTTGAAGAAGTGGTTTCAGAATTGCAAGAGAAAAAACAAAGTGGCGAGGTGCAGGCGGAAACGGAAAAATTTGTGAAACTGGCGGCCAACTATATGGTGAGTGAATTGCAAAAACATTTGGTGAAAAATAATGAGACGATCAGGGATATCAAAATCACCCCGGAAAATTATGCGGAATTTGTGGGCATCTTGGCTGATGGAAAAATAAATTCCAGCGCCGGGCAAATCGTTTTAGAGGCTATGTATGCGACCGGTGGTGACCCTTCGCAAATTATTGAAGATAAAAATCTGGCGCAGGTGAGTGATTCATCGGAATTGGAGGTTATTGTGGATGGGGTGCTGGCCAAGAATCAACAATCCGTAGAAGATTTTCGAGCGGGCAAGCAAAATGCTTTGCAATTTTTGATGGGGCAGGTGATGATGCTGACCAAAGGAAAAGCCAATCCTGGCATGGTGATGGAAATGTTGAGGAAGAAATTAGGAGAATAATTAATTGTGGCCTAGCCATTATGGAAATAAAAATAAATAACCAAAATTTAGAATATTTTGCCGGAGAGATTATTTTGGACGTGTGTCAGCGCAATGAAATCAAAGTGCCGACATTATGCAACATGAAAAAAGTGCATGAGGGTGTGTGCCGGTTGTGCGTGGTGGAAGCGGGTGGGCGGTTGGTGACCTCTTGCAATACGAAGGTGGCAGATGGCATGGAAATTGTGACGGAAAGTGAGCAAATTTCCCGTGCTCGAAAAATCAATTTGGAATTGTTGTGGGCGGACCATGCGGGCAAATGCATCACTTGCAAAAAAAATCGCCGGTGTGAGTTGCAAAATTTGGCTGGCACCAACCGGATGGATATTTTTAGTTTTGTGCCCAAGAAAGAAGAATTGACCAGTCAGGAAGAATTGGATTTGCTGAAAGACAATCGCATGCGCGTAGTGGTGGATGAAGCCAATGCGGCCATCTCTAGGACTACGGAGCTGTGCGTGGAATGCCGGCATTGCATCAATGTTTGCCCGACGCAGGAGTTTTCTTTCAATTACCGGGCGGGAGACGTAGTGGTGGGGACACCATATGAAAAACCCTTGGATTGCATTTTTTGCGGTCAATGTGTGAAACATTGTCCGACCGGTGCCATCACGGACAAAAATGATTTAACGGAAATTATAGCGCAGCTAGATGATGCGAACAAATTGGCCATCGCGCTATGGGATCCGGCTTTGCGAGAATCAGTGTCGCTGGAACAACCGGAAATTGATTCAGAACGAAAACTGATTGGCACACTGAAAGCCATTGGGTTTGAAGTGGTGCTGGATTTGCGTTTCGGGATGGAGCTTTTTTTGTCCGAAACCCAAAAAGCCATTCAGAAAAATCCGCAAAACAATCTCATTCTCAGCCATTGTCCGGCATTGAATTTATATATTAAAAAATATTATCCGCAGTTTCAAAAAAATATTCTGGACGTGTTGACGCCGGAGGAATTGATGGCGCAATGGATCAAAACGCACTATGCGCAAAAGCACAAAATCAATCCGGCCAACGTGGTGGTGATAGCGATTTCAGCTTGCACGGCGAAAAAAATCAAAAAAGATGCCAGTTTGAACTATGTGCTGACCATGCGCGAATTGGGTCGCATTATTCGGCAAAAAAACGTGAAATTGGCGGAAGTGACGGGAGATGAATTTTCTCGTGATCTTGCAGTGAAAAACAAGGCGGTAGAAAAAATGGTACATTGTGGCGGCGCGGCCGAGCTGCTGGCCAAGAGTTTGCAGTGTGAATATGTGGTGGCTAATGAAGTGAAAACCATAAAAAAACTGCTGGATAATTTGAGCAAAAAAAGAATCCAGACGAAAATCATTGAAGTCATGATTTGTCCCGGTGGATGCGTGGGTGGGGGAGGACAATCGAAGCAAATTTTGTAATTTTTAAATTTTTAATTTTGTAAATAATTTCTTAAATCCAAATTTTTAAACAGCAGTCTTTTTGTTTAAATGCGAGGTTTAGAAATTAAAAATTAAAGCATTATTTTCCGCTCTAGTCGGATCAGCCTCGGGCTGAAAAAATTCAAAAATTAAGAATTAAAAATTTTAAACTATGTGTCTAGCAATCCCGGGGAAAATTTTGAAAATCAAGGACCAAATCGCCGAAGTGGATTTTGATGGCATTGTGAAAGACATCAATATCGCTTTGGTGGATGTGACCGTGGGCGAATATGTGATGGTCCACGCCGGTTTTGCCATTGAAAAAATGGATATGGAGCAGGTGGACTACATTCATTCGGTTATTAAAAAGAAGAAATGAAAAGAATAGTTGATGAAATTCGAGAAAAGGCTAAAAAAATCGGTCGGCCGGTGCGATTGATGGAGCTTTGTGGCACACATTCGCAGACTATTGCGGAACATGGCATCAAGGAATTGATGCCGAAGAACGTCATTTTGGTTTCCGGGCCGGGCTGTCCGGTATGCGTCACGGATCAAACGGACATTGATGTGATGGTGGGCTTGGCTTTGGCAGGGATTCCTGTGGCGGTCTATGGCGACACTATGCAAGTGCCGGGCAATTTGATGAGTCTGGAAGAGGCGGCGCAAAAAGGCGCGGATGTGAGCGTGGTCTATGACATCACGGAGGCGGTGCGGCTGCAAAAGGAGAAATCGAAACTAGTTTTTTTTGGCTTGGGTTTTGAGACTACGACGGGCATGACCGCTTGGGCGATTCAACAGGGACTGACAGTCTACAGCGCCCACAAGCTTTTCCCGCCGGCGATGGCGGCGCTTCTGGCAAATAATAATGCTGGACCTCACCCCAACTCTCTCCTCAAAAAGGAGAGGGGGCAGATGGAAAAAAACTTTCAGATCGATGGCTTTATTGATCCGGGACACGTCAGCGCCATGATTGGCACGCGAGTGTATGAACAGTTTTCGATTCCGCAAGTAGTAGCTGGTTTTTCCGGTGAAGATGTCTTGCGGGCGATTTCAATGCTACTTACCCAAATCTTGAAAGGTGAAAAAAAAGTGGAAAATGATTATTCGCGCTTAGTGAAAAAAGAAGGAAATGTTAAAGCGATGCAACTGATTGCAGAAGTTTTTGAAACGGGGGATGCGCGCTGGCGCGGTTTGGGAGAAATCAAAAAATCCGGCTTGAAGATTCGCAAAAAATATCGGCGTCATGATGCGGAATTTGTCCATCGCGATTTGATTGCGAAAATAAAAGCCGAAACTAAAATCAAGCCCTCCGCCTGCCAGTGCGGCTTGGTCTTGCAGGGTCTCATTGAACCGAAACAATGTCCCATGTTCGGACGTGCTTGCACCCCCGACAAGCCCCAAGGTGCCTGCATGGTGTCGGTGGAAGGCAGTTGCAACGTCGAGTTTCGGTATAAAAAAATAAAAATTATTTTTTTATAAAAAGCAGATTGCAACACTTTGGTTGCAATCTGTTTGATTTTGCTAGCGGATAGCTGGATTTACCGAAGAGATTTTCGGATGAGAATTCCTCCCCGGTACTGTCTGCGCTTCCACTGTCTCAGACTACTCATGATAGCCTCCCAATTTACATAACCTTTGTGATGTTTTGGTTGAGAACTTTTTAGTTCCATTTAGCACCTCCTTTGTGAAATGAATGTTTGTAAAGCCTCTTTCCTGTAGGCTACTAGGGATTAGGGCAAATGTCAATTGAAATAGCCACATCGTTTGACAAATCGAATATCCAAGCGTATAGTGAAAAGTCAGTTAGGCAAGTTCTTTAAATAAATGTAGTCAGAGCTTTGGCAACTTTGCCGGATATATCTTCATCATTTTTGGATAAAAAAAAGGAGTTCTATCATGAGCAAAAAAGTGAAAATGGCAACTGAGGCGCAGATGGCAACAATCTGTAAGATATGCGGAAGGATACCAGCGGAAAAACTAGCTCGCATTATTGAAATAATTGTCGATTGTCGTGAGGGGAATGTTTTGGCAGTTGAACGGAACGCAATTCGAGCCCTTCTTGGTCTCAAACCGCTCGTAAGAAAAGTTTCCGAACCGAAAGTGGAGGATACCATAGAAGATGTCGATATCATCATAGTCCCTGCGACCACCCAAGAGTTTGTTGCGAGAAAAAAATTTGTGCCAGACATCCGAAGTGATGCACTGGTGAAGATTTTATCCCTCAATGAGCATTTCCGAGAACATTACCTTGGAAAAATCGAAGAGCCCAATGGGAAAACAAGACTTCGCTATCGGGACAGAGTGAGTGTCGAAGAGCTTGGCGGCGAGGATAAGGCTGAGATTACCCTGAAGGAACTATTTTTCGTGCTGGGGAAACCGGGGAAACGGGAGTCGGGAATTGCTCATGTGCGTGATGTCTGTGGCGTGCTGGGGAAAGTGGTTTTCTTCTGGAAAACTAGGGGATGGGTTTTAACTTCCTATGACTTGGATGTAGAACCCACTTCTCTTGTCAGTCAAATCCTAATCCATGATTAAAGCTCTGGGCATGCATTGTCGATGTGACCCTTTGGAATTTTTTTATAATTTTTCAAAGGGTTATTTTTTTTGGAAAAATTTCCGCCACGGATGTCGCGGAGCCTTTTAGCATGGGGGTTTATTGGGCTATTGCAGGATATTCTAAAAGAAAGTATAATAATAGTAGACTAAATAGAAAAAATAAACATGACGGAACCGATTATTTCAGTCGAAAAAATGAAGATTATTTATAATCAAAACAAGTCCAATGAGGTGCGCTCATTGGATGGTATTGATCTACAAATTTTTCCTCATGAGTATATCATTATCCATGGCCCCTCCGGTTGTGGAAAGTCCACTCTGATGTATTCTATTGGTGGTTTTCAAATCCCTACGGAGGGTGAAGTGACAGTTGAGGGCAAGCAGATTTCCAAAATGTCACCCAAAGAACTGGTAGCTCTGCATCAAATTGGAGTCGGCATGATTTTTCAGGCTTTCTATCTAATTCCCACTCTCACCATATTGGATAATATTTGTCTGCCACGGACTTTTATGGGCGAGGATTTGAAAATACGACGAGAAGCCGGCATGACGCTCTTGCGAAGATTTGGTATTACGGAACAGGCGCATAAATTTCCCAGCCAACTTTCCGGCGGGCAAAAACAAAGAGTGGCCATTGCCAGATCGCTCATCAACAATCCTCAAATCATTTTGGCGGATGAGCCGGTAGGAAATTTGGACAGTGAATCCGCTAAGAATGTGCTGCAAATTCTCAAGGATTTGAATGAAATAGATAAGAAAACCATCATTATGGTAACGCATAATCCGGAGCATTTGTACTATGGTGATCGGATTATCCACATGAAAGACGGGAAGATCATCGGGGAGGACATCAACAAAGAAAAGCGTCCTCTGGACTTCTTTGAAAAGGCGAGGAAAGTTGCCGTGGGAGAAAAGGAAAAAATGGATATTGAAAAAGATAAGAATGGAGATGAACAAGCGAAAATTGACGTTCCAAATGAACTAAAACTTTTAATGCGCACGTTCAAAGGTTTGGATGCAGCACAGTTGGGAGCGCTTTTGGTTCCCTTCAAGGCCAAGCAACTATTGTCATATGTTTTAGCAGAGCTGAATAATGAGCAATTAGCTTCAGCGGAAAGTTTCTTGAAAGAACTGTTGTTTAGGAATATAACTATCCAGGAGTTGCCCAAGAAGTTGGATATGAATTTTGAAGAAGGTGGATCAAATTGGAATAAAACGCGAGCCCAATCATTTTCAGAAAGAATTAATGAAATTATGGAGCAAGTCGATTTCCAGGCTCAGGCAGGGGAAGAGAAAAGAGAAGAAGCGGTTGCGCAGATGTGCAGATATTTGCAAGGGGCATTTCATTTGCATTTGGATGATGTCACCAGACCTCGTTTTTATGCTCACGTGAAACTGCGTTTTGAGAATAGAATAGACGGTCTTGAATTGAAAAAGCAACTCGATCTCGCCAAAATTATGGGTGGAGTGGGGCTTAATAGGGTGACCGCAGAAAAATTAGTTAGAGAAATGGATATTATTATGTTACTAAAATATACCGGTTAATATATGAAAGCATGGGATGTCATAAAATTGTCCACTAGAATGTTTAAGGCTCGGCCATCCCGAACTATTTTGACTGTGTTGGGAATGAGCGTGGGTATTGGCGCTATTTTGTTTTTGGTTTCTTTGGGCTATGGATTGCAAAAAACCCTTTTGGAAAAAATTACTACCGCCGATTCCTTGCTGACACTGGATATTGCTGAGGGAAAATCCGGAGTGGTCAATCTGGATCATAGTGTAGTGGATGAGGTACGTGCAATGCCTGGGGTGACGGAGACGAGCCCATCTTTCAAGATTGCTTCCCAAGGGCTCATAAATGACATTTCGGCGGATTTGTCCGTGAATGCGGTTGAACCTACCTTCTTACGCTTAGGAGGCTATAAAATGAGCCAAGGAAAATCCATCTCCGATGACGATCCAAGTGGTATCATCATTAATTCTGCCGTAGCTCAGGTATTTGGCAAACAAATAGGTAGTGTTATCGGACAGGAGGTCAGTTTTACTTTCTTTGTTCCTGAAAATACTGACAATCCGGAAGCGCAAGAAAAATTTAGGAAAGTTGATTCAGAAATTAAATATAAGATAGTGGGCGTGATTGAGGGGGAAGAGGATGCTGTCTTTGTGCATGCAAAAACACTGGAGTATCTGAAGATTGAAAAATTTAGCACATTGAAAGTGCGCTGTGCGGATAGTGGGGCGATGAAAGCGGTTCGCGACAAAATCATTGAAAAAGGACTTTTGGTTTCTTCGCTTTCGGATACTGTAGAACAGGCTAACCAGGTATTTAGCGTGATTCAACTAGTGTTGATGCTGTTTGGCATAGTAGCCTTGATTGTTAGTGCTATTGGAATGTTTAACACTATGACCATTGCTCTTTTGGAGCGAACGGAAGAGATTGGTATTATGAAATCCATTGGTGCTTCCAATACAGCGGTCTCCCTGATGTTTGTGACAGAGGCCACGGTGATGGGATTTTTGGGCGGTCTGGGAGGGGTGGCGATTGGATATGTCGGTGGGGAAATGTTTAACATCTCCATTAATCTGATAGCTAGTCGTTTTGGCGGCGAATCAGTAGATCTTTTCTATAGCCCGCCATCCTTTGTTTTGGGAATTATCATCTTTGCGGCCGTAGTAGGTTTTATGACCGGCGTGGTTCCGGCCAGAAGAGCCAGTAGTATTGATCCGTTGGATGCGTTGCGTTACAAATAGCATAAGCATAAAAAAGTTTCTGAGTTTATATAAATAGTCGGGCTAGTCCCGGCTATTTTTTTCCAAAAAAATAGGCCCTATGTAAAAATTCAGATTCGAATTTTCGCATAGGGCTTTTTGCTGTGGAATCTCATACTCTTAGTATGGTGTGAGCCAAGGGCTGATGAGCATCCATCATTGCGTGAAGGCGATCATAATATGCCTTCTTTTCAGGGTGAAGATTTTCATCCCAGATGCAAAGAAGACGGTATTTGCAGCCTACTTGGTCGCAATAGCCGTGCCTAGCTGAGCCAAAGCAGGGAGAATACCCTTCTTTTTCTTGCTTCGCTCGGAATTTCTCTCCGGAAGACGAGCGAGCTAGGCACTCCGGGCAGCAGCTATGGCTAATAAGTACGCCATTATCAAACAATTCCTGAGTAGATGGTCTTCTTTGGTTCAGCTCCAATATGGCAAGGCTGATTTCCCAAAAAATTTCCTTAGGCGGAGCTTCTCCAAACCAAATCAAATTGCAGGAGGAGCAACCCCTCAAATACGCCCGGTACTCCCTAGCTAAGCTAATAGAATCTTTCATGATGTCCTCCTTTGCAAGTAGAATTTTTTTGAGTATGTATCAGCTTCTTGAAAAGAACAAAAGACAACTTCCAATAAAGAAACTGTCTTCTGTTTTCAAAGCAACTAACTTTGACTGTCTATTCAAATGTATATTTGTTTTTGTTTTCAACAACACCCCCCGCAGCACAAATATATCCCAACATTTATCTATTTATATTATACTGCGAATCTTAAAAAAGTAAATGAGGGGGGTGTGGATAACTTTTTCAAATCAATAAATAAAAAAGAGCACAGGGAAAGATCCATATGCTCACTTGGTTGGTAGGGGTTTTTGTCCAGGTGCGTCGTTCCGTCATCTAGGCATTTATCCCGCGGCTGTTCTAAATAATTCCGTGAACTCCTCACCTGAATTAATTTTCTGATACATCGTATAGATTTCAGCTTTGCTGAAATTTTCAAAGTCAGGGGGGTGGCTAATGGTCGTTAGGCCATCAGCTAGACTAAGTCGATGCATCCTTCTTCCCGGCCTAATAGAATCACTGATCCAGGTTATTAATTGCAGAACAGAACCATCTTTTAATGTCTTTTTTTTCACAGTCTTGCTCATCCTGCTCTCTCCTTGGTGTTTTTTGAACTAGGGGGTATATTTTTAAACAGCTTTCATTCTAATCCTCACAATTTATGATTATAGGCGCCTCTCAATTACTTGTCAAATTTGATATAAAAAACGCCTTGGTAATAGTTGTTAACTACCAAGGCGGTTTTTGAGCTTTCTAGCTTGTGGTTGGAGTCATTCGATTCCGAACCACCCTTTGAATCTTTCTTGGATCTCCGGAGGTAGCGATCCAATTCGCGGAACGCATTTTTCTTCAAAGGCAGGGTATCCACCTTCAATTAAGAAGCGATCGCTAGGGGCAGAGTGGGAGATGTCCTTCTCTAACACCATTTTCCCTTCCTCAATCTTGAGGATGATATATTCTATGGTCACCTTGCCGGATCGGTTGTGGATAATGCCATAACCCGTCACGCTCCCATCGGTCATGATGTTAACCCGACATGATCCGTCCGGCAAATCCAGCGAATAGCTGAACAACATTGCACTGTTGGTGTTTTCCCTTGGTTCCTTTCGCCACTCATCAGCAAAGGCTGTGGAAGAAGCCAATAAAGAAATAGCCAAGACTACTAATAATATGGTGCATGATTTTTTCATTGTCGGTCTTCTCCAATTTTCTAAGAACATCCTTTCTGATAAATTCCAGGTTTTCGCTAAAAGCAAGAAACCCGCCTATTCAACCGTAATTATGTATTATACACCCAAACATCAATTTTGTCAACAAATTGTAAATGATCCATTTTTTCACTAAGGAATTTGGTGCTATAATTAAAAAATAAACATTCATTAAAAAAATGAGCCACTCTGATATAATTTTATTTATTTTTTCCTTAGCCATCCTATTGTTGATGGCTATTGTTTCTGGTCGTCTCGCTCAATATCTCAGGATGCCCAAAGTTATCGGTGAGCTGGTGGGAGGCATCATTCTGGGACCGACCGTTTTGGGATTGTGGTATCCGGATATTAAGGAACTGCTATTCGCTTCTTCCGGTTCGGTTTTTCAAGCCAGAGATGCTCTCGTCAAATTAGGGGCGATTCTGTTGCTGTTTGTCATCGGGCTGGAAATTAATTTGCCTAAAATCAAGGAACTGAGAAAAACCATCGCTTGGACCAGTTTTTTTGGTTCATCCTTTCCTTTCGTTTTGGGACTAGCTTCCGTATTCCTCTTTCCGCAGATTTGGAATTATTCGCCTGTCCAAAACAAATGGCTCTTGCCTCTATTTATCGGCACGGCCCTTTCTATTTCTGCGTTGCCGGTTATTGCTAGAATTCTGCTTGACCTAGGTCTTATCAAGAGCAAAGTTGGTTCCGTAATTTTAGCTACTGCCACTATTGACGATATCGTCGGCTGGATAATGTTTGCCATAATCGTGGCTAATTTCTCTCCTGACGCAAAGCATATTAACCCAGCTATAACTGCTTTTGGCATCATAGCAATGTTTGTCTTTACTATCACCATTGGGAAAAAACTAGCCAAGAAATTGACACTTTGGATTGAAAAGAAAAATGACAGCGATAGTTTGTTTTTGGGTATTACTTTAGTACTAGTTCTTCTAAGTGCCACCCTAGCTGAGAAAATTGGCATCCATGCAGTCCTTGGAGCCTTTCTGGTAGGAATCGCTTTTTCCAGCGACGAACCACACAAAATGCATACTGCGATGCGTCAAATGATTCTCTCTTTCTTTTCACCATTATATTTTGTCGCTGTCGGACTGCAAGTAGATTTTTTGAAACACTTTGATTTTACGTTGGTGCTCACGGTTATCGGCATAGCCACTTTGGGAAAGGTTCTGGGCGCGTTTATCGGAGCAAAAATATCCAAACTCAGCACGCAGGAATCTCTAGCTGTTGGATTTGGAATGAATGCCAGGGGTGCGGTTGAAATTATTTTGGCTACTTCAGCTTACCAAGCCAAGCTCATAGATGAGAGGATCTTTGTGGCGATTGTTATTATGGCGATAGTTACAACTCTGATGAGTGGACCGCTGATGAAAAAAACACTAACGTGGAAATAAAAAATTATATTATGAATGTCTAATCAAAAAAGCCATCCGACGGGGATGACTTTTTGCTTTGTTGGGGCTATGGGACGAAATCGGAAGTTATTTAATTCAAAATATGTTGGTGGTATTTTTTTAGCTACTTTAGCAAGTTTGCAAATTATAAAAGAGGCGACGAGGATTGATTGACGTCTCATATATTAGTAAAGATAATTTTTTGTAGCTTAATTTTTGAGATTGAATTTAAAAATTTTGTCCGGCAGCGGCTTAACATCTGAACTGCCGTTTAGATCCTGCTTCAGTGTGAAGGTTATGTAATTTTTGTCCTTAGTATACTCACAATCGAAATTTGTGTACTGCTCCAATTCTTTTTGGTCAGAAACATCAAAAACTTTTTTGCCATCCGGCAAAGAAAAGACAACTCCTGTTCCACCGCCCATGCCTGGAGACATACAACCATAAACATATTTATCTCCTTCGGTAAAGCCGAGTTTTTCCGGCCCATCCATGCCTGCCACTTGCTTTTTCTCTTTCACGTCATAGATAGAAGTTCCAGACCATTCCCAGCCGCCGGCAAGATATTTTAGGTATCTTCCGCTTGGAGAGAATTTAGGATCATGAAAAATTTTCACTTGGCCGATACCTTGCTTCTCGAAATCATTCCCTGCTTTATCAATAATAATTTCTTTTCCATTCTCAGTCAGTACGATATAATTCTGGTCACCGATATTTTTGGTGAAAGCTGTGTATGGCCCAAAAGAAACAATCGCGCTGGTTATTTCTTCCGAAGCAATGGTTTTGAGCTGGCTATTGACTACCTGCATTGTTGCATGATAAATAGTAGGCGTGTTATTATGTTCTTGATAATCGACATAGAACTCATAACTATTGTCACCCTTGTTTTTGAAATCGCGCGGATCTGCTTTCATCGCATTCTTGTACCATGTCTGATATGTAGAAAAATCGGCTGGTTTTTGGGAATACATAGCATAAGCTTGATCTAATTTCCCGTTGGTGATTAGCCAATAATATTTGCGGATAATTGTAATGTTGGGATCTTCACCAGAAATTTGTTCAAATTCACTCTGAGTTTTAGGCACTGGCCTAAAAGCAGTTATTGTATTGCTGAATTGTTCAAATTCTTTCCGTTCTTGGCTGAATTGTTCTTTGGTTTTTATTGGAAATCCATTTTCAACTTGCGTTGTTTTGTTGCCAGTGAAAAATTCATCAAGTGTTCCCAATTCTTCATGTATTTGATTAGCTCGATCAACCACACGACTTACCAAAACATTATCAAAATAGCCATTAGCAAGTTTTTTGAAAGACAATAATCTGAGGTCATAAGTATAAAGAGCTCCGATATTATTAAAATTGAAGAATTCCTTATTTTGTGTTAAGGCAACCTTGACTCCATTCGCACAATCAGAATAAATGGTTTTTAAGGTATCCGGATTCATTTCCATTTCATTATTCCAAGCATAGTTATACCCGATTTTATAATTGCAAATACTGCCTCCATTCCGCAAGCTAACAACATCGTCGGTAGTTCCAGAATCATAGAAAGTGGTTGGCTCATTGATATCTCGTTGGCTTTTCCCGCTATATTGATCATTGAAAAGCCTAATATGTATTTGATTATTTTTTTCAAAATTAATATTAAGCGCATTTTCATAATAGATATTCTGTGTTTCAAAAGTTTCTTTCATATTTGAAATATTCGTTATATTTTTGATTGGATCAGTGGTTGGTTCTCCCCATTCAATGGGATAGCAAAATGCGATACCTAATGTATTTTGGTAATATTCTCTCCAGTCCTTTTGACAATTCAATTGGGGAGTTTTTGTTTGTACAGAATTAACCGATGTTTCATTGGTTATGCGTTGACTTAATTGATTCCCGGGCGACAGAGTCACTGGTTGTTTATTGATCAAATAAAAAATTCCGCCAAGCATTACAGCTAAAATTAAAATGATTCCAATCGCAATTTCGGTTTTTATTTTGTTATTCATATTGTCGTTGTGCATTTAAAAGTTAGATTTTTAACTGCTTAAATTATATCATAAATATCTTAACTTTGGGAAATAGACAGCACTACATTCTACCTATGTCATTAGCCTAGAGTCTAATAAAAAAAGCCATCCTTGGAGATGACTTTTCGCTTTGCTGAGGAAGTGGGAACTCGTTTAGTTTTAGAGTTTTCCAGCTTGAACGCAAGCTAGAATCTCTTCATGCAGAATTCCATTTGAAACAATACACCCTTGTTTTTTTGTATAAAAAAACCGTTCCGCATATCAATGATATGTATTCGGAACGGCTTTTGTCGAAATAGACTATGAATATGAATTGAGTTTGATGACGACTATATCGAGATTGGTCGCAACCTCGAATTTTAGATCACCAGTGGATTTTGACGCATAGGGAAAGAACAAGCATTTTTTCCCTGTAATTTTAGCCAATGGAGACTCCTCATTGCTAAACAGCTCTTGGTTTATTTCTTGCAAGAATTTTCTTGCGTCAAAAATCGAGGTATCCTCGCTCATCACTAAAAAAAATTCATCCGTCTCTTCATTTTTCACAATCACCATTTTGGTTGACCCTGGGTGGTCTTTCAACGCATGTTCATTACAAGAGTGTTGTCTCCGGATATTAGAGAGAAGAAATGTTGTGTCGCCAGCCGTGAGTTTTCCTCCGCTAGAAGAGGAAAATAAGTCCACTATAAAATTAATTTCTTGATCCCTAGTTTTTTTGTCAGAGGGATAGATGTGCACGACAATCGAAGTGTCGGTGCCTGCTGTATCAATGATGATAAATTTACCATTAATAATAACTATTTTTCCAATAGCTTCAGTCATTGCTCTCATTGTTTTTTTCAAGGTACACCTCCTAGTGTAAATGTTTTTGCCTAACGGTAGGCATTAATAGAATATTAAGTTTTTTGCTTATTGTATCCATGAATCTTTCTTCAATGGATATAGCATTATAGTCTGAAAAAAACAAAAAGTCAAACGATTATATAAGTTGAGTGCATAGGGCGACTTATTTCACTCCTGCCTGTCACGTCGTTCGCGAACGACGTGATCCGTTCGAAGCCACTATTATAAAAAAACTTCACCCAAAAGGGCGAAGTTTTTATTTTAGTTGGGGTGGTAGGATTCGAACCCACGCATCGTGGAACCAAAATCCACTGCCTTACCGCTTGGCTACACCCCAATTTTTTTTATTGTAAACTATCCGTAATTCCTAATGTCCAGCCTCTAATTTTTCTATTTAAATCCGTACTGCGAGTAACATCTATTCTCAATAATCCAATATAGTCATTACTAGTATTTTTTCGTATTGTTGTTTTTGGGTTATGATTTTTTAAATATAATTTTTCTATATCTTCACCTATGAGTTCACTCCAGAATTTCTTTGCTTTGGCAATATCAGCTGTTTTGTGGATACAAATGCGGTAATAAAATCTTTCATTGGCGACATCACAACATTCTTCCATCCATCGCTTGAATAATAAAACCATTTTTGGATCAGAATTTCCGAAAGATACTCCCTGAGAAACATTATGGGTTTTTTGCTTTGAGCCTTCTGCCCAATAAATAGCAATTCCGATAAGCCATAATTCTCGCTTAGAAATGTTTTGGATTTCTTGTTTTGCTGCTTCTATGATTTCTTTTTCTCTCACAACTCGGATATTTCGGCAGGCTTCACTGGCTTTAATTTGTGCTAATTTTCGTTGCAGTGTTAATCTCTGTGTTTGCGGCTTTGCAATCCCGATATCCTTGAGCCAAACCGAAAGAGTAGACTTAGCGATTGGGACTTCTTTCAGAATTTCAGTATAGGTCAGTCCTTGTTTTCTCAGTTGTATTGCGAGTTGTTTTTCGGTTTCTTTTTTTATCATATAAAAACCACAGATGTTATGTATATATGATATATCCGTAGTTCGTATTCGTCAATCTTATTCACTAACCACCGTTCCTCCCATAATTTCCATAGCGGAATTCATGAGGGAATCTTGTTCGCCCGGCACATCTTCCTTGGCCTCATTTCTGGGTGGCTCAATGGCGATGCCCGCTTCTTTGTGGGTGACAATCTTGAGGCGAACTTGCAACCCTAAAATTTTACCAAAAACCCCTTCGACTGTCAACTTATTGCTGTGATCGTTGAGTTTTTCCTTATAGAAATCATAGGGAGTGGAAACAGCAATCTCGTTGCCGGTGACGGCAATGGCTTGGCAGTTAGAAGAAAAAATAGTGGCCAGGGATTGATTGTCTCTTTTTAACGCTTCCAACAAATTTCGCCAATTGTTGCGAATAGTATAGAGATCGGTGTCTCCTTCAGGCAGATTTTTGATTACCGGTTCATCCTCTTGCATTTGAGCTAGCGCTTCGGGTGAAGCGGCGATCGGCTCTGGCGTTGAAGGGCTCGAAACTGCCCTAGGAGCCAAACAGATGTCATTAGTGGTCTCTTGCTGGGTATACTCAGTGGAATTGGCTGGGAAGGTGTGAGTAGCCCGAATGATGGCAATCTCCAAAGGAAGTTGGGGGAGAGCGGCGGATGCAATTTTCCCTTGCGCCTCCAAAAAGAGGTTAAGAGCCAGGATGATTTCGGTCAGTTCCGCTGCTTGGGCTTGCGTAGTCATTTCCTTGAGTTGTTCTTCAGTGGATTCATAGACGAAACTGGTTTTGAGAGCCGGGTTAATTTTGAGAAGCATCAACTGGCGCAAATAATTGATCAGGGATTTGGTGAAGATTTGCAAATCATAGCCATCAGTCAAGATGGAGTTTATTTTTACAATGGCTCCCGTGGCATCTTTTTGCATAATTAGACTAGCGATTTCCGCCGAAAATTTCCGATCGGTAGTGCCTAGAATTTCCTCCACTTCTTTGACGGTGATGTTTTTGTCCTCCAGAGAGATGACTTGTCCAAAAAGACTCTCAGCGTCACGCATCCCTCCCTCCGCGGCAATGGCAATCATCTCTAGGGATTCCGCGTCAACAGTGATGCCTTCTTGTTTGGCGATAAGGGACAGCTTTTCGATGATATTTTCCAGCGGCAGTTTGGCAAAATCAAATTTTTGACACCGGGAGATAATCGTGGCAGGGACTTTGTGGATTTCAGTGGTAGCGAGAATGAAAATGACATGTTTGGGTGGCTCTTCCAGCGTTTTCAAAAGGGCATTAAAGGCGCCGGTGGAAAGCATGTGTACCTCATCGATGATATAGACTTTGTATTTGAGCTGGGTGGCGGGCAGATTGACCGTTTCGCGCAGCTCGCGCATGTTGTCTACGCCCGTATTGGAAGCGGCGTCAATTTCAATAATATCCAAAGAGCGATTGTCATTGATGACCTGGCAATGGGCACATTTTTCACAGCTAATAGCCTCTTTTTGATCAAGACAGTTGACGGTTTTGGCGAGAATGCGGGCGATAGAGGTTTTTCCGGTGCCGCGGGAACCGGTGAAAAGATAGGCCTGCGCGACATGATTATTTTTGATAGCATTAGAAAGAGTCTGGACGATATGTTTTTGTCCAATGACCTCAGAAAAATTTTTTGGCCGATATTTTCGGTATAAAGTGGCTGACATAGTGAGTGATAATGAATAAAATACCTTAGAATCCTATTGTACCATAGCGCAGAAGAAAAGAAAAAGCGCCTTTCTAATGGCACTTAGGAGGGGGAATTATTTCTTGAAAACAATAAATTTGTAACCCACAAAATTCCAGGCTAGGCCGAGAATGCTGCCGGCAATGGCGCCAAGCAGACCGGCTTGATCGGCGCTGATGGCAGTGGCATCATTAACTAATTTGAAAGTGATGGAAGCTGCTACGACATTGATCACAAAGCCCACTAGACTGACGATGAAGAATTGAACAAAGTTGGACTTTTCTTCACCTTCCCCGTCTTTTTTGAAAGTCCAGTGTTTATTCCAATAATAGCTATTGATGTTGGCAATGATAAAAGAGAAAGCCTTGTAGGCGGAATAAAAAGTGAGGAAAGGTAGGATATTGAAAATGATGCCTTCGGAATCGATATTGAATTTACTTCGGAAGAGCCAGGTGAGAACAGTAAGGATCCCGAGATCCACCAGGGCGTTGAGAATTCCCGTGACACCAAATTTAGCTATCTGCCAAATAACCGCAATTTTTTTGCTGAGAATGTTGGCCACGAGCAGTCCCAATGGCGTGCCGATAAGGAAGAAAGGGATAATGATTAAATATATTCTAGCAAAAAGGTCGGGCTTAGCAGCGTTAAGAACAGGTAAAAACAAAAGGCCGATTAACAAACCAGCCAAAGTTCCTAGGGTCAAATCTTTTTTTGTCAGCCAAACTTCTTTTAAATGCATGTTTCGTTTTAATCGTTTAGGGGTTTATTGAGTTCCTTGCGCAACTCTTCAATGTCCGGAGTCCATTCATCAATGATGGAAAAAGTGTTATTTTTTTCGGCTGGTTGTATGGCGGGAGAAGCTTCCTCATGGATCGTTTCCGATGGAGTGGAAGGAGTTGGATTTTTGTCGTTAACTATATCATCAATATCAAAATTTCTTTTCATTGTGCTGAAATTATGCATGGCGCTGCTTTTCTGAATGACATTTTCGATGGAGGCCCAGTCAGAATCCATATCGCGCGGAGTGACGAGCGTCACTTCATCACCTGGTTCAACTTTGAAATAGGTGATGGATGCCAGCAGCACTCGATAGGGTTTTCCGTCGGCTGTGATGAAATAATTTCCGTCGGCATCTTGATTGATTATGCCAATGAGGCGTCTTCTTTCAATGGGCCCAATTTGTTTATAAACAAAAGAGCCTTCGCTGGTGATGGTGAGTTTCAACATGTCTCCCTCTACCAGTTTTGATTTTGAGGCATAGTTGGCGGGAATGGGATATTGTTTTCCATCAGTGCCAAGCATAATTTGACCATCAAAGGTTCCTTCAATAATTCTTCCATCACCGTCGTCTTCAAGCTTCTTTCTTCTGCCAACTTTCTTCTTTCCCTCCAACTGCAAAAGCATTGCCTTGGCAGATTGAAGACTTTTTTCGGAACTATAAATCATCTCGCGCAGAGCTTGAATTTTATCGGAAACATTTTCTAAATTTTCGTCCATTTTGTTTTATTTTCTACGCCTTTTTTAGCGAAGAACTTTGTTTTTATTTTTATACTATAATTATACAAGCAGATGGAATTTTTGGCAAGGGCAAATCGGGATCGATGTGAAAAAAGAAAAATTGAAAAAAATTTCAAAGATGTGGTATAATAATTATATGATAATAAAAAATAAATTTATCTTTAGCGCGTTGCTTGTTTCGGGGATTTTCCTTGGAGGGAATTCTTCTGAAGCTTATCAATCCCAAGTTATTTTGGGAGAAGAAAGTATCAAGATTGATAGTCCGGAAACGGCTAAGGCTTTTTATGGTGAACTAAGTGGTCGGGAAAACAGTTTTAAGATCAATAGTGATACGCCGTTTAATCTCTATGTGAATATATTGGTTCCTGATGTTTTTGGGGCACGGGAGGATTTTACTGTTGAGATCAGTAAGGATGGAAAAATAGTTGCTGTGTTAAATGGCGCAAACTCTCAATGGAAAAATTTTTATGAACCTTTTGCCGGGGATAATTATTGGAAGGGGCCGGAATATAATTCTTCCGTTGAGGCGGGAGCATACGAAATAAAAATTGCTAATCCCGGACAGGTGGGTAAATACGCTTTGGTGGTTGGGAAGACAGCTTCGCTTTCACCTGGTGCAACATTGCAATCAATTTTTCTCATTCCGCAAATTAAAACCTATTTTTTCCACGAAGCATTCTTCTCGGCCTATTGCAATCAAACAACTTTGCTGTTCCTCGTTGTATGCCTGAGCTTGACGGGATTGGGGGTAGTGGCTGTGGTATTCTATCGCAACAATAGGCGCAGAGATGTCTAGATAGGCTAAATTCAAGAAGTTTTAAACCCGGCTAAATGGCCGGGTTTTATTTTTCAAAATATCTACTGGGATTAAAAATGTATTTTTTGGTTATCTACAGGTCAAAAATAGACAAAAATATTTATAGTGATATAATATCATTATAATAAAGATAAGAAATCATTAAGTATAGAACTATGCAAGAAGAAAAAAACAACAAAATAATTCTTTATAGCACCGAAGATGGAAAAGCAGAAATTGCAGTTAGTCTTGAAGGTGAGACTGTTTGGCTGAATCAGAAACAGATGGCGGAACTTTTTAATTGCAGTATTGATAATGTCGCGCTTCATCTGAAAAATGTATATTCGGAGGGGGAATTGGATGAGCAGTCAACATCCGAGGAATCCTCGGTAGTTCAAAAAGAGGGCAATAGAGAGGTAGCTAGATTAGTAAAATATTATAATCTTGATGCGATTATTTCAATTGGCTATCGAATTAATTCATTGCGTGGCACGCAATTTCGTATTTGGGCAACACAGAAGTTGCGAGAATATATCGTGAAAGGTTTTGTGATGGATGATGAGCGACTAGCAAATGGCGGAGTGAGGCAAAAATATTATGCACATGAAAGATTGGGTGCAATATTTGCACAAGATGCTGGCTTTAAATAATTTGGAAGTGCTGTCAGGCAAAGGCAAGACTTCGCATGAAAAAATGGAAAAGACCGTGAAAAAAAGAATTACACAAATTTCTTGACCAGAAGAATTTGAAATGATTAGATGGGAAGTAATTTTAAAAAGCGGTAAGTAGTTGATTACGTAATTAAAGGTGTAACAATGAATTTGGGATTGGTTGTTTCTATTTGAAAGGCAATAGCACTTCAGATCAGAAGTTAAGTACAGAGAATTGCGATAGCTTACCTATTGAATAAAAATATGTTATTATAATCGTAGCTAATGTAATGGTAATAGATATAAAATTATAAAATAAAAATGAACCGATCCAAATATTTCGATTATATAGAAGAAAAGTTAAATACTCTTGCTGCTAGAATTGAAATAAAGGGAAAATTAAACATACTAGATTTACATCTTCATTCTGAGAATTTTTATCGCGACCTTTTAAATAAGCTATTTAATTGGAAGCTTAAGAATATAAATGAATTTAAGCCAAATACTGAAGCAATTGATTTAATTTGTGAGTCAAATAAATTAATTATTCAAGTGTCGGCAACCTGTACAATTGAAAAAATAAAAACCGCTTTGAATAAAAAAATAATTAGGGAGTATGATGATTATCATTTTAAATTTATTTCAATATCAAAAGATGCAAGTAAGTTAAGAAAAAATAAATTTATTAATTCCCATGGTATTTTTTTTGATCCAGCAGATGATATATATGATATCGCATCAATATTAAAATATATAGTTAACTTAGACATAGATCATCAAAGGGAAGTACACGATTTTATTAAAAAAGAATTAGGTCAAGAAATAGACATTGAAAAACTAGAATCAAATTTAGCAAGTATTATAAATATTTTAGCAAAGGAAAATTTGGACAAGAATGACCAATTTATTGAAATAGATAGTTTTGAAATCGAGCGTAAGATTTCCTTTAATAATCTTGATGATGCAAGGATTGTAATTGATGATTATAATGTGCACTATAATAGACTCGATAAAATATATTCTGAATTTGATATGTCAGGAACTAATAAAAGTAGTGCTGTATTGGCAACCATTAGAGGTGAGTATGCAAGGAACTTAATGGTTAAAAAAGATGGAGAATTATTTTATCTTATTATAGATAATATTAGAGAAAAAATTATTCAAAGCGCTAATTTTTTTAAAATTCCGAGTGATGAGCTAGATGTTTGTGTGAATATTCTTGTGGTAGACGCATTTATTCGTTGTAAAATTTTTGAAAATCCTAAAAATTATAAATATGTTGTTGCCTGATAATATACATCCAGAAAACTCTATCTATTATAATGGTGTTTTTGTTTTGCAAGAATTACAAAAAGAAGAAAATCAACATTTGTTGGATTTATATCAAAATGTAAGGCAACAGCAAAATATGAGCTTTCCAATTTTTGTACTATGCTTGGATTGGCTCTTTTTGTTGGGCGTTGCTGAATTAAATAATAATGATAAAGTAAAATTATGTTTTTGAAGTCATTAAAAATATCAGCTAAAAATAAAACAATCCGCGAGATAATTTTTCGAAGAGGGATTAATTTGATTGTGGATGAAACGCCAGTAGCCGACGACAAGTCTACTGGAAATAATGTGGGCAAAACAACCATTTTAAAGTTAATTGATTTTTGCCTAGGAGCTGATCCGAAAGTGGTATATGTTGATCCAGAGTCAAAAAGGGATGTGTATGTACTAGTAAAAGATTTTCTAATAGATAATGAAGTATTGATTACGCTTATTCTAAAAGAAAACCTAGAAGAAAAAAGTTCTCACGAAATTATAATTGAAAAAAATTTCTTGTTCCGTAAGGACAAAATTCAAAAAATTAATCATGAAAATTTAACTGAAGATGAGTTTGAAATAAAATTATTACAATCAATTGTTCGTAGAAATGATGCGGAAAAACCTACATTCAGACAAATAATATCTCACAATATTCGTTATAAGGACGAAAGTATTGGCAGTACATTAAGAACGTTGGATAAGTATACAACCGATGCTGAATATGAATCATTATATTTATTTCTATTTGGTTGTGAATTCACAGGTGGTAATTTTAAACAAGGTATTTTAGAAAAAATAAGACAGGAAGATATTTATAAAAAAAGGCTTGAAAAGCAACAAACCAAGACAGCCTATGAAACGGCACTTGCTCTTATTAATTCTGAAATAGAAGAGTCTAATAGAAAAAAGGCCAGGTTTAATTTAAACGAGGATTTTGAGTTTGATTTGGATAAATTGAACAAAATAAAGTATGAGATTAATAAAATAAGCTCAGAGATAACCAAGACCACAATCAGAAGAGACTTGATTATTGAGGCGGAGCAAGAATTGAATTCTAGAAAATCTGATATTGATTTGCAACAACTAAAATTAATTTATAGTCAGGCTACTAATAAGGTAAAAGATATTCAAAAAACATTTGATGAGTTAGTCAATTATCATAATCAAATGATTATTGAAAAAGTAAAATTTATAAAAAAGGAATTGCCGGATTTGGAAAATCATATACAGAATAAGCAGTTTCATTTAAAAAAACAATTGCGACTGGAAAAGGAAGTGGCTTTTAAAATAGCCAAGAGTGACTCGTTTGAGGAGCTAGAGGTTTTTATCGCCGAATTAAATGAAAAATTCAGAAAAAAAGGAGAATACGAAAATATTATTCAGCAGTTATCGGAGGTCGAGGATAATATAGAAAAATATACAATACAACTTAATGAAATAGATGATGAGCTATTTTCTGAAGATTTTGAACAGACCGTGAAAAAGCAACTTAATAAATTTAACAAAAAATTTGCTTTTATATCGAATGAATTATATGGTGAGCAATATTTAGTAAAATATGATATTGTTACTAATAAAAAAAATCAGCGATTATATAAATTTAGTTCATTCAATGGAAATTTAAGTTCAGGAAAAAAACAAGGTGAGGTTTCTTGTTTTGATATTGCGTATACTATGTTTGCGAATGAAGAAAACATCCCTTGTCTTAATTTTTTATTAAATGATAAAAAAGAATTAATGCATGATAATCAGTTGGTAAAAATTGCTGAATTTGTTGATAAACACAATATGCAATTTGTAGCATCAATATTAAAAGATAAGCTTCCTGAAGAATTGAATAAAGAAGAATATTTTGCAGTGAAGCTTTCTCAAAAAGATAAGTTGTTTAGAATTGAAAATTATTAAGTACAAAATTATAATAAAATTAGGCTTAATAGAAAATATGATACTAGGTGTTAATACTAAGAAAGAGGTGGAGAAAGGCTTCTTTAATTTGTCATCCGCAGAGCAGAAGAAAATACTAAAAAAGCCAGTATATCAGCAAATGAGGAACAACTTGATTTGGTAAAAAGATATGAGAAATTAAAAGTTCGTAGCTAGTCCCGGAGGTTCAACTTTCGGAAATAAAAAAACGATATGGAGAGTATTTTTTTTGTTCAGTAACTAGTTACGAAACACTTTCAAAGGCACTTCGTGTGTCGTTTCAAGCATTTTGTAATATCCAGATTTTAGATATTGACTTTTTACATATACGCTTGTAGTATATGAGTAAGACAATACAAACAAAAGAATATGCCAGATTTATTGATAGGTTGCGAAAAGCGAGACTGGAAGCAGGACTTAAGCAAATTGATGTTGCAAAGAAAGTGAAGCGTCCGCAATCTTATATTTCCAGAATTGAATCAGGCGAATACAGACTTGATATTTTGGAAGTCAAAAGACTTGCAAAGATTTATGGCAAAAGTATTGAATATTTTTTGAAATAATTATTTATACGGCAGTGCTAGTAAGATATAAATTCTTAAGTATAAAGAAATGGAGAATAGCCAACAATCTATTAAGGACAAGCAAGAAGATAATAAAAAAGCTTGGTATAAAAAATGGTGGGGAATTATTCTTCTTATCTTTGTTTGGCCATATTTTTTACTTTGGTATATGTGGGCAAAAACAAATTGGAATAAAGCGGTAAAAATAGCAATTACTGCAGTAGCGGTACTTGGAGTTGCGTATATCCCTATGTCAGAATCGAGCAGAAATAAATTGGGAGAAAAATCAGTCATTTCAGAAACGGATGCAGTATCGCAGGATAATTTAAAATCACTAGTTGATAAAAATCTAACCTTTAACGTGGTTGCTAGTAATCCTGAAGCGTATGAAGGTAAGATTATACAATGGGGTGCTAAAGTTTTTACACAGCCAGAAAAAGATGATAAGGGCGTTTATTTGCAGGCCTATGAGAGCGGTGATGATAATAATTTCGCCATAGCTTATGCAAATCCAAATTTTCAGGTAAAAGAAGGTGATTTCATTATTGTTACGGGCAAGGTTGCTGGGAAGTTTGAAGGCGAAAATGCCTTTGGGGCAAAACTCGAAATTCCAACAGTTAGGGCTGGCTATATAGAAATTGCAACAAGGAATGATGTTGTTGCTCCAACTGAAATCGAAGTTAATATAAATCAATCAAATACTCAGCATGATTTTACCGCTACATTAAATAAGGTTCAATTGGCAAAAAACGAAACTAGATTTTTTGTTAAACTAAAAAATGAAGGCAAGGATAGTATAAGTTTTTATACATATAGCTCAAAAATTACACAAGGCACTAAACAATATGAAGCTAGGAGCTCATATGATACAGGCCTGGAATTACCAAGTGAAATTCTTCCTGGTGTTGAGGCTGAGGGTATAATAGTTTTCCCAGCAATTGAGAGAAATCCAAAACAGCTGACAATATATTTGGATGATCCTAGCAGCAGTGATTATTCTATAAATTGGAAAGATATAAAATTTGATATCGTGCTGCCATAAAAAATATTTAGTTAAATTGTATGTTTAATAACCTGCCATCACAATTGTTTTCTCCCGCTAAAACGTTTTATATAGCATATGTTGTTTTGAATATTTTCAAAAAAAGTCCTGCTAATTGGTGGCAATTTGCATTTATATCACTACTATTTGTTATTGTAGAAATTGGGCATAATGATTATCTAAGGATAATTTTAAATCATGCAGCTTGTAAAAGGTGCCAATGTTCCGTTGATATTAAAAAAGCTGAAATAGAATTGGAAAAAGAAAAGATTAAAAAAATAAATTAAGCTGCGCCAAGTGGAAACTTACAAAGACATCGATAAATTAAATGGCATTGAATTTGAAGATTTAGTTGAAAAACTAATTTCCAAGATGGGCTTTATAACGGAGCGAACGAAACGCTCTTTTGATGGTGGGATTGATATTGTTGCTATAAATGAGCAACCACTTTTTAACGGAAAGTATATAATTCAGTGTAAAAGATATTCGAAGTCAATTGGAGAACCAGTTTTGAGAGATTTGTATGGTGTTGTAAATTCTGAACATGCAAATAAGGGAATAGTGATAACAAATTCATATTTCACTAAAACTGCAAAAGAATTTGCTAAAAATAAACCGATTGAATTGATAGATGGAAAAAAACTAACAGAAATGCTAGATAAACATCTCAATTTTTATGCAGAAAAGAAAGTTGAGGAATTAAAGATACCCGAGGCTTACAAGATAACTGTTGATCTGCTCGTTCCTGTTATAAAAGAGATTAGTGATAGAAGAACAAAAATAAAAAATGGATTTATTTTTGTTGATAAGAGGCATTTAACCAATGATAAAGTTTTTTTAAGTTTCCTGCAAAAAAATCAATCAACACTAGCTTCGTTGAGTCAAACAATGACAAGCCAATTTAATCATTTGTATGTATTATGGGAGAATTCAAGAGGAGAGCAAGAAAAATATACAAATCTTTCTGAAATAAAAACACACTGCGGGGAGTTTGCCAAAAGTATGCAAAAAATGGAAAAAGAATGGGAGGTATTTTTCAGTGTTGAAACATCGGAATATTTCAATAGACTTTACAATATCACTTGTGAATTTTATGAGGTCATTTTTAAGGAAAATGAAAGGGTTATCTTGGAGCTAGAAAAGGCAATTAGCATTTCAGAGGATTTTGTACCAAAAAATAATATAGAAGTAAATCTAACAGTAAATTATGATGTTGGAAAATGCACTGAGGAGTTTAATAATGAAATAAGTGCAATAACAAAAAGAAGCAACGGTTTCAATTGGAAATCATTGAGTGATTCGCTCGGCGGGTGTTTGGTTGTGTTGGCATTCGTATTGGCAGCTATCATTGTCATTGTCATTGCTATATTCTAAGCAAAAGGGAGATATATTAGTTTGCCCTGAAGGTTCAACCTTCGGAAAGAATTTTGGAAATCAGTGCAATCCGTGTGGGTTCGAGTCTCATCTCGGATGCTGAGTACTGAATTAATTCATGAATTAATTCAGTAATTAAAATATTTTCCACAGACATTGCCACTTGGGCATAGACCACTACCATTCGATGTTATATGGAAGTGGTTTTTGTTTTTGGGCTAGGTGAGTGGGGGAATTGACAGAAATGGAGTATAATGATATTATATCACTATAACAAACTAAAATAAAAAATATGGCAAAAGAGAATAAAAATGCATTGGCGATTTTTGAGGGCAAGCAGATTAGAAGGGATTGGCACAATGAAGAATGGTTTTTTTCAGTGGTAGATATCATCGAAGCTTTAACAGAAAGCCCATCCCCACGTCAATACTGGGGAATGTTAAAAGGAAGAGAGGTGCAGTTGTTAACAATTTGTTTACAACTGAAATTAGAAAGCGCGGATGGTAAAAAATATGTTACAGATTGTGTAAATAGGAAAAACGCCTTTCGCTTAATTCAATCGATACCAAGTAAAAAGGCTGAGCCATTCAAAATGTGGTTAGCGCAAGTTGGAGATGAGAGGCTTGATGAAATTGAAAATCCAGAGTTGGCTCAGGAACGAATGAAACATCTCTATGAACAGAAAGGTTATCCTCAATCTTGGATCGACAAAAGATTACGAGGGATTGCGATTCGCCAAAATTTGACTGATGAATGGAAAGAACGAAGCATCACTAGTCGATCAGACTTTGCAATTCTCACAGCAGAAATTTCTAAGGCGACATTTGAGATGACACCTAGTGAATATAAAAAATTCAAAAGCATTTCAGATAAATCAAAAAGCAATTTACGAGACAATATGACAGATCTAGAATTGATTTTTACAATGTTGGGTGAGCGGGTTACAACTGAAATTTCTCAACAAGAAAAACCAACAGGAATGCCAAATAATAAAAAAGTTGCAAAACGAGGCGGAGTTGTGGCTGGCAGTGCTAGAAAAGCAACGGAAAAAGAATTAGGCAGAAGCGTGATTTCTAAAAATAATCATCTTAAAATTATACAGGGATCAAAGAGATTAAAGATGGGTAAAAATACCCCAGTTAAATAGTCGATCTAAGGCCGAATTTAACGGGGCAAGAAAATATGAACGAACTCATAAACATAAAAGTTATTCAAAAAGACTTCAACGCTATCCGAAGTAAGATCGCTACTATACAACTATGTATGGTAGTATTTTTTAATATCAATTGGAAATAGCAGTCTTAAAAATAAAAATAGATAAGTAATTGATTACGTAATTAAATATGTAACAGCTGATTTAGGATCGACTGTTTTTTTTATTGCCTGATTTCATAATAAATAGGTGCTTGCAGCGTGATAATCTGGCTTTAGCTGATTATTTTACGCTGTGGATAACTTTGTGTTGACAATGTGGACATGTGGAGTAAAATAGGGAGTAGGTAAATGAAAGTGGGGTAAAGTGGTGAATGTGCCGATTCGAAACTACGAATGGCACACGAATCTACGAACATAAATATTCGTAAGTTCGTAAATTCGAATATAATTCGTAAATTCGCATCGGTTATGTTTATTGGTGAATATTCACATTCGATTGATGAGAAAAAAAGATTGGCGGTGCCCAGCAAGTTTCGTGGCGAGCTGAAAAACAAAGTGGTGGTCACGCGCGGTTTGGATAAATGTCTATTTGTCTATCCGATGAAAGCTTGGGAAGAGCTGGCCGGAAAATTGGGGACTTTGCCAGTCGGCGAGGCGAGTACGCGTAGCTTTACGCGTTTGATGCTGGCTGGAGCGGTGGACGTGGATGTGGACAAGCAAGGCCGAATTTTGATTCCCGATTATTTGAAAGAGTATGCGGATTTGAAAAGAAATATTGTGGTGGCCGGACTCTATAATCGCTTAGAAATTTGGGATGAAAAGAAATGGGAGATATATAAATTAGGAGCGGAAAAAAATTCGGATGAAATCGCGGAGCAGTTGGGTAAGTTAGGAGTTTATTAAATTAAAAATTTTAGGATGGCTATTCATAAACCGGTTTTATTGAAAGAGAGTATAGAAGGACTAAGTTTAAAAGACGGATCTCGTGCTGTGGACGCCACTCTGGGGGGAGGCGGACACAGCAGTGAGATATTAAAAATAATCGGCAAAAAGGGACAGTTAATTGCCATTGATCAAGATGCTCAGGCTATTGCCAATTTCAAAAAACAGTTAGCCGGAAAAGATCAGAATGTCTATGTGGTGAAGGACAATTTTTCCCGGTTGAAAAATATTTTGCAGGAATTGGAAATTGAAGCAGTGGACGCTATTTTGGCTGATTTGGGATATTCTTCCATTCAACTGGAGGATCGCGAGATAGGGATGAGTTTCCTGTTGGATGCGCCACTGGATATGCGCCTGGATCGAGACGGAGAGCTGACAGCTAAAGATATTGTAAATAATTATTCGCAAGGAGAGATTGGAAGAATTTTGAAGGATTATGGGGAAGAACGTTTCGCGAGTATGATTGCCAAAAAAATTGCTGATAGACGAAAAATAAAAAGCATAGAGACCACTGGAGAATTAGTAGAGATTATCAAAAGTGCGATGCCGGAAAGATACCAGCACGGCAAGTTGCATCCGGCCACCAAGACTTTTCAGGCCTTGCGCATTGAGACTAATCGGGAATTGGCAGTGCTGGAAGAATTTATTCCCCAGGCGATAGATATGCTGAAGACGGGCGGACGGCTGGCCATCATCTCCTTCCATTCACTAGAAGATCGAATAGTTAAAAATATACTGAGGAAAAATGCCAGGGGATGCATTTGTCCGGCTGACTTTCCTATTTGCCAATGCGGCGAAATGGCGAAAGTAAAAATAATCACTAAAAAACCGATTATTCCAGGCGAGGTGGAAACGGGGGAGAATCCCAGGGCGCGCAGTGCCAAGCTTCGCATTTGCGAGAAGTTATAGATTTAAGGTCACAACCCCAGCACTAATTTCAACAAAGATTTGTTAAATGATTAGCCTGGTGTGCGAACTCGCCTTCGGCTTAAAAAGAAAAAACAAAAGTTTATACAGAAAATTAGTGCGGGGTCCTCAATTTTGTAGTCCCGCTTGGGCGGGAACAAAATTGGGAAAAAGAAAAATAAATAAACAATTTAGTTTCAGGGGGACTGAAAATAAATGTCACGAATTTTGATTTTAAACAAATCAATTGCGAACCCGAGAATGTCTCGGACGCAAAAAAACACTGATTTTCATAGTGATGGTTTTTTGTCCGCCAAAAATGCTTTTAGTGCTGGTCGCGTAGAATTGAATGGAATAGCCTTAATATTCACGGTGATTATCGGCATCTTTCTTTGTGGATCTTTTTATCTCTATCAAGTGAATAATATTGCTACCAAGAGCTATGAAATTAGAGATTTGGAAGGTAAAATTCAAAATTTGAATAAGGAGAGTAAGAAAATGGAAATTCGAGAAGTAGAATTAAAGTCCATGTATAATATCGAAAAGGCTTCCCAAGATTTGAATTTGGTAAATTCCGGAGAAGTTTCTTATATCGAAATAAACGGTCCTGTGGCGATGAGATAATAGATTTGTTGCGTAATAGGTTGCATAACAAGTCTAATGAATTCCAATATGACGGTAGATAGGAAAAATTTGGAGGATATTCTAAACTGGAGAATTTATGCGCTGGTTTTTTTATTTTTTGCCATGGGTCTGGTTATCATTACTCGCTTCTATTCTTTACAGGTGGTACGGCATGAGCAATATCAAGCCTTGGCCGAAGGGCAACATTCTATTTTCAAAAGTTTGATACCCAAACGCGGAGAGATTTTTATGAAAGATCGCTCTGAGCGTTATCCTTTGGCGGTTAATCGTGAAACAAAAATGGCTTATGCGGTGCCCAAGGAAATGGAAAATCCGGCGCAGGCTGCTTTTTCCGTAGCCTCTGTATTGCAACTGGATGCCAATGATTTGCAAGAAAAATTCAGCAAAGCCAACGATATGTATGAGCCCCTGAAGCATCGCCTGAGTGAGGAAGAAAGCGACAAGCTAAATGCTTTGCAATTGAGCGGCATTCATCTTTCAGATGAAAATTATCGTTATTATCCTTCTTCCGAATTGGCGGCTAATGTGGTGGGATTTGTAGGCTGGAAGGGGGACAGTTTGGGAGGGCGGTATGGTTTTGAGTCTTTTGAGGATGAGACATTGCAAGGCACAGAAGGTTCTCTTTTTCACGAGAGAGATGCTTCCGGCGGGTGGGTTGGAGGAAAGGCACGGGAAATTACGCAAGCTAAGGATGGTGATTCTTTTGTTTTGACACTGGATCATATTGTGCAATATCAGGCAGAAAAGATTATTAAAAATGCCATAGTGAAATACCAAGCCGATAGCGGCAGTATTATTGTTATGGAACCTGGCACCGGAAAAATATTAGCTATGGCTAATTCCCCTACTTTTAATCCCAATGAATATGCTAAGGTGGAAGATATTGGTGCCTTTCGGAATACGGCGATTAGTAGTGCGTATGAGTCCGGGAGTGTGTTTAAAACACTTACTATTGCATCCGGACTGGATAGTGGTAAAATTACCCCCGATTCTACCTACACGGATACCGGTTCAGTTTTTGAGGCCGGTTATACGATTCACAACTCAGATTTGAAATCTAATGGTGTGCAGACGATGACGCAGGTGATGGAAAAGTCTCTTAATACTGGAGTTATCTATGTAGAAAAGTTATTGGGTAATAAAGATTTCGCGGAATATATGAAAAGATTTGGTTTTGGAGAATTGACCGGCATAGATTTGATGGGCGAGGCGAGAGGCAACACTAATAATTTAAATAATTTGAGAAGCAACATTCAGTTTTTTACCGCGGCTTTTGGCCAGGGGATAACAGTGACGCCCATTCAGCTAGCCAGTGCCTATAGCGCTATTGCCAACGGCGGGACCTTGATGAAACCGCAAATAATTGATAGCATACTACATACCGGTGGAGAGGAAGAGGTTATCGCTCCCCAAGAAATCCGCAAAGTTATTTCGCAAAAAGCCGCTATGGAAACCGGAAAAATTTTGCAAAGTGTGGTGGATAATGGACATGGGAAGAGAGCTGGCGTGCCGGGCTATTTGGTAGGCGGAAAAACCGGAACGGCTCAGATAGTGGATGCTCAAACCGGCGGCTATGCGCAAGGGAGGTCAGTCGGCTCTTTTGCTGGCTTTGCTCCGATCAATGATCCTAAATTCACCATAGTAGTTGAGTTGGATAATCCCAAGAATGTAGAATGGGCAGAATCCAGCGCCGCCCCCGTTTTTGGGGAAATGATGAAATTTTTGCTGGGCTATTATAATATTGAACCGACGCAGCAGTATACTCAAGCTGATCTGGATAAATTTAATGCCGCCCATACGATCCTGCAATTTTCTCCGGATGCTCAGGTGGAGGCAGGAAAAATAAACGCTAGTCCAACTACTCCAGAACAAAGCATCATAATCAAGGCAGACAGTAAAAAAGTAAAAAAATGATAAACGGTAAATCACAAAAAATAGTTTGGCTGGAAAAAATGCTTCGCGGGATGGCTGTTTTAGTGCTAAAAAAATATAATCCTAAGATAATCAGTGTCACAGGTTCCGTGGGAAAAACTTCCACTAAAGAAGCGATTTATGCAGTGATGGCGAGTAAATTTCGAGTGAGAAAAACAGAAAAAAACTATAACAATGAAATCGGTTTGCCCTTGACTATCATCGGAGCGGAGAGCGGAGAAGATTCTCTTTTTGGTTGGGGCAGGGTTTTGTTGAAATGGCTGTGGGTGGTGCTGGCGCCGATTGAATATCCGGAAATGTTGGTTTTGGAAATGGGCGCGGATAAGCCCGGTGATATTGAATATTTAACTAGTTTTGTGACTTCTAACGCCGGAGTGATTACTGATTTTTCCTCCAGTCACATCGAATTTTTCAAAACTATTGAAGGTGTGGCTAAAGAGAAAAGCGTTCTGGTGAAGAAGCTGAGTGCCAGTGGACTAGCCGTTCTCAATGTGGATAATCCACATGTGGCCAAATTGGAGTCACAACTGAAGTGTAATGTGGTGACTTTTGGTTTTGTGCCAGAAGCGCAAATGCGCGCTACAGATTTTAGTTTTAGTTATGTAGGGGAGAAGCAAGACTTGCGAGGTTTGAGTTTTAAGTTGAATTATAAAGGAACCACTCTTCCTGTGAGACTAAATAATATTTTGGCTAAACATCAAATCTATTCTGCCCTGGCAGCAGTGGCTGTTGGTACCGGATTTGGCATTAATTTAGTGGAAGCCGCCGCGGCGCTGGAAAATTTTTCTTTGCCGGGTGGCCGGATGAATCTAATCCTGGGCATGCATAAATCATATATTATTGATGATACTTATAATGCTTCTCCTGTTTCGGTCGCTGCCGCTCTCAATGCTCTCGGCGAAATAGCAGCTTCGAGCAAACAGGTGGCCAGAAAAATTGTTGTCTTGGGGGACATGTTGGAATTGGGAGAGGAGGAGGAAGAGCGGCATCGCGAGATAGGCAGGAAAATTATGGAAGTGGGTTGCGATTTTTTTGTGGCGGTGGGAGGGCGAATGCGCTTGGCGGGAGAGGAGCTGATCCAAGCTGGCTTTGCGGAGGAAAAAGTTTTTTATTTTGCTAGCCCCATGGAGGTCGGTAAAAAAATGAAAGAGCTGGTGGCTGAAGGTGATTATATTTTGGTAAAAGGTTCTCAGGGAATGCGCATGGAAAAAGTGGTGGAGGAACTTATGCAAAATCCACAGGAAGAGCTGAAAATGTTGTGCCGGCAAAATAAGCACTGGAAAGAAATAGCTTGGAAAAAAGTGTGATATAATTAGCTTAGTGTTGCAAGGCTGTTTTTTGGTTATTCGGGCAAGACTTGATATTTTCTGAGTTTATTGCTACAGTTATATTTATCATGGTGCTATCCTTCAATGGCAGATAGGCATCATTTTAAAGCCATATATGGCCTCATCGTCTAACGGTTAGGACGCCAGGTTCTCATCCTGGTAATAGGAGTTCGATTCTCCTTGAGGCTACTAAAATTTATAAAAATAAACTCCGTGGATGCCAAAAAAACTTTAGTGGAATTTAAGAATATCGTAGATCCATATTTGAACGCCTATTTTGAAAAGAAGGCTAAAGAGGCAGGTGAGATAGATATTATCGCCGAGGAAACAGTGCGTCTGATTAAAGATTATACTATGGCAGGTGGAAAAAGAATTCGGCCGGCTTTTTTGTATTTTGGCTACTTGGCTTCCGGGGGAAAGAAGAATAAGAAGATTCTAGAAGTTTCCATCTGCGTGGAGTTATTACATTCCTTTCTACTGATCCATGATGATATTATGGATAGGGATGCCACCAGGCACGGAGTGGCGACTATGCATGAAAGATTCAAAGCTATCGGCGCTCGCTATAAACTTAGCGATGACCATGATCATTTTGGCAACTCCATGGCCATCATGGCAGGCGATATGGCTGCAGCTATGGCTTGTGAAGCTATTTTTAGTTCGAAATTTTCCCCAGCTTTGATAGTTAAGGCGCTGAACAAGCTGCAAGAGATTATCTTTATCACTGTTCCTGGTCAAATGATAGATGTCATTATGCAATATGCTGAAGTGGCGACGGAGGAAGAAATTCTAAAAATGCATGAATGTAAGACTGCCCGTTATACTTTCGAGGGACCATTACAGCTCGGATGCCTGCTGGCGGGAGGAAGCAAGAAAACGTTTCAATATTTTTCAGATTACTCTTTGCCATTGGGCAAAGCTTTCCAAATTCAAGATGATATTTTGGGTGTTTTTGGAGATGAGAAAAAAATTGGCAAACCAGTCGGGTCAGATATTATTGAAGGGAAACAAACCTTGCTGGTGATTAAGGCTTTGGAATGGGGCACGAAAGAACAGAAACAAGTTTTAAAAAAATATTTGAAAAAGAAGAATTTAACGCCAAAAGAAATTGATGAATTCAGAATAGTGATTCAAGAGACTGGCTCGCTGAAATATTCTCAAGAGCTCGCTGCAAATTTTATTCAGGAGGCCTTGAGGGCAATTAAAAAAATAGATTGTAAAAATAAAGAAGCTAAGGAATTTCTCGTGGGTATTGCGGATTATATGTTAAATAGAGAGGTGTAGTAGTAAAAAGAAGCTATTTTTGTACTTATATTAATGTTTAATTTAAAAATTAGATATGATGGAAAAAGAAATGCAGAATATGCCTAATCACCTAGCTATCATCCCGGATGGCAATCGGCGTTGGGCCAAGGAGCGAGGCTTGCAACCCTGGGAGGGACATGAGGCGGGTGCGAAAAACACAGAAGCGCTTATTCGTTATGCTTTGAAAAAAGGCATCTATTGTCTGACTCTGTGGGGGTCTTCGGTGGATAATCTAAAAAAGCGCCCCCTGCAAGAGAAAAAAGCCTTGTTGGATATTTATAAAAGATATTTCACGGAATTACTCACTAACCCCGATATTGATGAACAAGAAGCCAGAATAAACTTTATCGGCAAATGGGAAGAGCAATTTCCCGATTCGCTCAAGAGCATCCTGTATGCTATTATAGAGAAAACCCAGCGGTATGAGAAAAAAATGTTGAATTTTATGCTGGCTTATAATGGCGACGATGATATGCTGCAGGCGGTGCAAAAAATTCAGGATAAATGCGCGGCGGGTGTTAAAATAACCGCGGCAACGCTAAAGAAAAATCTGTTGACAGCTAATCTTCCGGCCGTAGACTATTTAGTTCGAACGGGCGGGGATGCGCATTTGAGCGCCGGGTTTATGATGTGGGACGTGGCCAATGCGCAGCTATACTTTGCGCAGGAAAAATTCCCGGATTTCAACGAAGAGAAATTGGAACAAGCCTTGGAGGAATACACCACGCGGCAAAGAAGGTTTGGAAAATAAAATATAGAAAAAATATGACAAAAAAAAGCTTTATTTTTATAATATTTGCGCTGTCTTTAATATTTTTTTCACCGGCCAAGGCGCAAGAGCCCACGGTGAAAAAAAAGGCCGTTTATTTTTATTCAGCGACCTGCGCTCATTGTGAAAAAGTGGATAGCTATTTTCAGGCAGTGAATATCTATAACACGTATGATATTGAAAAAATAGAGGCCTCCGGTCCCTATAATATGGCCTATTTTAATAAATTCTTGGATGCGTTCAGTGTGCCGGCGGATAAGCGCGGTTTTCCGGTGATATTTTTTCAAGACAAGATGATTTTGGGCGACGAGCCGATTATCAATAATTTTGTGAGCGAGATTGAAAAGGTGGAGGCTGTGGAAGCACCTACTCCGGAAAAGGTGAGCGAGATGTTGAATGTGGAACAGAAGACCAGCAAGCCGCTTGTGGCTGACGTCTCATTGATAGTTTTGATTTGGGCTGCTCTGGTGGATGCAATCAATCCTTGCGCCTTTGCAGTGCTGATTCTTTTGGTAGCGACAGTTATTTCCGCCAAAGGCAGACGGGGCGGGCTATATTCCGGTTTGTTATTTTCGCTGGCGATTTTTGTTTCCTATTTTTTGATGGGCCTGGGTCTGTACAAGGCGATGGGATTTTTCAATCTGCCTAAGATATTTTCCTTTGTGATTGGCGGGATTGCCATCCTCATTGGCATCGCTAATCTCAAGGATTTTTTTTGGTATGGCAGGGGTTTTGTGATGGAAGTGCCTTTCAGCTGGCGGCCGAAAATGCAAGCCATCATTCGCAATGTCACTAGCCCTATGGGCGCGTTGGGAGCGGGTTTTCTGGTGAGTCTCTTTTTGCTGCCGTGCACCAGCGGACCCTATATTGTTATTTTGGGACTCTTGGCACAAAAAGAAAATCTAGGGCATACTATTTGGATGCTGTTTGTGTATAACTTGATTTTTATTCTGCCAATGGTTATAATTACTATTAGTATGTATTTAGGAGTTAGGGCGAAAGGATTGGAGAATTGGCGACAGAAAAATATTCGTCTGCTTCATCTGGTGGCCGGTGCAATAATGTTGTTTATCGGCGGATATCTTATTTACAATTGGTTATAATTAAATTTTTTTAAAACATTTTCAGTGTTTTAATTACTAGATTTTCAAAAAACAATCACTTAGTTTAAAAATTAGGAAATTGAAAATTATTTGAAAATTGAGAATTGAGAATTGAAAATTTAAACTGTATGGCACAAGCATTTACCGATCAAAATTTTGATCAAGAAGTTATTAAAAGTAATGTCCCAGTGTTGGTGGATTTTTGGGCGCCTTGGTGCGGACCATGCCAAATGATGACTCCGATTATTGATGAATTGGCTCAGGCAATGGGCGACAAAGCCAAAGTAGGAAAAGTGAACGTGGATGAAAATCCCGCCGTATCTTCTCAATATGGCATCATGTCTATTCCCAGCATCAAAATTTTTGTAGGCGGAAAAGTGGTGAAAGAATTTGTAGGTGTGCAAGGAGTAGAAGCACTAAAAGGAGAATTGGAAAAACTATAATCTGACCTCTAAAAGTCAATTAAAAAAACAGTCCTGAGTTTTTGGGACTGTTTTTTTGCCAAAAATGGCTTATAATAAGAGAAATATTTGTGTTTTTTATATTTCGTCCATTCAAATTGCGCTATGATAAAGCGAAGCTTGGTGATATAATCAA
>CAIMIV010000043.1 GCA_903841185.1 uncultured bacterium
ACTAATTTATGTAACAATTTATAAGTTTATTATGCTAGCAATTATCAAAACAGGTGGAAAACAATATAAGGTTGGAGTGGGAGATAAGATTAAAATCGAGAAAATTGAAGGTGAAGAAGGCAGTGTCATCGCTTTCCCGGAGGTTTTGTTTGTCGGAGACGAAAAAGACATCAAAATCGGCACTCCGCTAGTGGCAGGAGCCAAAGTGGAAGGAAAGATCATCAAAACCGAAAAAGGCGACAAGGTGGTGGGAGTGAAATTCAAAGCCAAGAAAAGATATAAGGTGAAATTTGGCCATCGTCAAATTATGACCGAAGTGGAAATCTTGTCTATTGCATAACCCAACCCAATAAAAAACGTTCGATGCCAATCGAGCGTTTTTTTATTTCCCTGCTTGAGTAATTATTTAATTAATGATACCATAAAAACATCACTATAAACTTGAATAAGGAAATAAAGTAATTTTTAACTCTATAAAAAAGATGAAAATTGATATAAAAAAATTAGACAATGGTTTTGAGATGCCTGTTTTTGGGATTGGTACATGGGAAATGGGTGGCCGTGTACAAAAAGATGAAAATTATCTAAATGAGGAAGGGGATATTTTTGCACTACAGACAGCAATAGAGATGGGGGTTAATCGTTTCGACACGGCCGAGATATATGCACAGGGATATTCAGAGGAGATTTTAGGCAAAGCTATAAAAGATTTTGATAGAGAAAGATTATTTATTGTTTCTAAGGTGTCTAAACCTAATTTGAAATATGACGACGTAATAAAATCAGCCGAAAATACCTTGAAAAGATTGGGTATTGATTATTTAGATTTATATTTAATTCATGCACCTAACCCAGAAATTCCGATTGAAGAAACAATGCGCGCTTTTGACTATCTTAAAGACAAGGGCATGATAAAAAATATTGGCGTGTGTAATTTTGGAGTGGATAGCTTCAAAAAGGCGCAGGCAGTAACTAAGAATAAAATTGTCTTGAATCAAGTCCATTATAATCTGATGTTCAGAGAGCCTGTCTTGGCAGGTGTTTTGGAATATTGTCAAAATAATGATGTTTTTCTGGAAGCCTGGCGACCATTGCAAAAAGGGGACTTAACACATTCTGGAATAACAATTTTGGATGAAATGTGCAAAAAATATGACAAAACCCAATCTCAGATTGCAATTAATTGGTTAATTTCTCAAAAAAATGTAATTACATTGGCAAAAACAAGCAATGTAGAACATCTTGAGGATGATCTTGGCGCTTTGGGTTGGGAAATGGATCCGGTTGATATTAAATTGCTAATGGAAAAATTTCCAATCCAGCTTGATAGATCTAATGCAGTTCAATTGGGATAAAATTTAGAAAACAATGGAAAATAAATTAACGCAAGAAAGGAAAGGTGAACTTATTATTTTATCAGAGGGTGTTTTGTGGAGCTTGTTTCCTGTCGTAACTATTTTATCTTTGAAAACAGTCGCTCCTTTATTATCTTTGGCATGGAGTACACTTTTTGCGGCCGTATTTTTTGGGATGGTTTTGTTTTTCAAAAATGGTTGGGGAGAATTAAAAGACAAATCAGCTATAAAAGATATCCTTTTGGCAACGCTTATATTAGGCGTTATATTTTATCTGTTGTTTTTCTCCGGCTTGCGTTACACAACCGCCGGCAATGCAAGTCTCATTGGTTTGACGGAAATATTTTTTAGTTTCCTGTTTTTCAATCTTTGGCATAAAGAATATTTTTCTAAAGAACATATAATGGGAGCAATTTTGATGTTGGCTGGAGCGACTATAGTTTTATACCCCAACGTACATAATCTGCAAATTGGAGATTTATTAATTTTGTCAGCCGCTTTCATAGCTCCTTTGGGGAATTTTTTTCAAAAAAGAGCTAGAAAAAAAGTCAAAAGTGAAGCAATTTTATTTATTAGGAGTTCTATAAGCGCGCTCGTTATATTTGTGATTGCTTATTTCACTAAAATTGATTTTACAACAATCAACCTGGATAAAACATTTGTCTTTTTGATCATCAACGGATTCTTCTTGCTCGGACTTTCCAAATTACTTTGGGTGGAAGGTATCCACAGAATCAGCGTGACCAAGGCAAATGCCTTAAATAGTGTGACGCCTTTATTAACACTGCTATTTGCTTGGATGCTACTGGGGAATATTCCAACTAAATTTCAGCTACTTGCATTCATTCCGATGTTTTTTGGAATTATATTGTTAAGTAGAAATAAGAAGGCCAGTGCGATAGAATAAGGAATTGGAAGGAATAAATATAATAGGTGAACATTGATAAATTTATGAATCAAATAAAAGCTTTAAGCTTGGTATAAAGAATATATTTATGATTAAATTTTTTGAAAACATCCCAGAAGTTGTGGCAGTAATGTCAGAACGCGAGGACGGGTCAATGAAGCTGTTCAGGGACAACAATTTAAACTTGGAAAACAGAGCAAATTTTTTTGAAAAGATTGGTATTGGTAAAAATAAAATTATTGCGGCAGAGATAGTTCATGGGACAACTGTTGCCATTGTTGATAGGGCAAGCGCTGGAATAATTTTAGGCGCGGATGGTGTCGTCACTAAAGACGAAAATATTTTTCTTTCAGTTACGGTGGCAGATTGCATCCCAGTCTATTTTTATGATACGGAAAATAAAATTATTGGGCTGGTTCATGCCGGCTGGCGCGGAATTGTTGGTGGAATTATTGAAAATGCTGTGAAGGAAATCCTTGATCTTGGCG
>CAIMIV010000044.1 GCA_903841185.1 uncultured bacterium
AAAAATAAAAAAAAATAAAAATAATAAAAAAAAAACATGCTAGTAGATGTGGAGGTGAATAACACGACGGACAGTCCGGTGGAAGAGGCTTTTTTTGCGCGAGTGGCGGAACGGACTATTGCGGCAGCGGGTTGTGCTTTTTTGCAGGAAAAAAAGATTTCCATTAGCGTCGCCTTGGTTTCTGAAAAAGAGATGCAAAAATTGAATCGTGCGCACCGGCGCAAGGATAGCGTGACGGACATTTTGTCTTTTTTCGAATACGAAACGAGGGAGCAGTTGCAAAAGGAGGACTCTCCGGAAATATTTCTAGGCGAGCTGATTTTGTGCTATGATGATATAGAGAAATATGCCCAGGCGGAAAAGATTTCTCTGTCGCAGGAATTGATCAACGTGACTGCTCATGGCGTGTTGCATTTGTTGGGCTTTGCTCATGGGGAAGAAATGTTTTCCCTGCAGAAAAAAATAATTAGTGAGATGAAATAAAAATAATATGCAAAGACTAAAAAGTTTTACCATGAGTTTACGCCACGCTGTGAATGGCTTGAGCTATGCCCTTCGGAATGAGAAAAATTTTCAGAATGAAGTGATTTTCGCCGGCTTGGTGCTGGTGGCGATGGTCTATTATCGAGTTTCACCCAGTGAAATGATTGTGTTGTTTCTGGTGATCATGGGAGTGCTGGTGATGGAGCTTTTGAACACGGTGATGGAGCGCATTGCTGATATTTTGAAGCCGAAAGTGCATCCCTATGTGCGGGTAATCAAGGATTTGATGGCGGCGAGCGTGTTGGTGTCCTCTTTTCTGGCAGTGATCATAGGCCTCATTATTTTCATTCCCCATATTCTGAGAGCCTATTCATAGTCTCCGTATTCTGCTGCGAAATTGAAATTCCGGCTGCTCCGCCAGCTGGCGGACAAAACTCGTCGAAATATCCAGATATTCCTCCTCATTTTTCACAATTTTCGCTCGAAATTTCAATCTCTCGCGACGAAAGAGAGATTACGAACAGGCTCTGGGAAAATAGTGGCAATTGCCGAATAAGCGTTTTTGTAATATAATTAAAGGATGAAGCGTAACTAGTCTAAAAACAAATAGATCATGGCAAATCGTGATATTGTTGTTGGCATTGATGTCGGATCAACAAGCATAAGAACTGTAATCGCTCAAATTTTTCCCGAAGAAGAAAAACCCAGAATCATCGGGGTGGGTTCGGCTGCGTCCGCTGGCGTGCGCAAAGGCGTAGTGGTGGATTTGGAAGAAACCATCAAATCGATCAATGACTCTGTAGAACAAGCCGAGCGCACAGCCGGCATTGCCGTCACTCAGGCAGTGGTGAGCATCGGCGGGAGCCACATCACCTCGCAAAATTCCAAAGGCGTGATTGCAGTCGGCAAAGCAGATGGAGAAGTGACCGAGAGCGATATCAGCCGGGTGATCAATGCTGCGCAAGCGATTTCCATCCCGCCGAACAAAGAAATTATTCATATTATTCCAGAGAGTTATTCCTTGGATGGCAATAAAAATATCAAAGATCCTTTGGGGATGAACGGTGTGCGCTTGGAAGTGGACGTGATTATTATTGAGGGTTCCACTCCTTTTATTAAAAATCTGAATAAATGTTTTGAGCAAGCGCGGATTTCCATCGCGGATTTTGTGTTGGCGCCTCTGGCTGCCACCAAAGCCACACTAACCAAGAGACAAAAAGAATTGGGTGTGGTGCTGGTGGATATTGGCGGGGGAACGACTTCGGTGGCTGTTTTTGAAGAGAATAATTTGATCCACACCACGATTTTGCCGATTGGCGGCAATCATGTGACTAATGATATTGCCATTGGTTTGCGCACTTCTATTGATGTAGCAGAGAAAGTGAAGCTGGAGTATGGCAACGCCTTGCCGCGAGAAATCAGCAAAAAAGAAGAAATTAATTTAGCGGAATTGGATGCCAATGAAGAGGGAATTGTTTCCCGCTATCACGTGGCGGAAATCATTGAAGCCCGTTTGGAAGAAATTTTGCTCTTGGTGAATAAAGAATTGAAAGCCATCGGCCGAGAACGGCTCTTGCCGGCGGGCGTGGTTTTGACGGGTGGGACGGCGAAAATGCCGGGAGCGGTGGATTTGGCTAAAAATGTTTTGGGATTGCCGGCGCAAACCGGTTTTCCGATGCCAATGGGCGGACTGATTGACCAAGTGGATGATCCTACTTTTGTGACGGTAGTAGGCTTGGTGTTGTGGGGGCTGGAAAATGCATCCTCTTCCAAGTCTCGGGGTTCGATGAGTGGCCGATTGGGAGAAAAATTCTCCAAAGGCATGGGTGGATCGATGGAAGGAATGAAAGAATGGTTTGGCAAATTCCTACCTTAAGATGAAATTAAAAAAAAATAGAAAAAACAGAAATAAATCTGGTCTAAAATGCCTTTGCATTTTAGACTGACTTGATATATAATGACAATTGAGCTGCTATTATTGAAGTCGATAATAGGCGGGCGAGTTGATAAATAAACAAAAACCAATATATAAAGGCGCAATTTGACACATACTGAGAATATGTGCTAAATTTATTTACTACGGAACTGCAAAAAATCCTAAGAAAATTCATTAAATTCCAATTTTATATAATAGACCTGTTGCATAATAACTCACTACTGCAATTTCCATATTTTGGTCAAATTTTCCAAAAATTTTCTTGGCTTAGCTACGGCTAAACCGCAAAAATTGTTTGAAAAATTATGCCACAAAATCTGAAAATTTCGTTACGCAACTTATTAAGCAACAAGTCTAAAAAACATATGGCAGAAATCAAACCCCCAGTAGAAACTTTTGCTCGGATTAAGGTTGTTGGCGTCGGAGGATCCGGAGGCAATGCAATTAGCCGCATGATCGAAGCTAAATTCAAAGGCGTCGAGTTTGTCGCCATTAACACAGATGCTCAAGATTTGCATCACAACAAGGCGCAAGAAAAGGTGCATGTCGGAAAAAATCTGACTAAAGGACTGGGAGCGGGCATGAACCCGGATATCGGCCGGCAAGCCGCTGAGGAAAATCGCGATGAAATCCAGGAAGTGGTGAAAGGAGCGGATATGGTTTTTGTCACTTGCGGTTTGGGTGGAGGCACTGGGTCTGGCGTGGCGCCGATTGTGGCGGAAGTGGCCAAGGAGATGGGAGCTTTGACGGTCGCCGTGGTGACCAAGCCGTTTTCTTTCGAAGGTGCGCAACGAAGAGCCATTGCCGAAGAGGCGCTGGAAAACTTGCGCGAGCGAGTGGACACCCTCATCACCATTCCCAATGACAAACTGTTGCAAATTATTGATAAAAAAACCACTCTTATTAATTCTTTTAAGATTGTGGATGATGTGTTGCGCCAAGGGGTGCAAGGAATTTCTGATTTGATTACGAAGCCCGGAATTGTTAATGTTGACTTTGCGGATGTGCGGGCAATTATGTCTAATAGTGGCTCGGCTTTGATGGGCATCGGTATCGGCTCGGGAGAAAATCGTGCCGCCGACGCGGCCAAGGCGGCGATCAATAGTCCACTTTTGGAATTGTCTATTGATGGCGCCAAGGGCGTGCTGTTTAATGTCAGCGGTTCATCCGACCTGACCATGTTAGAAATCAATGAAGCGGCTAATATTATTACGGAATCGATTGATCCGAATGCGAAAGTTATTTTCGGAGCAGTGGTGGATGAAACCATCAAAAAAGGGGAAATCCAAATCACCGTAGTAGCCACCGGTTTTGATGCTGACAAGATGAAAGAATCTCCACTAGAAAAAATGTCCCGCATGGCCATTACGCAATCTAAGCCCATCGTAAAGGTAGTGCCGCAAAACACGACTTCCCACAGCAATTCTTCTTTTTCTTCACACTCTGTGCACGCGCCGCAACAATCCGCTCGTCCTGTCTATGCTGCTCCGGTGGAACTGGAAGAAGAAGTGGAGGTGGAAGAACCGAGAATAACTTTCCCGGAAAAATTTGAATCGAAAATGATCATTGAAGAAAAAGTGCAACCCAAGCCGACCCGCCCCGCTTTCAGCGCGCTGGAAAAATCTTTGGAAGAAGATGATGACGAATTGGAAATCCCGGCGTTTATCCGGAGGAAGATGGGGAAATAATGTTACCGATACGAAACTACGAATGAAATTCGAATCTACGAATAACATACCGATGCGAAACTACGAAACATTGACGAATCTACGAACAAAATTAGTTAAGCTAGAACAGTCCCGAGCAATTGGGACTGTTTTTTTTGTATTAAAAGGGTCGGCAAATTTAAAATTTAGAATTTAGAATTTAAAATCAAATTCTAATTTTCTAATTTCTAAGGTTCGCCATTTTTCTTTTCCCCAAAAGAAAAGTGGCAAAAAAGAAAACTACCGCACGGCTGCATACCAAGACAAATTCTCCCGCCTCGACTCGCGGAGACGACCGCTCGTCGATGCGAGGCGGGCAACTTATTTGCTAAAATTCCCGAAAATGCTAAAAAGGAAAACTAGTAGGTAATTTTTTAACGCGCACAAGTTTCAATTTGTATCTTGGTATTCCGCAAGTGCGGGGTTGTTTTAAAATTGAGTAATTGAAAATTCATTAAAAATTAAAAATTGTAAATTTTAAATTTAGTAGCAACGGATAGTCACGGAGCTTTTTAGCAGCAAATGCTCAAATGTTAATATGCTAATATGTTGACATGCGGTGAGTTATCCCCACCCCTCCTACCGCTTTGGCAAAAAGGTGGTATAATAAAAATAGGTTTAATAGTTTAAAAATAAAACTTAATATTTAATACAAAAAGTATGAAAAAGCAAATCTTGTTTTTAATCGGAGCCTTTCTTGTTTTGGGGATGCCCTTCTTGGTCGGGGCGCAGGAAAGTACTAGTGCTAGCAGAGATGTCCTAGGCGTTTCTTCTGGCAGCGGTAAGGAATATGTTCCGGAAGTAAGTATTAAGCTGGGAGATATCCTATTTAATGAGGCCACTCGAGAAATAACCGCCGTAACAAAGGTCACAAACACAACTAATGATTTTCTGAGCAATTTACAGTACACGATGGAGCTGTTAAAAGGAGATAGTCTGAATAAAAATGGGTATATTTTTGCTAATGCGGCACACACTTATCAGCAAACTAGTGAATTAGGAAAGCTGGCTCCTGGGGAATCGAAGGAATTTAAGTTAAAATTAGTCGTGCCAAGTAATATTGAGACAAGTAATTATTTTCTTCAAATATTTGTTAATGACAGGAATATTAGCTTTCAGAATGTCGCTTATACACCTGAGGCATTTGAGCTAAAGGGTTTAGGTGGCTTGATTTCTGATGTAAAAATGTATTTTTACGCAAATCGTTACGCGGAAAAACAATTTCCATCCGAGGGTTTATCAACTGAGCCAAAGGATCAGTCGATGATTATGATTCCATTGGCAGAAAATATTCCTATTAAAAAAATAGTGACAGCCGGACAAATCCTGAAAGCTAAAATAAAAATATTCCGCACAGTTAAGGATAATGGTCTGGTGAAGGAATTTGAAATGCCTTTCCAAAGAAAAGAAGTGGCTAAGGAGGATTCTTTGACGGTGGATTTGCTGGCAGATAATGATGAATTACGAGGGGGCGGATCATTTGACGTCAATGTGGCAATAATAAATGAGAAAGGGGAGGAATTATATAATCGCAATATGCGTTGGTTGATTGAATATGGACAAATGATGGGACGGATTTTAGCAGTAGAATCAGGAAAGAATGTGTATAAGCAGGGCGAGGCGATAGATTTGACGATTAAAACAGCTTTGTTTAACAATGAAGGTCAGCAAGGAGAAATAGGGGTAGTCCTCACAGGAAGAAATGGCTTCGAACAGCATATTGCTAAAGAAGTGGTTTTTAACAAAGCACTTGTTAATGAATTTAATTTTGCGGATATGAAAATTTCCAGGGATGCCCACCTTACACATATCGCAGTGTCTTTGACAGATGTCAAAAATAATATCATTGTGGATGCTTACGACACAGATATTGATTTTGATCAGGCTTATGGCGGTAGGGTAGAAAATCAAATTGTTAACCCTGTGGATAAAAAATTAAATAAATCGGCCATAGCGTGGGTAATAATCGGTATTCTTTTCTTGGTGTCCCTATTGGTTGTGATAGTTAAAAATAAGAGAAATAAGAAAACAATGCAAATTGGTTTGATGTTTATCTTTAGTATGGGTATGTTTTTGACGCAATATCATTCGGCCATGGCGCTATGTACCTGTAAGGAAAGTGGAAGTGATGTGGGTGCGAGCTTTTGGATGAGCACTGATCCATGGAGTGCTAGTGTTAGCTGTGGAGGGAATGCTACAATGGGGGTTAGTTTGTTGGCCACGTGTCCTTCTTGTGTAAATGGTATGGCAGCACAAGTTACATCAACTGGCACTAGCGGTACAGCAAGCATCACAGAGACTGATTTAGGTGGCGCCTCAACTAGTGGAGTTTCTGGGGGAACAGTTACTATTAATTATGGTCATGTTACTAATCCTACGCTTGTCTTTGATTTTACTCAAAAAATTAGTAGTGTATCTGGAGAAGATATGTCTGCAACTGCTAAATATGTGCAAAATGGTTGTCATTGCTGCCCAGGCATTCGACCAGTGACGGATGTGCTAAGTACGGCATCTTGTTTAACATCCCACAATGACGGCATAGCAGATGGTAATCATAACGCAGATGGAGTGGTATGCGCTATAGACAAGTCAATTGACACAATCACAAGAAAAGTTGGTTGTGTCGCTAATATCACAGGGGTTTGTGATTCTGATCGTATTGGAACATATGCATACGATGCACTTACTTGGAGAGGGGCTGGTTATTGCGCGACAGGAAATTATAAAGCAGTTAGTCCGCTTGTGGCTCCATTTTTTCCAGCTCAAGGCGCAACGACTACCTGGAAATGTGAGGGTTCAGGAAGCGGAACAACCGCGGATTGTAGCGCTAGTCGAAATGTTTGTGTCCCAACAACTATTTGTGGCGCAGCCAACACTATTTGCAGCGGAGAAATCTGCGATACGGGTTGCGGACAAGTAACTGGCAATATGCCTTGTACGCCGACCGTCCCAGCTATTACGGGTCCAACGACCGGATACATAAACACGAATTATAATTTTACCGCTACTTCTACAGATCCAAACGGAGATACGTTGCATTATGGCTTTGATTGGGATTCTAATGGAGCAGCGGCCGATGCATGGGCACCGGCTAGTGGTTATCTGGCCTCTGGCACAGGCGGAACACTTCCTTATCAATGGAGTAGCATAGGCGCAAAAGTCTTAAGAGCTATGGCATGTGATAGCCCTACGCCTGCTCACTGCTCTGCTTGGTCAGGTAATCACACCATAACTTTGAGAGCTCCTGCTTGCACCGGAGCTAATCCGCCAACAGCTAATTCCGTATTCTGCACTGGTAGCGACAGTGGTCTTACTGTGGACGTTACTCGTCAATTATTTCCGTCATGTAGCACTAATAAATGTGCTTATAAATGCGATAATTCGAATACTGTCTGTGGAGGAACGACTTATGTTTATGACTCGGTAGGGCCAAAATGTAATGCCTGTACAATAAATTGCGCATGTGCAGCAACTACCTGCATTGGAAAAACTTGCGATAGTTGCGGCGTCTCTCTGAATGGCACCAAAGACTGTCGCGATTTGAATTGGAGGGAAGTGGCCCCGAATTAGAAAATAATCATCGCATAAAACATATAACATGAAACATAAAACAACTTGCTAGAGCGAGTTGTTTTTTGTATTAAAGAAAACGGCAAATTTTAAATTTAGAATTTAAAATCAAATTACGATTCAATTTGTTCCTTGGTATTCCGCAAGTGCGGGGGTGTTTTAAAATTAAATCATTTGAAATTTATTAAAAATTAAAAATTTTAAATTAAAAATTCCCGTAGCCCTCTTGACAGTGATAGCCAAAGTGATAGAATATCAGTATACCGATGCGAAACTACGAAACATTGACGAATCTACGAACGAAATACCGATGCGAAACTACGAAGCATTGACGAATCTACGAACGAAATACCGATGCGAAACTACGAAACATTGACGAATCTACGAACAATAAATATGTAGAAAATAAAATGATTAAGGGAATTGTTAAAAAAGATATAGAGATATTGTATCCGGAATTATCCTATGATTTAAACGGAATATTTTTTAAGATACATCGAGAGTTAGGCAGATATAGCAGGGAAAAACAATATGCGGATGCCCTTGAAAGAGAATTGAAAGAGAGAAGTGTGATATATGCGAGAGAAGAGCGGAATATAAAAGACGAATATTTTACAGGGAATATAACTGATTTTGTTGTGAATAATTGCGTGGTTATTGAATTGAAGGCAAAAAAGTTTGTAACTAAAGATGATTTTTATCAAGTTAAGCGATATCTGATAAATTTAGATAAAAAACTTGGGTTACTTGTAAATTTCAGAGATGATTTTATAAAGACTAAGCGAATTTTAAATAATAATTAAAAAGTATGCGTGACTAAGGAGGAGTTCGTAGATTCGAATATCATTCGTAGGTTCGCATCGGTAAATTAATGTTAACATCCAAACAAAAAATGGTATTGGACACCATCCGCGAGATGCTGGAGCAAAACGGGGGGAATCCCACCGCCTATAGACTCCACAAGTACCTTGAGAGCCTCGGAATTGAGGTAGGAAGCCTGAAAGGGACTATGCAGGTGATTGAGGCCTTGGAGAAGAAAGATCTGGTCAAGCGGGACGAATCTAAGAAATTGTTCTTAGTGGAAAATGACAGCTATGCCAACTTTGAAAACATCTTTTCCATGCCCATGTACGGCTTGGCTTCTTGCGGCGAAGCGTTGGCCTATGCGGATGGCAACGTGGACGGCTATTTGCAGATTTCCAAAAGCCTTTTTCGCAAGACCAACCCGGCCAAGTTGTTCGCGGTGAAAGCTCTGGGCGATTCCATGAACAAGGAGGGAATTGGCGACAGTGATTATGTGGTGTTTGAAAAATGCGAAGGGTGCGAATATGAGGGCAAGATCGTGGTGGCGGTCATCAATGGCATGGCGACTATCAAGCGCTACAAGAAACTGCCTCATGGCATGATCGGTCTTTTCCCACAATCCACCAACCGCATCCACCAACCCATCTATCTGGATGAATCCGATGCCATTCTCGTAGCGGGAGTTTTCCGCAAAGTCTTGCCGGTGGCGTTTGTGAGTTTATAAAGTATATGTGGCAGGGTGTGGATAACTTTTGAAATATTGAAAAAAGCTAGGAAAAATCGCCACTTGGCGATTTTTTCAATTGTGGTATAATGGTATTACGTTACACTATATATAGTAGATAACTAGTTATAAAGCTAAAAGTTCATAAAAATAAAAGATAGAATGAACTTTAAAAACTTTTTAATTTTTATAATAGACCTCTTGCGTAGTAACTTACTACTGTAATCTCCATATTTTGGTCAAATTTTCCAAAAATTTTCTTGGCTTAGCTACGGCTAAACCGCAAAAATTGTTTGAAAAATTATGCCTCAAAATCTGAAAATTTCGTTACGCAACTTACTACGCAAGAGGTCTAATAAATATATGAATTGTCCTTTCTGTAATAATGCAGAAACAAAGGTGGTCGATTCGCGTGATACCAACGAAGGCAAGATTACGCGCCGTCGCCGGGAGTGCGGTAAGTGCGGATCAAGATTTTCCACCTATGAGGAAATTGAATTGTTGCGGCTGACTATTGTGAAAAAAAATGGAGAAAAGACTGAATATGATAAATCTAAACTGGAGACTGGAATCAGACGGGCACTAATCAAAAGACCAATCACGGAAGAGAAAATAATCAAGTTGTTAGGAGACATTGAATATGCTATTCAGGCATTGGAAAAGTCTGAGGTGACAACGAAAGAGATTGGCAAAATTGTTTTGAAAAAATTAAAGGAGTTGGATGAAGTGGCTTATGTGAGATTTGCCAGTGTGTATAAATCATTTGGTAGTGTAGAGAGTTTTAAAAAAGAGTTGGATATGTTGGATAATAACTAAACTTAATTCAAAAAAACCGTATGGCAAAAAGCAAAAACAAAAGCGGGGGAAAGATTGCTCGACCGGGGAAAGTGGGGAATAAAAAAATAACAGCCAGGGCTGTTAACGCGAAAAAAGTTGTCAGCAAAAAGGTGGAAACAAAAAAAGAGGAATTAGTGATGAAAGTGGTCAAGAGAAGCGGCCGCGTGGTGAAGTTTGATGCAACCAAAGTGGCCAGAGCCGTTGAAAAAGCCTTGCTGGCAACCGGCGAAGGCGGAAAAAAAGAAGCGGAAAAAGTGGCCGGCAAAGTGGCTAAGCAATTGGAGAAAGGCGCTAAAAAAGGCTATATTCCACAAATTGAAGAAATTCAAGATTTGACGGAAAGAGTGTTGATGATTCTGGATTTTGAAGAAACCGCCAAGGCCTATATCTTGTATCGTGAACAACATCGCAAGATTCGGGAAACGGAGGAGTCTCTCAAGGAAGCGGTGGATCTAGTGGATAAATATATTCAAGAAATTGATTGGAAGGTGAAAGAAAATGCTAATATGGCGTATTCGTTGCAGGGATTGAATAACTATATCGCTTCGATTGTGAGTGCTAACTATTGGATGAATCGGGTGTATACCAAGGAAATTCGAGTAGCGCACGAGAGTGGAGATATGCATATGCATGACTTGCAATTAGTGGCGGCCTATTGCTGCGGTTGGGATTTGCAAGATCTGTTGCGCCGAGGTTTTACGGGTGTGAGCGGGAAAGTTTCCTGCAAGCCGGCCAAGCACTTCGGTTCCATTTTGGGGCAAATGGTGAATTTCATCTACACTTTGCAAGGCGAGGTGGCCGGAGCGCAAGCTTTTTCTAACTTTGACACACTCTTGGCACCCTTCGTGCGCTATGACAAATTGGGTTATGCCAAGGTGAAACAAGAAATCCAGTCCTTTGTGTTTAATATGAATGTGTCCACTCGCGTGGGATTTCAAACACCGTTTTCCAACATTACTATGGACATCACTCCGCCATCCACTTTGGCGAAGGAGGTGGTGGTGATTGGAGGAGTGCCGCAAAAAGAAACGTACGCGGATTTTCAAGAGGAGATGAATATGATTAACCGCGCTTTTGCAGAAGTGATGACGGAAGGGGACGCCGATGGACGGATTTTCACTTTCCCTATCCCGACTTATAATATTGGCAAGGACTTTGATTGGGAGGACAAGCGCTTCAATGCGATTTGGGAGATGACCGCCAAATATGGTATTCCATATTTCGCCAATTTCATCAATTCTGATATGCATCCGGATGATGCCCGCTCAATGTGTTGTCGTCTGCGCCTCGATAATCGGGAATTGCACAAGCGGGGTGGCGGATTGTTTGGCGCCAATCCCTTGACCGGTTCCATTGGCGTGGTGACCATCAACCTGCCGCGCTTGGGTCATACCGCCAAGAATAAAAAAGAATTTTATGCCGGCCTGGATCATTTGATGGATTTGGCGAAGGACAGTCTGGAAACGAAAAGAAAGTTGGTGGAGAGTTTGACAGACAAGGGTCTGTATCCCTACACGAAAGTCTATTTGGCGGCTATCAAGATGCGCAGAAACGAATATTGGGCGAATCATTTCAGCACGATCGGACTGATCGGAATGAACGAAGCGCTGTTGAATCTCATCGGTAAAGACATTACGACCAAAGAAGGACAGAAATTGGCAGAAGAGATTTTGGTGCATATGCGCGACCGCATGGTGAAGTATCAAAAAGAAACGGGTAACATGTATAATCTGGAAGCCACTCCCGGTGAAGGCACGGCCTATCGTTTGGCCAGGCTGGATATCGTGAAATATCCGGAGGCGAATTTCGCCAACACTCAGGCGGTGAAGGAAAGAGACGCGGCGCCCTATTACACTAACTCTTCCCAGCTTCCAGTCTATTTCACTGATGATATTTTTGAAGCGCTGGATCTGCAAGAAAATATCCAAACCAAATATACCGGCGGAACGGTGTTACATGGTTTTCTGGGAGAGAGAATTTTGGACATCGAGTCCACCAAGAAACTAGTGCGGAAAATTGCCGAAAACTATTCCCTGCCATATTTCACCTTGACCCCCACTTTCAGTATTTGTCCGGTGCATGGCTATCTGAACGGCGAGCACAGCAATTGTCCGAAGTGTATGGCGGATCAAAAGGCGGAAGGTTTCCTTGTGGCGGGGGAGGATGAAGATGAAGCTAAAAAATAAATAATAATTAATCTGCAAAAAAATATGAAAAAACTTATTTGCCATGATTGTAAAAAGGAGTTGGAGAAAGGGGATGAATTTGTGTTGTACGAAGTAGTGTCAGACAAATTTATTAAATGTAAAAAATGCTACGAGAAAGACCCGGTATTGAAAAATTTCCAAAAAGCCGAAGTCTATTCCAGAGTAGTGGGTTATATCCGACCGGTAGCTCAATGGAACAAGGGAAAACAAGCTGAATTTGGCGATAGAAAAGAGTATGATGTCAATTGTTGCCGGCCGGCGAAAAAAGTGGCAAAGAAAACTATTGTGAAAAAGACTGCCAAGAAAAAATAGTTTAAAAAAAGAAAAGATAGTGGGGCAACTTCATCATAGCCGATGGATGTTGCCCCTTTAGTTGATAATGATTATGGGTAGAGTTTTAATGTGCTTCATAGGTCGCTCAAATTTTTAATTTTTAATTTCCAATTTTTAATCAATGTTATAATTTCTGAATTTTTAAACGAATGTTCTGTTTCCCAGTTTGAATTTTAAGAAATTAAAGCATTAAAAAATTGATTCAAAATTCAAAATTTTGAATTAAAAATTAAATCTATGATTCTTGGCGGATATCAAAAATTAACTTTATTGGATTATCCCGGTAAACTAGCTACCACCGTTTTTACGGTCGGTTGTAGTTTTCGCTGTCCATTTTGCCATAACCCGGAATTGGTGGATTTGCGTTTGGCACATAATGAGGAATCAGAAAAAGAATTTTTTGCTTTTTTGAAAAAAAGAAAAGGCAAGTTGGAAGGAGTCTGCATTACCGGGGGAGAGCCGACCATCCAGCCGGATATCATCGAATTTATTAAAAAAATAAAAAAAGAAGGGTTCTTGGTAAAATTAGATTCCAATGGTACGCGTCCGGATGTCCTAAAAAAATTGCTGGATCAAAAATTGATTGACTATGTGGCCATGGATATTAAGAGTTGTTTAGAAAATTATGATATTGTAACAGGATCAAAGGTACCCGCCTCGACTCGCGGAGATGACCGTTCGTCCGCCTCGTCTCGAAAGGATTTCTTGACGACTCGAGACGGGTCGACGCGAGGCTGGGATAAGGATCGCATACGGCTTAGTGTTAATCTTCTTATGAATGGCAAGATTCCTTATGAATTTCGCACCACTGTGGTGCCGGGACTGCATAGTGAGGATGATTTTGGAAAGATTGCCAAATGGATTTCTGGTGCGCCAGCCTATTATTTGCAGGAATACCGCGAGGAGCAAAAAATTCTGGATCCCAATCTGAAAAAGAAAACCAAAGGCAAGACGATTGATTTGGAAAAAATAAAAAAGAATATTGAAAGTAATTTTGGTAAAGTAGAAATAAGAAGATAATTTTTATATATGAGAATCTATGTCAAAGTCTCTCCGCGCTCTTCCCGCAACAAAGTGACGAAAACGGCGGAAGGGGAGTATAAGGTGCATCTTACGGCTCCCCCAGTTGACGGAGAGGCCAATAGTATGCTAATAAAGATATTAGCGGAGCATTTCGATGTTCCAAAAAGTTCTTTGCGTATTATCGGCGGAAAATCCGCCAAGACCAAGATGGTGGAAATTGACTAAAAACCTCAACGCAGAAGGAGATTTATTATGGCAGACGGAACAACAACTGGTAATCCATCAAGTATTACTATTTCAATCACAGATGCTCAGGGTATCCCCAGATCAGCAATGCTGACTTTGGAAGGACGAACTCTCAGCCAGCTCACTGCGGTGTCACACATCATTCCCAAGGCATTGGAGTTGATGCGAGAGATTAAAAAAGTATCCCCTGGTGGTAAATAACCTATAAGCTGTAGAATGCAAAACTGGTAGGCTGGCGAGAGAAACACTCGCTAGCCTTTTTTATTTGCTATAATGGAAATAGGAGCCTCGCACTAACTTTGCAAATTATTTATGCAATCACCAGGTTGTGTGCGAGGAATTATTTTTTTATTTTTTTTGATATAATTTCAATGATAGGAACTATATTGAAAAGTTAGTGCGGGATGAACAAGGCAAAAATATTTTCCTTTTTGGGGCTCAGCTTCATGGCCGGAATTTTCGGCGCTTCTTTCTATTATCCCCACATCGTGGCGAGTTTTTGGTTTGGGCTGCTGGCTATTGTCAACCTAATTGTGTGGATAATTTTTTATCAGCACAAAATAGTCTCGCTCATCTTTTTTGCGCTGGTATGTTTTTTGGGCGGTGTCTGGCTGACAACAGCGCAACTGGAAGAAGTGATTGCGCTGAAACAAGAGACGCAAAATTTTGTGGGCGAGGTGACGGTTGTCAAAGAACCGGCTATCAAAGATCGGATGCAGAAAATTGTGGTGGCAACTTGGACACTGGGTGTCCAAGAGGGACACCCGGTGTCCAAAGAGGAGAAGTTTTTAATTACCACTAGTGCCTATGCGACCTATCATTACGGCGACAAGCTGAAAGTCAGTTGTGGATTAGAGCTGCCGCAAAATAAAGACACGCTTTTTGACTATCGGATGTATCTGGCCAAGGATGGCATTTTCTATCTCTGCAAAAATCCTAAGATAGAAAGTCTGCCGATTGCAACCGGCAATCAAGGCTATGCATTTCTTTTACAAATGAAGCAGCGGATAGAAGAAAAGGTGTTGTATTTTTTGCCAGCACCAGAGTCCGGATTATTACTGGGATTGTTATTGGGCGGAGATGACCAACTATCGCAACGAGTGCAAGACAATTTTTCCAAAACCGGCCTGACGCATATTGTGGCGGTGTCCGGCTACAACGTGACGATTGTGGCGGAATATTTGATGCTGCTGGGCATTTTTTTGGGGCTGTGGCGCAAGCAGGCGGCGTGGTTTGCCATGGGCGGCATTTTTCTCTTTGTGGTCATGACGGGCTTCCCAGCCAGCGCAGTGCGGGCAGGGGTGATGGGGATGCTTCTTTTGTGGGCGATGAAAAACGGCCGCTTGAGCAACGCCCAGAATTCGATTATCTTTGCGGCTAGTGTGATGCTTCTATCTAATCCCTTGCTTCTGCGCTGGGACACCGGTTTTCAGTTGTCGTTTTTGGCCACGGTGGGCATCGTCTATCTCTATCCCGTGATCGAAAAATATTCCATCAAAAAACATGGCCTGTCGTTTTTTAGCGAGATGCTTTTTTTGACGCTGAGCGCGCAAATTTTTGTCTTGCCGATTATTCTTAATGATTTTCAAAAACTGCCGGTGATTTCTCCTCTGGCCAATTTGTTGGTGTTGCCGGTGATTCCCGTGACGATGCTGTTGGGATTTTTGATGCTCGTTTTTGCTTTTGTGGTGCCGCCCCTGGCTACAGTTTTTTCCTGGCTAACTTTTCTGCCCTTGCGCTATGAAACCACGATGGTGGATTGGATGGCGAGTTGGTCATTCTCTTCCGTGGCAGTTCTCAATTTTTCCTGGGTGTGGGTGGTGATTTGGTATATACTATTGATAGGGATTTTGTTTTTTGTAAAAAGGAAAAGACAGAGCGCGCAAGAGGTGCCCTTTTAGCAACGCTAATTTTTCTTTACAGAAAAATTCAAGTGTCCATTTTCTTTGGCAGCAAAGATTGGTTCTAACTTTCTTTTGGCACACAAAAGAAAGTTACAAAGAAAATGTGCCGTCCGGGCAAAATTTAAAAATAAATTTTCAACTCGTTCGCTAAAATTCCCATAAATGCTAAAAGGAAAACTAGTAGGTAATTTTTTAACGCTCACTCGCTTCAATTTATAGTTTTAAATTTTACAGGACGGGGGCGTTTGAAAAGTTATCCCGCATCAACGAAATAGCAAGCTACAAATTAAGATTTATGAGCGTAAAAATTTCTCGCAGGACTTCCTTTCAAAGCTTCCAGAAATTTTAGTGAATAAATCGAAAATTTGTCTTGCTATGAGTTTTGCGGCCTTTTTCTTTTTAGCCACTTTTCTTTTGGGAAAAGAAAAATGGCACATTATAAATAAAATAATGCAAAACCGAAAAATAAAATATAGTTTAATAATTATTCTGCTAGTCATCAGCTTGATTTTAGCTGGAGTGATTTTCTATGCTAAAAACCAGGAATTGCGGGTGATTTTTTTGGACGTGGGGCAGGGCGATGCCATTTTGCTTAGCCAAGGGTCGAGACAAATTTTGATTGACGGCGGACCGAGTGAGCAAATTCTGCTGGAAAAGTTGGGACAATATGTGCCTTTTTGGGACCGAGAAATTGAATTGGTGATTGCCACCCATCCCGATCAGGATCATATTCAAGGACTCTTGGGCGTGATGAAGAATTACCGAGTGGACGGGCTGGTGGAAACCACGGTGAAAAGTGAATCACAGTTGGACAAAAAATTTGAAGAATTGCTGGCGGGAAAAAAGATTGCGAAAATAAAAGGGGAAGCGGGTGTGACGATTAAATTAGGAACGGCGCAGCTGGACATTCTCAATCCGTCAGGGGAGACGCCCAATGGCGTGGTGAAAGACACGAATGCATATAGTGTGGTGGCGAAATTAGTTTTCGGCCAGAATTCTTTTCTATTCACCGGGGATTTGCCGGAAAAAGAAGAGGCAAAATTGCTAGAGCAGGGAGTGGACTTGAAAAGCACGGTTTTGAAAGTAGCGCACCATGGCTCCAAATATGCCACTTCGGAAAAATTTCTGGAAAAAGTCGCTCCCCGAGAAGCTATCATTTCCGTGGGAAAAAACAATCGCTTCGGCCATCCGACACCGGAAACTATACAAAGATTGGAGGCGCAGAAAATTGATATTCTGCGCACGGACGAAGTTGGCGATATCGAATATAATTGCGCAGAGGTTGAATCTGAATGCGCGTTATCAGTTAACTGAACAACTACTACACAACTATATATAGTAGTGTAAAAGGTTGTGGTGATTTGCAAAGTTGAAAAATAAATGATAATATCAATAAAGTACCTCGCGAAGAGGTTTTTAATTGTTAATATACAAAAAAGTATGAAGTATGAAAAAGATTTTCCGGTCTTCAAGACTAAGACGGAAGGTGTAACAAAAAGATTTGAGTTGTCAGATATTGAAGGGAGAAAAGAATATTTTCAAGCAAAGGCGGGCGTGGAAATTGAGAAGCTAAGAAAATTCTTCGATGAAGGCAACACTTTCATCGCATATTTGCTAGGAAAGAAGAATGCCGGCAAGGGAACCTATACAAAATTGTTAATGGAAATTTTTGGCAAAGACAGGATTGCGCATATCTCGGTTGGCGATACCGTTCGAGATGTCCATGCGGCAATGGAAGATGAGGGACAAAGAAAAGAATTAATTGCGTATATGAAGAAAAATTATCGAGGTTATATCTCGGTAGAGGATGGAATCGACGCTCTTTTAGGAAAGAATCAAAAAACACTTTTGCCAAATGAATTTATCATGGCTTTGGTTAAAAGAGAGATAGATAAAGCCGGCAAGAAAGCAATCTTTTTGGATGGTTTCCCAAGAAATTTGGATCAAGTTTCCTACGCTCTGTTTTTCAAAGAATTAATTGATTTCAGAAATGATCCAGATATTTTTGTGGCTATTGATATTCCAGAAGCAGTTATCGATGAACGAATGAAATATCGAGTTGTTTGCCCAATTTGTCATACTCCAAGAAATTTGAAGCTTTTTTCTACTAAAGAAGTTGGATATGAAGAAGCTACTAAAGAGTTTTATTTGAAATGCGATAATCCGGAGTGTGATGGCGAAAGAATGAGCGGAAAAGAAGGTGATAATATGGGTATTGAGTCCATTAGAGATAGATTGGAGCTGGATGAAACATTGATTAATAAAGTTTTCACCCTGCATGGAGTTTCCAGAGTGCTTTTGCGCAATGCTGTTCCTGTGGCGGTTGCTTCTGAAACTATTGATGATTACGAAATCACCCCAGCCTATAGTTATGAATTTGATGAAGCTACAAAAACTGTAAAAACCATTGAAGCACCATTTGTTGTCAAGGATGATGAAGGTGTGGAAGTTTGCAGTTTGCTAGCGCCACCGGCAGCCGTTTCCCTGATTAAACAATTGGTGGGAATTCTGGGGCTATAAATCGAGTCAGTATCTTATCTTGAAGCGCAGTAAAAAAACTGTCCCGCTCAGCGGGACAGTTTTTTTGTTTTCTTGAAAGACTCTAATTAACTAAATCGCCGAAATCATCTCCGACGACATGGCGTTTTTTCAGACGACTTGTGTGCGATAATTTTGTAGGGGTGAAACCCCTACAAATCAAATGATTGACTTTTACCAATAAAAACTGCTAGGATGCTAGTAAGTTTTTGTTGTTTACCAATTGAATGAAGTTGCCATAGTGGCGTATTTAAAAACAGAACGGAGGTTCAGCATGAAAAAGAAGTGTGGAATATTGCCTTTGGACGGCATAAAAAGTGGTGTTGTTTTACTCCAGATGGTCCGTGATTTTTTATCCAATCCGAGTATGGCGAAAGTCATAAGCCATATCAAAATCAACGATGGCGCTCACATGGAGGATATGCCTGGACCAGTGATTGTCCAAAAGCTCAGAGATCTTTTCCTTGAGTTGGGTCTTGGAGATGTGGGAATTATGCTGGATCTCAAGTTGGGCGATACTGTGGGTACGCTTGCAAATTACGGGATTCACTACTCAGGTCAGGATATTCTTACGATAAGTACAATTTCGAGTGGTGAAGGATTTCTCGCTGTGAGGCGAGCTTTTCCGAACACGAAAATTGCGCTCGTCAGCGTGTTGACTGATATGAAGACTGATGTGTGCAGAAAAAGGCATGGGCATTTTCCTGACACCAAAATTCTCAATGATATTCGGAATATCGAGGAGGAGTATGCTGGATGTCGTGAGGATGCGGATCCACTAACCCCATTTGACCTGATCGTTTCTTCGCCACATGAGCTTGAATTTTTAGGCTATAACTTACAGCATCGATATGGATTCGTTGTCCCGGGTATCCGTGATAAATGGATGGCGTCCGGACAACAAAAGCGGTTTACTGGTGTGCGAGAGGCTCTTGAACTCGGTGCTACCTATGTTGTTATGGGTGCGCAGATGACCAAGGGTAATCCCAAAGCTGAACCGCTAGTTTCTGCTGAGGAGAGTCGCAGGATGACCATTGGAGAAATCGAAATGGCCGAGGCAGTTTTTCTTGATCCTAATCTCATGCAGACACTTTACAATTGTGGTGGCTTTTATGAAGGCAGGAGGCTTGTTGCTTATGCTGGAAAATACGATGCTGGAGGGGGCGAGGAAAGAAATTATGTTGGCTATATTTACGCCAACTTCGCCAAGATAGATGAACATCCAGTTGCCTGTGATTTTGTTACAATGCAACTGGCAAAAAAGATCAGGGAAACACTTGGCTACAAACCGGATGTCATCGTGCCTGCGCCAATGGGTGGTCTTTGGTTCGGGGCTGACATCGCCAGGCATTTGCATTGCCGTCGAGTGATGGCTGAAAAGAAAATCCTCGCCCTTGAGGACAAATCAAATGGTCAGAAAGAAAAATCAACCTTTATTATTAAAAGGCATGATATAAGGCCTGGCGATAAAATAGTTTTGTCGGAAGATGTCTGTCATAATTTTTCTTCTACAAACAAACTGGTTGGGCTTGTTGAAAGTCGAGGCGCTGAAGTTGTTGCCATAGCCTGTTGTCTAAACAGAAGTACTATTATAAAAACCGATTGGCACGGTATCCCAGTTATCGCGCTGGAGGAGAGGCCAATTGATCAGTATAAACAGGATGATCCGAGAATTGCCGAAGACGTCGCCGTCCATGGCATATCATTTGATCCTAAAGGTGACTGGGATAAACTCATGAAGATTATGGAAAACGGTATTTGATTTTAGTTATTTACAATTTTTGGTCAGCTCGCGCAATGGAGGCACGCGAGCTGGCCTCTTTTTTTGTCTAAGTGCTTTAAAATGAAAAATAAAAAACCCTTTCATTGAAAAAGGGTTTTTTAAGTTGAGAAAATAATAACCGAAAATATTATTTTGTTTTGGACAAAGTTTTGATGCACCGGGTGCATACTTTCAGTCTTTCTCCGTCAATTTTTTTGCTTTGCAAGTTGATGCCGAACTTTCGAAGGGTGGCAATATTGGAATGACTTCGCTTATTTCCAGTTCCTCCGCTGCGTTCACAAATTTCACATACTCTACTCATGATGGTCATGTTAACATGTTAGCATCGCAGCAGATAAGCAACCTTTCGAGGTTGATATAGGCTAGAATGTTAAGATGTTAAGATGTTAAAATGCTTAAATGGTAACTTGATTAGTAACAGAATTAAGAGTATCATAGATATATTAAGTTGTAAAGTTTAATTATGTCTAGTGAAATCGTATTGATTGCTTTTTATGTCATAATTCTGCTCTATTCGGTGATTATTCACGAAGTTGCCCATGGGGTGATGGCTTTGTGGCTGGGTGACGCCACGGCCAAATATGCCGGTAGATTGAATCTCAACCCGGCCAAGCACATCGATCCCTGGGGATCCATTATGGCGCCTTTGATGATGTTGATGCTCTCTAATTTTCACTTTGCTTTCGGCTGGGCCAAACCCGTGCCCTACAACCCCTATAACCTCAAAAATCAGAAGTGGGGACCGGCTCTCGTAGCCTTGGCCGGACCGGCATCCAACATCACTCTGGCACTCATTTTTGCTACGGTAGCGCAGTTTATCAATCTTCCGGTGGCTGCTAAAGCCGATATCATTATTAATTTTAACAATTGGTCGAGCGTGGCCACGGTGGTGTCGGGCTCCTTCAGTTCTATTCTCTTTGAGCTGTGCACCATTGTGATTTATTGGAACGTGTTGTTAGCTTTTTTCAATCTCATCCCTATTCCACCCTTGGATGGTTCAAAACTGCTCTTTTCGGTTTTGCCCATCAAAATCGAAACCCAAGCGCTCTTGGAACAATTCGGTTTTATTTTCCTACTGATGTTTGTGATTTTCTTCTCCGGTCCGATGGGGGCTTTCTTAAATGGGATGTTGAATATCTTTTTCAGTCTAACCATTTAGGTGATGCGCTGGGTATTTACATCAGCTGGGAATTTGGATATAATAAAATTATGGAAAAATAAGTGGC
>CAIMIV010000045.1 GCA_903841185.1 uncultured bacterium
AGTATCACGCATTGTTTGATAGGCTGCTGCATTGGCTGGATCGGTCATGTCAAAAGTATTATTATCAATCAATTGCTGGATAGCCGCTGCTCTTTCAAATCTATTGCCAGTATCTCTAAGATTTTCAAGAGTATCGGTGCCCGCATTGTCCATGCCATGCCTTTCGGCAGCAGCTTTTATATGTTTTGTTTGCTCTGCATTGTCTCCTCCAAAGAATCTACCAACTGCATTTTCAGATCCGACGCCGGCTATGATGGCGGCTCTTTCCGCTGTTCTGTCTGAACCGGTAAATCCACTCTTTTGGAAGTTCGCCCATCTTTGTCTCATGCCATCCGGTATGCCAGTCTTATTGAATCCCCAGGAGGCCAATGGTCGCAATCCGCCAAGATTTCTGGCGAATGTTCCGCCATATCTCCTGGCTCTTCCCATGACAGCTCCCGCCCCGTCAATGCCCTTGATAGCCATCGCTATACCCATCCAGAGAACTATAATGGGTATAGCAAAGCTTGCCATGCCAGCAATAACTGGAGTAATTGTATCTATTTTTGAAAGGGATGTTGCATTTGTGGCTTCCATTAGCTTGATGGATATAAATAAGACGAGAGCTATGATTGGTCCAGCTACGGCATATTTAAAAAGATGATTCCACCATCCGCCATCCTTTCCGACAATAGTGCCCACAAAACCAATAGGGGAAAAAATGATTATTATAGCTAATGCCATGGTTCTTATTATGAGTATGACTGCTAATGCTAATATGGTTAATGCTAAAATGAAAACAAATATTATAGATGCAATTAATTGTGTTATGGATGTGCTTGGCGGTGTTACAATAGCACTTAACGATCCAAACGCAGGGCCTGTTGTAAATATTTTTCCTCCATCTTTAGCATATTCACCGAGTTCACTTCCTAAAATGGTATACATTAATGAATTAGTAATATCAATGATAAATCTAGTGATGGGAAAGCTAAAGTTTACAAGCAACGCCATAATAACTAACCACATTAGGATACTTTTGTAATTATATTTGCTATATTGAAAAACTGTAGCAAATGCAGAAAAAAGCAGAATCAAAATAAAGCCTATGTTGCACAGATCTCGTATAATTCCCCATGTGCTTACAATGGCGTTATTAGTGAGGATAGTCTTAAGTGTGTCTGCATCAATAGCCCATCCAAACAATAAAATAGCTAAATTTAATATCCATCCAACAAATTCTAATACGTATTGTAAAAAGCCTGATATAGCAGCTCCCGCTTGACTGGCAACGGAGGTTGAATTCAAAACATTCCCCTGTGTTCCATCATATTGATAATATCCTTCTGACTTGCAAATATTTTTGCATTCTGTTTTTGATGATGCTTCAGTGGTTCTTGATGGATTATATTTAAAAAATCCATCATGACTATAGCAAATACACTCAGCAGCAAAAACACCACTTGTGTTGAAAAACAAAAAACCTGCCGAGATGAAGACCATCGCGAGGAGGAAGGAATAGATTGAATTGTGGCGTTTTATTTTCAAATTTTTAGAATATGCGGCGGGATATTAATAAAAAAATAGGGTCTTTTTGAAAGGTCGTGGGATGCAGTTATTGTTGAAAAGTGGAGCCGGTATCGGGATTGTTCCAAGTACTGCTCGAGCCAGAAGCACTTGATCCAGAGTTGAATGTGGAACCGGTGTCAGGATCGGTATAGGTGGATGGTTTGCTGCCGGAGTCATAGGTGGAACCGGTGTCGGGATTTTTCCACGGTTCTGCTGTGCCTCCCCCGGAGTTGTAGGCCTGGCCGGTGTCCGGGTTGGTCCAGCTGCTGCTGTTGGAACTGTTGGTGCTGGCTGTTTGGCTGCTGCTCTTGGCGTTGCCGATGCCATTTTGCATGGTTTGCATAATGAGCTGTTGCACGATGCTGGTGATGACTTCCGCCGGATCGGTGGCGCCCGCCAAGACTTTATTGCCCACGTCCAGGGCGTTGGCCATAGTGGTTTCAATCAGCGCTCCCGGAGTGATAATTTGATCGCCTTGTTTGACACTTTTGTAGCCTCGTCCGGCCAGCGCTTCGGCTTTGGCAATTTCTTGTTCACGAGTGAGTTTTTCTTGATATTTTTGTTGCACATAGAGATCATAGGCCCACGGATTGTTGATGCCGGAGAGATAGGAATTGAAATTGTCCATGTTGCCATTGGCGAAAAGATTGTCTCCGGGGTTGCCGACATAAGTGGGTTTCATCATCGTGGTTCGAGCGGAGATGTTGTTTTTGGCCATACTGGCAAGTTGAGACATATAGCCCGCTCCGCCACTGGCTGGAGAGGAAAGACTGATGCCTTCCGTGGAATAGTTGCTGGAGCTTTGCCCGCCGGTAGTTTGGCTGATATAGTCATTGATATAGAGATCAGCTTTCTGACGCGGTTCATTGTAGAGAAAATCATTATAGTTGCTGATGATTTTGCTGGTCTGGGGACCATTGCCGGAAACAAACCCACTGATAGATTTGTTGAGGGCTTGGATGGCGGCTTGCTTCAAAGCTCCCACAATGATGCCGTTGATCATGATGCGGATTTTGTCCAACATGGTTTTGATATAGACAGATGGGATGGCCATCCAAGCATCCGCCGGCTTAGCTTGAATAGGAGAAAAAGCCAAGCTAATGGAAAGAAAGATGATGAGGATAATTGTAGAAAAGGTGGATCTTGAGCGCATAAAAAATTTAGTTTATTTCTTTATTTCTTCCAGAAAGCCGGTGGGAACAGTCAGTCCATAACTGTTGAGCTTGTTTTGCAAATTAGTGTCTAGTGTCAGGTCATAGGCGCTGAATTTTGTTTCCACTTCACTGGAAAAATCAGACATCGTCGCGGTGAGGTTTTGCAATTTGGAATAGTTGGCCAGATCTGCCAGAGGGTCATCGGCTACGGGATTGATAGTGTCTTTCAATTGAGAAGAGAGCTTGAGCAATTGCAAGCCTTTAGTGTGAATGTCGGCCATTTCTTCCGGCACCTCAACGTCTTTGATTTGCGCCAGGGTTTTTTCTTCCAAGGAGCCCAAATTGGTCAATGAAGAGGCATCTTGGTTGGTGAGCGCGGTGGTGATTTGCGTCGTGAGTGTGGAACCAACTTTCGTCATGTCATCATTAGAATTGATGGGTTCGGGGGAATTGGAGAGCATGACATAGGAAACACCCGCGATATAGTCGCTAAAATCCGCTTTCTTTTTTTCAGCTTGTTTTTCGGTGGAAAGCTTGCCATAGTCCTGTTTTTTGATCTTGATTTCTTTCGGGTCAACAGCTGGCAGGTCTCCCACTGCTGATTCTTGGGCCAAAGAGTCGCTGACCATGCTCTTGACTTCATCAACAGAAACATCCTTAGCTGTCCCATCTACAGGGTTGAGAGCGGCGGTTATTTTTTGCGTAACTTCTTGGGTAAGATTTCTTTTATTGGGATCCGCCTTTGTTTGGGTGGCAGGTGCATTTTCATCGGGAATGAGCTTGTCTCCGGGGGAGTGTTTTAAGGGGTTGTAGCCACTTTTCACTTCGGCTCCATCGGAATAGCCATCCCCATCCGTGTCCGCATTGTAGGGATCGGTGCCATAGGCTTTTTCCTCTTCGTCGGACAAGCCGTCTTGATCGCTGTCGAGGAAAATATTTTTAGTCGTCACTGATTTATCCTCCGCATAGGTATAGAACGAAAAACTGCTTGCGACAAGCGCAGATAAAACCAGAAGAGACAATTGAATATTTTTTATTTTCACCCGTTTTTGCAGCATTGTTGAACGCTTATGGAGAAGCAGTTAACAAAAAAAGAATTAATTAAAATTATTTTTATAACTAAATGAAGCTTAATAAAATTATAGCACAAATCAAAAAAGAAAACTACAAATCTATCTGTTGATATTATACTATAGAAATAAAAAAAAGAAAAATAAAACTAACAAATAAAACTAGCTAGTTGTGAAATTTTTCGGAGACTGGTATTATAGGGAGTATGAAAGAGCTAAAAAATAAGCTTCAATTGTTGCGCCAGGTTTTTTCCGGCATCTTTTCGCAAGAAACGAGTCCTCTTTCACTGTGTCTGAGTTTTTTGAGCATCATCGTGCTGCGGGTGTTTGAAGAGAAGTTTCTGGCTTTTTCCACTTCTCCTTGGGAGGATATTTGGATAGAGTTTATGCACAATCTTTTTTTCTTCAGTATCACCCTTCTGCTAATTGGCTTGATTTTGAGTTGGTTTCTCCGAAAAAAACCAGCAGAGATTGTTCCTTGGCTAACCTGGGCAAGTCTTTTGATTCTTTTGCCCCCGCTGTTTGATATGGCCAAGACGGGAGGGAATGTTTTTTGGAGTTTCTATTTACTGAATGATATTCGTAGTCTGGGATGGCAATTTGTGACTATTTTTGGGCATCTGCCCTCCGGTATTATGTATTTTGGCAGCAAAATCACCTTTTTGCTAGCGGTTTTTCTAGTAGCGGCAGTTATTTATGGGCAAACAAAAAATCGCTGGAAAGCTTTTTTTGGAGCCCTAGCGACATACACGATGCTATTTTTTATGGGGAGTTTCCCTTCTTGGTTTGTGATGGTTAGTTATCTCTTGCAAGGAAAAAGCCTTGGGGAAGTGAATGCCGTCAAAGTATTCCAATTTTTTGGTTCACCGGCTCCTATCTGGGCTTTGACTGGGGCGACTTTCAAATATGCCTTTGCCTATCAACTAGGGTTTGTTTTTTATCTGTTGCTAGTTTTTTTGGTCGGCTGGGTGTTTTTTCTCAATAATCGAAAAAAATTCTGGGCGGTGGTCAAAAATGCGCGCTTCCCACAGCTGGTCTATCATATGGGACTGCTTGGTGTTGGTCTAGGTTTGGGTTGGTGGATCTATCCTCATAATTGGCATGTTAATTTATTTTCTCTGTTGGCTGTCGGGATTATTGCTGTTAGCGTGGTGCTGGCCTGGCTGGCTTCCGTGGTAGTGAATGATTTGTATGATTATCGAATCGATCTTATCTCCAATTCCTATCGCCCTTTGCAGCAAAAGATCTTTACCGTGGAGGAATATCGCCAATCGGGTATCATTTTATTTATCCTATCCCTCATTGGCGGGTTGACCATTAATATGACTTGCACCGCTATCTTGCTAGTCTATCAGTTGCTAGCTTGGTTTTATTCGGCTCCGCCCTATCGGCTAAAAAAGTTTCCCCTGATAGCGACTTTTTTTAGCGCCCTAGCTTCCATGGTAGTCCTTTTTTTAGGGTTTATTCTGTTCTCAGGCGCAGAAAACCTGCATCTTTTTCCTTGGCGCATCAGCTTCATGCTGCTTGTCGGTCTCACGCTTTCTTTGCCCATCAAGGATTTTCGCGATATAGATGGGGATAAGAGTGATGGCGTGTTGACCATCCCGGTTCTTTTGGGGCAGGACCTTGGTCGCCTGGTGGTCGGAGGAGGAATTTTTGTTTCTTTTGTGCTTAGCGTCTTTTTCTTAAATGAAATGAGGCTTTTTTGGTGGGCAATCCTTTGTGGCGGGACTGCTTTTTGGTTGATGAATTCTCCGGATTGGAGAAAAAAGATTCAAGACAAAGATTTAGTATGGTGGATTTTGGGAGTGGCAATCATCTATACTTTGATTCTGGGGAATGTTCTATTTAATGGCGGCGTCAAATAGCGCGGTTAGTTTTTCCCAATCGGCGATGGTAAGTTCTTGAGCGCGAGTGTGGATATCAAATGAGGCGGAGAGGAGGATTTTTTCCACCACTTCTTTTTTTATTTGCAAGCTGGTAGCGAGATTGTTGAGCAGCGTTTTTCTTTTGGCAGAAAAGCCGGCCTTCACCAGGCGAAAGAATTTTTTATCCTCAATTTTATTAAATTTTCTTTGCGGAGTGATTTTGATGACTGCGCTGTCTACTTTGGGCACGGGAGAAAAAGAGGTTTTATCCACCAGAAAAAGAATTTCCGTGGCGGCATAATAACCCACTGAAACCGCCAGGATGCTCATTTGCCCCCGGGGTGCCACAATCCTCTCGGCTACTTCTTTTTGAATCATCAAAATCATTTCTTGCGGTTGTGCTGCTTGTTCCAAGAAAAGGCGGATAATGGGAGAGGTAATATAATAAGGAATGTTGGCGATTACCTGATAATCAATGGCCGTAGAGACGCCCCGACGGGGCGTCTCTACGGTTTTCAATAATTCGGGTAAATTTATTTGCAAAATATCCCCCTGCACAATTTCGACATTGGAAACATCGGCAAATTTATTTTTCAATGGTTCAATGAGTCGGTCATCAAGTTCAATCGCCACTACTTTCTTCCCCAGGGCGGCTAGTTTTTCCGTTAAAACACCTTCTCCTGGGCCGATTTCCAACACAAAATCAGCCTTGGCAACGTCAGTAGCTTGGATGATTTTTTCAAGCACAGCAGGGTCTTTCAAAAAGTTTTGGCCTAATTTTGTGGGCATAGATATTTAATTTATAATTTAAAATTTGTAATTTAAAATTTTAGTTCAGTATCGGCTCTACCTTGACGCCAATTACTCCCGCTCCGATAGAAGCTATTTGAGTAAAAGCTACTCTATCCAAATCAATAATGCGCCCCTTTCCTTGTGGGCCATAATCGTTGATTTGAACGACTACTGATTTTCCAGTGGCGGTGTTGGTGACTTTAGCAAAAGAGCCCCTAGGAATGGAGGTGCTGGCTGCGAATAATCCCCCTTGGAAAGAATACCAAGTACCCTGTCCGCTAGCTGATTTGCCGAGTTTCATATAGGTGCCTTTGGTAATAATAGCATCTATGGGTGTTTGGGTGATATTTTTTTCTAGCACAACGCGCGAGATCTCTTTGTTATTTTTGTAGGTAATTTTGTATTTTACTTCACGGATGCCAGTTTTCCCGGGCTGCTCAATTTTTTCTTCACGCCAGCCCAATTTGGCATCTTCTTTGTGAAGGGTTTTATAAGGAATGTCTTCTGCAATAACCTTTTCTTCTACATTAATACGCGTGACCACTAGGATGTCGCCACTGCCAAAGTGTGCATAGAGCGGTTGGGAAACCACGTCCAGTCTACCGAGAGCAATTTCGTTTTCTTGCAAAGCGCCAGCCACAGTTTTGGCCGTAGAGTTAGTTTTAAAGGTTTTTCCATCAACTCTGAGTTCAATGGGGATGGCGCGTTGAATGATGATGCGACTGCCTGTATACAATAAGGCGCTTTTTTCTGGCAGCAGATTATCAACATCCCCTAGCAGGATATGATTTTCTTGTAAAAAATCTCCCACTGTGGCAGCTTGGGTGGTGGTAGTGAAAAAAAAGTCATTGTCGGCGAGTGTAATGTCTTTGGTGGTTTGGGAAAAATCCAATGTTTTTTGGGAAGAAAAGAACCATTGTTCCGGAAAAAAATGACGACCCATAAAAAAAAGAGCCAACAGGAAGAGGCTTAGGGAAAATAATCGCCAGACACTTCTTTTTCTCTTCATAAAGGCCATTTTAGCATAGATGGTGAGAAATATCAAATGCAAATCCAGGTTATTCCGTTTTGAAGCGATATTGAATCGCTTCTGCGATGTGAGAGGGTTCTATTTCGGAAAGCTCAGCTAGATCAGCAATGGTGCGCGCCACCTTGATGATGCGATAATAAGCTCGCGCACTGAGATGGAGATTGGTCACAGCGGTTTTCATTAGTTCAATGCAAGGTTGGCTGAGTCGGCAAAAGTTTTTTATTTCTCGGCCACCCATTTCACTGTTGGTGATAATGGGAGAATTTCCAAAGCGCTTCGTTTGAATGGCGCGGGCTTTTTCTACTCTTTGACGAATAGCGCTCGAGCTTTCGGAAATAGAATCATCGGCTAATTTCTCAAACTTGACCCGAGGCACTTCGACATGCAAATCAATGCGATCCAAAATGGGACCAGAAATTTTCCGTTGGTAGCGGATGATTTGGGATGGATTGCAAGAGCAGGCTTTTTCCGGGTCAGTGGCATTGCCACAAGGACAAGGATTCATGGCAGCTACCAGAGTGAATCGGGCGGGAAATTCCAATGTTCCTTGGGCGCGTGAAACAGTGATGATGCCATCTTCTAAAGGTTGACGCAGATTTTCCAACACATTGCGTGAGAATTCCGGAAATTCATCCAGAAAAAGCACGCCTCGATGACTCAAACTGATTTCTCCGGGCTTGGGATAGGTTCCGCCACCTACCAGCGAAACGGCGCTGGCGCTGTGATGCGGGGAACGAAATTGTCTTTTGGTGACCAGTGGCATGGTAGCGGGCAGTTGGCCGGAAACAGAAAAAATCTTAGTGATTTCCAAGGCTTCAGTAATGGTTAGTTTGGGCAGAATCGACGGCATAGTTTTAGCTAAGAGGGTTTTGCCGGACCCTGGCGGGCCATTTAAAATCACGTTGTGTCCTCCAGCCGCTGCAATTTCCAAGGCTCGCTTGGCATGTTCTTGTCCTTTGACCAGGGACATCTCACACAAATGATTTTCGTGAACAAAAAGACTATCTAGATTGAGTGGCGGGAAAGGCGTCAGCTTTTTTTGTCCGACCAGATGAGCGATGAGTTCAGTGAGATTGCTGATGGCATAGATATCCAAGCCCTCAATCACTGAAGCTTCCGGTGCGTTGTCTTTGGGCACATAGATTTCCTTCAATCCGATTTTTTTGGCCATAAGAGCCATCGGCAACACTCCTTTGACTGGTCTCACAATGCCATCTAAAGAAAGTTCCCCGAGAAAAAGTTTATGAGTGTGGTCAAATCGAATTTGTTTAGTGGCCAAGAGAAATCCCAAAGCAATCGGCAAGTCATATACCGGCCCTTCTTTTTTTAGATCAGCCGGAGCCAGATTGACCGTGATGCGACCGCATTGATGCGGGGGCTTGAATTTGCTGTTTCGAATAGCTGCTGCCACTCGGTCGCGGGATTCTTTGACGGCAGCATCAGGCAGTCCGACAATATTAAATTGATGTAGCCCGGCGGAAACGGCGTCCACTTCAATTTCGATGAGTTCACTTTGCAAACCAATGGTGGCTGTAGAGAGAATTTTGGAAGACATGGAATTGGAATTTTTAATTCCCAATTTTTAATTTTATAAATAATGTCTTAATTTCTAAATGTTTAAAAATTTAAGACATTAAGATTTGATTATAAAATTATAAAAGTATAAAATTAAAAATTTGTTTAATGTTTATTTTTAAGAAGAACGGATACTAGTATTATAGCACCAAAAAAAATAAACACATCAGCGAGATTGAAAACAGGCCAAATTTTTAGATTGATAAAATCGATTACGCAACCGAAAACAAGCCTATCTAGGGCATTAGAAAGCGCTCCGCTGAGAATCAGGGTTATGCCAAACAAAGTTAATTTTTCTTTGTTCGTGAAGTTTTTTTTAAATGTTGATGTATAATTTCCAAAGTCTAAATAACTCTTTGAATTTTCAGGGTCAGGTTTGTTGGTGATTTGGATAGTGTATTTTAAGTATAGAAATAATAAAAACGTAATTAGTATTGTCCATAATAACCAAAATAAAAAAACAGGCAGGGCTATCCCAAAAGAAATGTGCGGATTGCAAATATAAAATCCGCCCCAAAAGCGGATTAAATATTTAGACAGTTGGTCAAAAAAAATCAGTACTAAGAAAAACATACTCAGGCTCTGTTATGAAATAAGTTGTGCAAGTTTGTGCTCAGATTTGCATCAGATTTGTTTAAAAAAATTTGAAAATGTATCCGGGATACTTTGATGATTTTTTTAAACAAAGATGTCGTGAAGATGAGTGCGAAATTGTATGAGTTATTTTGTAACAGAACCTTAGTTGCAAGTTATGCAAGTTTTGGCTGACGGATTGGCCTTTAGTCTTTCAATGGCGATTTCTTGGTGGCATTTTTCGCACACGCCATAACTTCCCGTTTCAATTTTGGCCAGGGCGGCAATAATATCTTGCAATTTCTTTTCCAAGGTTAGCTCCACTGGCAGGTTGTCGGCATATTCCTCTACTTCAGTGGTGTTGTCTTCGCGATCATTGCCAATTTCTTCAAAGGTCGGCTCATAGTCGCCTTTTTTAGCGTCAATAGGTTTGGCGATACGATTAAGGTCTTCCTCTAATTCAATTTTTTCGTCTAGCAAGGCTTTTTTTATGTCAGCTAGAATATTTGGATCGATAGTCATAATATTTTTAATTTAGTTTATTTAAGGCAAGCATATACCTAGTTTATCAAAAAAAGGAGAAGGTGTCCATAAAATTCAAAGTGTTTATGAAAAATAATTAATCCTAAAGATATTACATTCAGACCGGCTAATAATTGCACCTAGGATAAATAAATATTGGGCAGATGTTTTATTTTAGCTCGGCGGGTTTCCCAGTTGAGCCAAACAGAAATGGCATCAAAACGATGCGGGGCGTCTTCCCAGTGCCGCTGGCGCAGAAAGATGGCGGCAATCTTGGCTAATTTGCGTAACTTCTGATAATTGATGTTTTCCTCCGGCAAAGTCTGATTGTAGCTTGTATAATCCCTAGTTTTCACCTCCACGAAAACAATTTCTTTTTCTTGGGTGTCGCGGGCAATGATGTCAATTTCCCCTACTCTGCGGCCGGAATTGTTTTTAAAATTCATGGCCAAAATCTCATACCCTTTATTTTGGAGAAAATTAGCCGCCACCTGCTCACCTGTTTGCCCAGTTGTAGCGGTATTAATATTTGCCATAGAAATTTGTCCTAAGTGTATAATTAATCCTATTATAGCATTTTGAAAACAAAAAAACACCCATGTATAAGGTGTGGATAAGATAAGATGTAATATGGGAACCTAGGGTGCCAATAGGTATGTCAAAAATAAAAATAATGGACAACGTAGAAGCACCCGTAGGTGTTTCGTCGATATGTACGCGTTGGCCTTTCTTGTACTCTTTGGTTTGGGTGAGAAACCATTGTAGTCACGAAGGACTAGCGTGTAATGATATTACTAACATACGACATTTTTTGATATTCTTCTGACTTTATTGAATATCTATGACTCTCGGTACCGTTCTCTGGCATTTCGCCTTTGATCATCGGCAACTACTTGCAGGAGCCTTTTTTATAATGGCTGCTGGAAGTAGTTACCGACTCGTTTTAAAGAACATTTTTTTATTTTTTGTTTTTATTTTAATAAAAAATTTTTGGTTTTGGTTTTTTTAGGGTCCTCCGGTCAGAAAACGGAGGCGGCTTCGAGATGTTACTCGAAACACTTGAACAGTAGAGAGGTTTCAATCGCAAATAGGGGGAAATTGCGATTGAAACTCCTCTACCGTTACTGAAGTTTAGTTTTCAAAGATCACTGTAAACTTATTATAGCAAAAATTAGCGCTTGAGTCAATTATAAGAAAGGGCTATATCAAAAACACTAGGTAAATAGGGGATAAAAAGATAGGTGTTTGGTTTGCAACAAAAAAGAAGTGCGAAGCGGGTTTTTTTAAAAGAAACTTCTTTTAAAAAAGAAGTTTCTTTTAAGGTAAATAATGGGCTATCCCACAAGTTATCCACAGCTTATACTAAGAACTTTAAAAAATAGCTCGGCGGGGTTGTTTATTGCAGGCTTAATTTGTCCAGGAGAGTTTCTACGGTCATCTTAGTAGTACCCAATAAGAAATTGTTCCCTTGCAAAGCATAGTCAATGGAAAGTTTTTGCGGAGAGATGAGATTTTGGTATCGAACAGCATTGCCTTTATATTGATTAGTCTGAAAAGGAGTTGTCGGAGGAGTGGCTTCAGTATAGGGCAGGAGGGTGGCTAGCGCTGCGTGCAAAGAACTTTCTTCTTGGGAAAGTTGATTTTTTAGCAAGGATGGGTCAGTTGTTTTTAAATGCAAGGCGAGACCGGCATTGCCATTATCATTAAAGAAAAAAAGGCGGAAATCTTTTTCCAGCAAAGTCATGGTTTTTGCAGACAATGTGATGTTGGCCATTTTGGCAAAGTCAACAAATTCAATGGGATTATTGCTTTGATCAACTACGCTAAATTCAATCGGTGTTTTCAGCCCGGAATCGATAACATCTTGGGCACTTTTTTCTAGCGCTTTTTTGACCATGCCAGCATCAACCGTTGCTGTGTTAAGAGAGAGGTAATTAGGTTTGTCGGCGCTAATTGTTGTTGTCGTTGCGGAGGGTTTATCTTCGCTTGGTTTGTTGTCGCCTGGATTAGCAGATATTTCTTCAGGGGTGGTTTTTCGGGTAGTAATAAAATAATAGGTGCCCGCTCCCACAAAAATGGTAATTAATAGGATAATGACAACAGGTATGAAATTGGAGCTGGTTGAAGAAGTTGGCGTGGGGATAGAATTCAACTTGGGCTGAATAGCTTTATTGACTTGCGAATAGTCGGGATTAGATTTGATTTTTGGTTCATCTGCGAAAGGGGTTTTTTCTGTGGGATTGAGAAAGGGGCTGCTTTTTTGGCTGGCAGTTAATTCGGACAAATTTATTTTAGCCACTGGTTTTTCAGGATAGGGCACGCCTTTTATGACAGGGTTCTCCATTTCCTGAAGATCTTTAGCCATGGTGTGGATAGGAATATTTTCAATGGGGTAATCTTTTTCTTGACTGAGGTCTTGATGGCCGACATTATTTTCATCAATGATGGTGTTTTGTTTTGTAAACATAATTTTGTTTTTTAATTTTTTTCAAAAAAGTTTTAATATAATTGGCTATAAAAAATAGAGACAATTTTACTTGTCTCTATTTTACAACAAAATTTTCTTTTTGGCTACTCGGATTTTTTAGCAGCGGCTTTCATAGATAGATTAATTCTTCCTTGTGCATCAATCTCTTTGACTTTCACAGGAACAATGTCTCCGACTGAGACCACGTCTTCTACTTTTTCCACTCGCGCATCAGCTAGTTCAGAAATATGAATCAAGCCTTCTTGTCCGGGCAAAATTTCAGCAAAGGCGCCGAAGGTCATAATCTTAGTTACTTTGGCTTGGAAGAGCTCGCCAGCCTTAACTTCGTGGGTCAAATTGTCGATCCATTCCTGAGCCTTTTTTGCGGCCTGCGCATCGGGAGATGTGATGAACACTGAACCATCATCTTCAATATCAATTTGCACGCCAGTTTCATCAATAATAGCGTTAATAATTTTTCCACCACTGCCGATAACATTTCTAATCTTATCAGGGTTGATATGCATGATAATAATACGTGGAGCATATTGGCTCATCTCAGCGCGTGGAGTCGGAATCGTAGCGATAATTTTTTCCATAATTTCTAAGCGATTGACGCGAGATTGTTCCAGCACAGCTTCGAGCATTTCCAGGGTCACACCTTGCACCTTCACATCCATTTGCAAAGCCGTGATTCCCTCAGTGGTTCCGGCGGCTTTGAAATCCATATCCCCATAATGATCTTCCATGCCTTGGATATCAGTCAAAACTTTAAATCTTCCATCCGTACCGACGATGATGCCCATAGCAATGCCAGAAACCGGTCGGATAATCGGCACACCAGCGTCCATCAAAGACAAGGTGGAGCCGCAAGTAGACGCCATAGAAGAGGACCCATTAGATTCCAACACTTCGGAAACTAGAAGGATGGTGTAAGGAAAAATCTCTTTCGCCGGCAATACTGGAATTAAGGCTTTTTCTGCGAGGGCGCCGTGACCAATTTCTCTTCGACCGGGACCGCGCATCGGACGCACTTCGCCGACGGAATAGGGTGGGAAGTTGTAATGATGGATATAGCGTTTCTTCATGTCCACTTCCATGGTGTCGATGATTTGTTCGTCTCCGGGTGAGCCCAAAGTTGTTACAGTCAAGGCTTGTGTTTCACCACGGGTGAAAAGTCCGGTGCCATGAGTGCGAGGCAAAATACCCACTTGGCAATCAATTTGACGGATTTGATTCAGTTTACGACCATCCGGGCGTTGCTCTTTGTCGAGAATATTTTGATGCACGATTTCATCGGAGGCTTCCTCAAAAACTTGTTCCGCGATTTCTTTTAGTTTATCAATACCTTCCGTGAAATTAGCTGAGATATACTCATTAATTTTTCCCTTGATAGCTTTGGTCTTTTCTTCGATAACCATCTTGCTGGTATCATACAGGGCTTCGGCTAAATTTTCCGCTAGTAATAGTTCTTTTACTTTCGCTTCGAACTCTGGCGTACCTTGCAAAAGGATGGCGGCAGTTTTTTCTTTCCCCACTTCTTTGGCAATGTCTTCGATAAAAGTAGCAATTTTGGTAATGGCTTCTTGCCCGAAAGCGAAAGCTTTGGCAATTTGTTCTTCCGGCACTTCTTTGGCGCCAGCTTCCAACATATTAATCTTATCCTTCGTTCCGGAAATAACCAGATCCAACTTGCTGTCAGCCAGTTCACCATTAACCGGGTTGAGAATGAATTCCCCGTTCTCTGCTTGGGCTACACGCACAGCGGCGACAGGTCCATTCCAGGGAATGTTGGAGATGGCCAGCGCTGCAGAAGCGGCGATGACAGAAATTGTATCTGGTTCATTTTCGCCGTCAATCGACAAAACAGTCACAATCACTTGTACTTCGTTTCGCATTCGAGAATTGAAAAGTGGACGCACGGTACGGTCGATTACGCGACCAGTCAGCACAGCGTCATCTGATGGACGACCTTCTCGTTTAATAAATCTGGAACCTTTGATTTTGCCGGCGGCATAATATCTTTCCTCGAAATCTACCATCAAGGGGAAATATCCCCCGAATTTGGAAAGACTGTTGCTCATCGTGGCGGCCGCCAACACGACTGTGTCACCATAACGCACAGTTACCGAACCGCTCGCCTGCTTGGCTAGCAGTCCGGTTGCGATTTCTAGCTCGCGCCCTCCAATTTGGAGAGTCCATTTTTTTTGTGCCATAAGAAACGTTCAGCCTTGCTAATAACGTTATAAACACGATAGTGGGCTCAAACTTTGAAGCCAGTATTGTGCCTGTTACGCATTAACTAAGGCAATCTTAAATTATTAACTGGGTGTATGATAGCTTATTTAGACGGCTTTGTCAAAACCCCGCACTAACTTTGCATTAGCGCCATAAGGCGCCAAAAATGAACATTTATTTATGAAAGTGATTTTTTTAAAGGCAAAGTTAGTACGGGGAAAACAAAAACCCGCCGAAGCGGATTTTTGTAAAGTTTTTGTATTTGGATACTCGTTAGATTAAAAACTTCTTCTTATTGGCGCTGATATTGGTGAAGCCATCCACTTCTTCCACGAGTTTGGCGCTAGTGGATTCCAGAAAAGCCATCACTTCCACGCGACAACCGGTGGTGCTCTGGATGTAGTTAACTAGTGGAATATAATCGCCGTCGCCAGACATCAGAATGATGACGTCCAGACTTTTGGACATCTTGATGGCGTCCACGGTGATTCCCACGTCCCAATCGCCTTTCTTGGCTCCGCCGGGAAAAATTTGCAAGTCCTTGGTTTTCACTTCAAAGCCTTGTTTTTCCAGGGCTTCGAAGAATTTCTCCTCCTGGCCCTCCAGGGTTTTGATGCCATAGGCCACGGCGCGAATAAGCTTGCGGTCACCCACCCCGTCTTTCAGGAGGGCGCCAAAATTAGTTTTCTTTTTGTGCAGGACTTTGGCGGAGTAGTAGAGATTTTGGATGTCTACCAGCACGCCGACTCGCTGTTCTTTGAAAATGCCCATAATATTTTTTTAAATTGTTTTTAAGTCCTAAATTACAAATTTGAAATCAATTTTTAATTTAAAATTAAAAACGGGCATTCCACCCGTTTTTAAATAGTTATCCCTTGATGCCAAGTTTTTTGATGACATCCTTGTAAGCCTTTTCGTTAACTTTTTGTAAATAAAGCATTAGTCTTTTTCTTTTGGAAATCATCTTCAACAGTCCTCTTCTGGAATGGAAGTCTTTCGCGTTCTTCTTCAGATGAGCGGTCAGCTTCTTAATCTTTTCGGTAAAAAGGGCAATTTGGTATTCTGGAGAACCAGTATCCTTTTCATGTCTTTTTACGTCTTCGGTTACGCCTTCTTTCTGCTTGTGAGTGAGTGCCATAGTGTTTTTCGGCTAAACATGAGTTAGGCTATGCCTTCGCCCCGGGATTCGAAGAATCGTGCGAGGACAACTGATGTCTGCTAATCATTTATTATTACTTTTGTATTTTAGCACAGACAAAAGGTTTTGTCCAGTAGAGACGCATTGCAATGCGTCTCTACAACAATTTTGATTCGTAGATTCGAATTGGTTATGTTAGAATAGGTAATATGGAAAATATATTAGAACAATTAAACCCCTCCCAAAAACAAGCTGTAGAAACTATTGCCGGGCCGGTGCTGGTGATTGCGGGTGCTGGCTCAGGCAAGACCAAGGCACTGACGCACCGCGTGGCCTATTTGATCCGCGAGAAAAAAGTGTCTCCCCACAACATTCTGGCCGTCACCTTCACCAACAAAGCGGCGCAGGAGATGAAAGAACGCACCTTGGGACTGCTCGGAGGAGACAAGAGTCAGTTGCCACTGATCGGGACGTTTCATTCCATTTGCGTGCGGATTCTGCGCTCGGAGATTGAAAAAATAGACTACCAAAAAAGCTTCAATATTTTCGACACCCAGGATCAGGAAATGCTAATGAAGAAAGTGATGAAAGAATTGGCTATCAACACCGATCAATTCAAGCCTAAGGCCATTTTGGGAACCATCTCCAAAGCCAAGAATGAACTCAAGGACGCGACGGATTTTGCGGCTCAAGTAACGGGCTATTATGAAGAGATGGTGGCCAAGATATACACAGCTTATCAGAAGAGATTGCAAGAGCAGGGCGCCCTAGATTTTGATGACATCATCATGCTGACCGTGAAAATATTCAGAGGTATTCCGCAGGTGCTGGAAAAATATCAAAACTTGTTTCGCTACATCATGGTAGATGAATATCAGGATACCAATCATGCGCAATATAGTTTGGTGCGCATGCTGGCGGAAAAATGGGGCAACATTTGCGTCGTCGGGGACGATTGGCAGGGCATCTATTCTTGGCGGGGCGCTAATATCCAAAATATTCTAGATTTCGAGAAGGATTACCCGGCGGCTAAGACGGTGAAGCTGGAACAAAACTATCGTTCCACGCAAAATATTTTGGACGCGGCCTATGGCGTGATTTCTAAAAACATTAATCGCAAAGATAAAAAGATTTGGACGGAAAACAAGGGTGGTCAGTTAATTAGTTTATATGAGGCTGCCAATGAAAGAGATGAGGCTAATTTTGTGGTAGCGGAAATTATTAAGCACAAGGAGGAGTCTCAAGCTAATCTAAATGATTTTGTGGTTTTATACCGAACTAATGCGCAATCTCGGATTGTTGAAGAGGCAATGCTCCGCAATTCTTTGCCTTATCGAATTATTGGCGGTTTAAAATTCTATCAAAGAAAAGAAGTAAAAGATGTCATTGCCTATTTGCGCCTGGCTCAGAATTTTAATGACGGGGTGGCTTTAGAGCGAGTGATTAACGAGCCGCGCCGAGGGGTAGGAGACAAAACATTGGCGGAATGGCTACGAATGAGTCAATTAAACGGTCTAAATCCTATAGCAACGGGCTTGAATTTCAAATTTCGAATTCCGAATACTGAGACCAAATCAAATTTCGAATTTCAAAAACTAAAAATTGATTCAAACTTCAAAATTCAAACTTTAAAATTAGATGCGATAGTTGCGTTTTGTGAGTTTGTTGTGAAGACAAAGGAAAAGACTGAAAAAATGACCGTGGCTAGATTAATCGAGTTGGTGTTTGCGGAAAGCGGGTATGAAAAATCCTTATTAGATGGCACGGATGAAGGGCGGGCGCGCTATGACAATGTGCGAGAACTGCAGACGGTGGCTAAAAAGTATGATGACTATCCGGGAGAAGAGGGCTTGAGTTTGTTTCTGGAAGAGGTGGCCTTGATTGCCGATACGGATAATATTAATCAATCCACAGAGTCGGTGCATTTGATGACGCTGCACAGTGCCAAAGGATTGGAGTTTAAAACCGTGTTTATTATCGGCTTGGAGGAAGGAATTTTTCCGCATTCAAGAAGCGTCATGGACAGCAACGAAATGGAGGAGGAACGCAGGCTGATGTATGTGGGCATTACCCGGGCAAAAGAAAAAGTGTATTTGCTCTACACTAAGGAGCGGCATATCTTCGGCTCCTTGCAAATAAATTCTCCGTCGAGATTTATGCGGGATATCCCGGAACATCTATTGGAGGATTTCCCTGCTAATCAGAACGCAACTTCCTTTCCAAGGGCGAAGAATATACCTGTAGGAGGTCAGGTGGTGCGCAACACGGATTATTCGGATGGGGATAGGGTAGAGCACCCGGTTTTTGGTGCCGGGCTGATTATTGCGTCGCAGGGTGATATTTTGACCATCGCTTTCTCTAAAGCAGGACTTAAAAAACTCTCGGCTTCGATCGCGCCTTTGGAAAAGATATAAATACCCTAGCAGGATACCAAGTGTCCAGTGTGTATCAAAAATGCTAGACACTCGGTGTCCAGCATTTATCCAAGAAACACTAAAATAAAAAACCTAGCGGACGAACTGCTAGGTTTTTTTATGGAAAAAGATTTTCTAATTGCTATAAATAAAACCTTTAATAACTCGACTGCCGGCAACAATAGTACGCGTAGATTTTTTGGCAAAGCCTTTATAATTCATTTCCGAGACAGTAAACTCATTGCCGCGCACACTTTCTACGACAGCAACGTGACCCCACCAGGATTCTGAAGAGACCATGATGGAGCCAGCCTTAGGGGTTTTCCCAGTGGCGTAACCCATGGATTTGGCATTGTATAGCCAGGCTCCGGCATTACCTGACCAAGGAATATTTTTTCTTTGGGCGACGTACCATGTGCAATATCCATAAGGGAAGGCATGACCATTACCGCTGGCAGCACCAACCTTTTTCCCGGATACTTCAAATGATTCATATGGTCGAGCAGCGATGGCCGGCGCACCAGCGTTGGCAGAAGGATTGCTGGCAGGGGCAGGGGCAATAATTTCTTTTTGTCCATCCGGAATGATAATTTCTTGACCATCCTTCAATTCTCCGTTAGCCGGTAAGTCATTGAAAGCAATAATCTTTTCCTTATTAGCTTTATATTTATTTGCAACAGAATCGATAGTATCATTTTTCTGCACGGTATAGGACAGGCCGGAAGCCGGCAGGATAAAGATCTTGTCTCCAGGCATAATAGCATCGATATTATCAATTTCATTCGCCCAAAGAATAGTATTGACTGAAATGTGGAAATTCAAAGCAATAGCGTTCACAGTGTCGCCAGTCTGCACTTCGTAAATTTGTACCCCACCATCTTCTTGAGGATCTTTTTTGACGGGGCTAGTTCCGGCAACTAACGCTTGGCCTTGCATAGTGACCAAGGAGACCTCTTCGTCTTCTATTTTGATGCTGGGGTCAGGTGACGTGCTGGCTTGCGCTACGGGAGCCAGAGCTAGCCCTAGCTGCTTGTCTGTCTCTAGAAAGAGTTTTTTTGCTAAAGGATTCTCATAATTATCACCAGAGGAACCTAAATAGCCGAAAAGAAAACCACTGGACTCCTTGCCAGCAGAGATGTTAGTAGCGGAAACAAGAAAAGCGCTGGAGATAACCACAATGAGAGCAGAATAGCTCCTGAATAAATGCAGTAATTTGATGGTTCGGCGTTCCTTGATAAAGGTGATAATATTCTTTTGTCCAAGATGGATCTGTCTGAGTAAATCTTTTAGGTTTTCACGGCCTAATAAACCTTGCGATAATGAAATAATCAGTTTACTAATAAGAGTAGTCTTTCTTTTTGGTTGTGGTCTTAGACAGAGTGTTTATAAAACGCTCTTGATCATCATTCCAGAACCCTAATTTTTATTAATGATAAGTATAGCCAAGATGGCGGGTCTTGTCAAACACAAATAAGGACTAAATTTGGCAAATTGAAAACCGGTTTATTTTAGCTGAAAAAGAGATGTGAGGAGGTGGAAGCGGAAAAAAGTGTATTTTTTCTCCTAATTGGATTATGATAAGAGTAGGTCTAAAAAAAATAAACAAAGCAGCGGTTAATTATGAATATCAAGGCATATAAAAATCAATTCCTGGAATATTTAGAGATAGAAAGGGGGCGCTCCAGAAAAACAATTGAAAATTATAACCATTATCTGGAGGTTTTTTTGAAGTGGGCGGCTATCGCCGAAGCGAGTCAAATTACGGGTGATTTACTGCGAGGTTTTAGAATATATCTGAATAGGGTGGAAAATGAAAAAGGAGAAACGTTGAAGAAAGTGACGCAAAATTATTACATCATTGCTATCCGAAGCTTCCTTAAATATTTGGCCAAAATTGATGTCGTCAGTTTGCAAGCGGAAAAAGTGGAGATCGGTAAAGTTCCGGATCGAGAGGTAGATTTTCTGGAGGCGGAAGAAGTGGACAGGATCTTGGCAGCGGCAGTGGGGAGTAGTTTTAAGGTGTTGCGTGATCGGGCGATTCTGGAATTGTTATTTTCTGCTGGCCTGCGGGTTTCCGAGTTGACCAATATCAATAGGGATCGAGTGGATTTGGGAAAACAGGAATTTAGCGTGCGAGGCAAGGGAGACAAAATTCGGGTTGTCTTTGTTTCCGATGAAGCCAAAAAATATCTGCAAAAATATTTGGTCCTGCGCACAGACATCGATCCGGCTTTGTTTGTCCGGGATGCCAGAGCGTTAAAAAAATTTGAAAGCAAAAAGAGGACCTCAAAGAAAGAGGATGATATGGATGATTTGAGACTTACGCCTCGCAGTGTGCAACGGATCGTCAAATATTATGCGGCCAAAGCTGGCATCATCAAGGATGTCCACCCACACACTTTGCGCCATTCTTTCGCGACAGACTTACTGATGAACGGTGCCGACATCCGCAGTGTGCAAGAGATGCTCGGTCATGCCTCCATCACCACTACTCAGGTTTATACTCACATCACCAACAAAAAATTGAAAGAAATCCATTCCGCTTTTCATGGGAGGCGGAGAAAGAAATAAGCTGTTTGACGAGTGGGGTATTTTTCAGTAAGATTAGGAAAGTTGTTTATAAAAAATATGGTCGCTTAGCTCAGCTGGTTAGAGTATCACATTGACATTGTGGGGGTCGGTGGTTCGAGTCCACTAGCGACCACAAATTATAAATAGACCTGTTGCGTAACAGGTCTAAGAGCCTGTTCATAATCTCCATTTCGTTGCGAGAGATTGAAATTTAGAGTGAAAATTGTGAAAAATGAGGAGGAATATCTGGATATTTCGACGAGTTTTGAACAATTTGCAGCCGTAATTTCAATTTCGCAGCAGAATATGGAGGTTACGAACAGGCTCTAGCAAGGGCCCGTAGCTCAGCGGTAGTAGCAGGCGACTCATAATCGCTTGGTCGCTGGTTCGAATCCAGCCGGGCCCACTGCAAGCCAAACTAAAAACCCCTTCAAGGGGTTTTTAGTTTGGCTATTTCGTGGCTATTAAGCACCAGCTACGGGATTGGGTACAGTTTCTTTTTCTTCTCTTCCTTTTTCAGATTCGTCCGAGGTAGGAGTGTTTTCTTTCGTGGGCTCAATATCGACCGGTTGATCAAGGTCAGGCTTGATGGGAGTGGAAACTTTTTTCTGAATGCCCATAATCGCATTGAATTCTTCTTGCTCCATGGTTTCTTTCTCGATCAGTTTAGTCACTAATTGCTCCATAACCGCTTTTTTCTCTAGGATGATCTTCTCGGCAACGACATAGGCATCAGCGATGAATTTGGAGACTTGTTTGTCAATATCTTCGGCGGTTTTTTCGGAATAATTCTTTTCTTCATGCATTTCCTTGCCCAGGAATACCATTTCTTGCTTATGGCCAAAAGTGCGGGGCCCCAGTTCGCTCATACCATAACGGGTGACTAGGTTACGAGCCATATTAGTAGCTCTTTCGAGATCGTTAGATGCTCCGGTAGTCACGTCGCCAAAGCGGATTTTTTCACTGACATATCCCCCAAGCAAAACAGACAGCTCATCAATGAAATAATTACGAGAAAGTAGACGCTTGTCCTTGGCGGGAGCGCTCAAAGTATATCCTCCGGCATGCCCTCGCGAAATAATAGAAATCTTTTGCACCGGATCAGTATTGGTTAGGGTGGCTCCTACGAGAGCATGACCCGCTTCATGATAGGCGATAATACTTTTTTCTTCTTCATCAATTACACGACTTCGGCGCTCAGGCCCCAGGATGACTTTTTCAATCGATTCAGTGAGTTCGGTCATGAAAATCTGCTTCTTCCCTCTCCGGGCAGAAAAAATCGCCGCTTCATTGAGGAGGTTCGCTAGATCGGCTCCCGAAAAACCCGAGGTGCGCTCGGCAATCACTCGCAGGTCAATATCTTTGGCTAGGGGTTTATTTTTGGCGTGTATTTTGAGGATCTCTACGCGTTCTTCAATATCCGGCAAATCCATGGTTACGCGTCGGTCAAAGCGTCCTGGGCGAAGCAGAGCTGGATCAAGCACATCTGGTCGGTTAGTGGCGGCAATCACAATTACATTAGTATTAGTATCAAAACCATCCATTTCTACTAGGATTTGATTGAGGGTTTGCTCGCGTTCATCATGGCCACCACCCAGGCCGGCTCCACGATGACGTCCAACGGCATCAATTTCATCAATAAAAACAATCGCGGGGGAGCTTTTTTTGGCCTGCTTGAATAGGTCGCGCACGCGAGAAGCCCCTACGCCCACAAACATTTCCACGAATTCACTTCCGGAAATATTGAAAAAAGGTGCATTGGCCTCGCCGGCTACCGCTTTGGCAATCAGCGTCTTCCCTGTTCCCGGAGGTCCCAAAAGGAGCACGCCCTTAGGAATTTTGGCTCCCAGTTTGAGAAATTTATTGGGACTTTTCAAAAATTCGACTATTTCTGACAATTCTTCTTTAGCTTCTTTGGATCCAGCTACATCTTTAAAAGTGGTGCGAAATCGCTTATCTTTAGGGTCAATTACTCTCGCTCGCGAGGCTCCAAAAGAAAGCGCTTGATTGTTTCCTTTTTGCGCTTGTTTGAGCATAAACCAGATAAACCCGGCAATCAGCAGGAATGGCAAAAGGAAGGGCAAGACGGTTCCGAGCCAAAAAGAGGAAGAAGCATTGCTTTTAATATTAATATTCACTTCTGCTAATTTTTCCGGATTAACACCGTAATTTTTTAATGAATCTGTTAGGCCAGCCTCTCTTTCCTTCACGGAGGTTTCTTTTTTGCCATCCTTCATGGAAATAAGCAAGCTATCCTCATCCACCACGATCTCCTTGATAGACGCGGCATTGATTTGGGAGACGAGGTCGCTGAGAGAAATCTCCGTCGGCTTTTCTTTTGGTCCGCTATATAACACAAAAAGACCAAGAATAAGCAAGATAGTCAGTGCAACTAAGCCAATATTTTTACTTAAATTTTTCATATTTTTTTATGGAGAATTACAAAATTTACAACTGCTGGGTTGCCCAAGAGCAGTATAAAGCAGGAATTCAATTTTAAAATAAATTTTTATATTTTACTAATAGTTACTGTATCATTCTTTCTGATGATTTTCAACCCTTCCAATGAAATAATCTGATTTTTGCCTTTGGTGCTGCGGATTATCTTTAATAATTCTTCGATATGAGCGGCATGAAGATTCTTTTTATCCAGCTTTTTTCTGGCAATAAAATTTCGCAGCACTCTTTTTTGCATTGCCGGATGCAATTCGTTAATCTTCTTGATAGACAGACTGTCTTTTTCCGGCAAATATTTTTCCGCCGCACTTTCTAAAAAAGCCTCATCTTCGCTAATTGATAAGGTGGCATTAAATAAAGTTTTCTTAATGTTGGGATTATAGTCGGCCTCGAGTAAGGGAATCAACTGCTGGCGGATTTTGTTGCGGTAGAAATCTAGGGTGAAATTGGTCTTATCCACACGATATCCGAGTTTTTTTTGATTTAAATAACTTAGAATTTCGCTGTGGGGCGTGGCCAGAAGGGGTCGAATAAGACGCCCTGATTTGAATTGCATGGCGCCAAGACCCTTTAGGCCGGAACCGCGCAGCATGCGCATCAGAAAGGTTTCTGCTTGGTCATCGAGATTGTGGGCTACGGCAATCAAGTCGAATTTATGGGCGCTTCTAATTTTTTCAAAAAAAGCATACCGCACGTCGCGTAATTCATTTTCCGAAGGAATTTTCCCAATTCCCTTCTCCTGAGTTAAGGAGAATGTGGCGCAAGGCGCCGGATGAGGTTGAACATTGAGAACCAAAATTTCTAAGCCGTACTTACTAGCCAATTCTCTCACAAACTTTTCATCAGTCTCACTCTCTGCTCCCCGTAAACCATAGTTAACGTGGGCAATAATCAGCTCCAGGTCATAGGTTTTTTTTAGTTGGGAAAAAATAGCCAAAAGACAAGTTGAATCAGCTCCGCCGGAAACGCCCAGCACGATTTTGGACTGCTTCCCCCACAACTGGTGTTGGTGGGAGACATTTTGAAATTGTTTAGCGAGATTTTTCATGAATAAAAGTCATAATGCTTTCAAAAACTTCAGTGATAGTTAGATGCGTGGTGTCGAGGACGAGATCATAGTTGTTCACGTCGTCCTGGTTAATACCGTACAGAGAAAAATACCGTTCACTATCTTCTTTTCTTCTCTGCAAGATGCTACTTTCAATATTGGAAACAGTAGTGAGGTTAACGTCTTCATTGCCGCGGTTATTTTTTTCCTCCAGCCCTTTAAAAATTCTTTCCGCGGCGACTTTAGCGTCTACTTTTAAATAAATTTTTATGGATTGCGGGATGAAATGCCACGCCGTGCGACCTTCTATAACAAAACTGACTTCTTTAGTCGGGAGAGAGGCGACATAAGCATCGATTTCCTTGTCGAAGCTGGGGTCATTGTCACAAATTTTCCTGAATTCCTGCAGAGTCAAACCTCGTTCCTTTGCCATATCCCGGAAAATTTGACCCATATAGAAGCGAGGTATTTGTAATTTTTCGGCCAGCAACGTGGCGATGGTGCTTTTGCCTGACCCTTCCTGCCCGTTGAAGGAGATGATGATTTGATTGGATTTTTGCATAATTTTATATAACTTAATATTAGATGAGTATACTATAATTAGCGGGAGAAATCAAGGAAATAGCAAAAAGCCCTGACACCATGGTCAGGGCTTTTTTTGGAAACATAAACTAATTCATTAGATTATTTCTTTTCCTCTACAACTTCAGTCTTCGCTGTTTCTTTGACTGGGGCACTTTTTTTAGTTTTTTTATCCACTAAAACTAGTCCCATACGATGATCTTTGGCTTCGATAGAAAGGATTTTCCAATCATATTCTTGGCCGGTAGTGATAACCTCATCAATGTTCTTACCTGGGAACATTTCTGACATTTCACTAACGTGAGCCAATCCATGGATGTCGCGGTCTAGATAAACAAAGGCTCCAAAAGGATTGATGCGATTGACTATTCCCTTCACTGTGTCGCCGATGTGGTATTTTTCTTCTACAATACTCCATGGATCTTTCTGTAGAGCCCGGATAGAAAGAGAAATCTTATCGTTATCAATGCCAATAATTTTGGCTTGTACTTTATCCCCTACTTTTGTGATATCTCGCGGGTTTTCAATCAGTTGCCAAGCCAGTTCGGAAATATGAACTAGTCCTTCTAGTTTATCTTCTTCAGTCGGCTTATCTTTTTCCGGATTAGGTTGAAAGAATTTCACGAAAGCACCGAAGTCTACGACTCCGCTGATTTCTCCCTCTACGACGTCTCCGACCTTGAGGTTAGAAATAGTTTCCTTATCCTTTTCACTTTGGGCAGCTTTTTCACTGACAATCAGCTTTTCAGAAGCTCTGTCTGCATCCAAAATCCGCACCTCCAACTCTTGATTCACTAGTCGCTTAAGTAGGGTGAGAATTTTGTTCTTATCGCCATCATCCACGCGCGGATAATTTTTACTAGCCAGCTGAGACACCGGCAAGAAACCGGAAATGCCATTTACTTCAATAAGCAGCCCTCCCTTGTTGGCGCTAAGCACTTTAGTGCTAATCTTTTCTTGCGTATCACGCTTGCTTTCGATATCCTCCCAAGCTTTTTCATAGGAAGCTTCTCGCACAGAAAGTTCGATATAGCCATCTTCATTTTCCAAATCGATAATGGTAGCGGAAACGAGATCGCCTTCTTTCAGTTTTCCTGATCCCATGCCATCCTTAATTTCTCTTCCCAGGACAATTCCAGTGCCGAAAGGATCGATATCTAGGTAGATGGCATTAGAAGACACCTCAATCACTCTTCCTTCTACCACTTCATTGATTTTCGGGAAGGATAATTCGCTGCTTTGCAGCAGCTCTTCCATTGGAGACATCTCCACGTCATCTGCAATGACGGACTGATTAGTCTTGGAAACGTCTATTTTGTCCACCTCAGTGGCCAATTTGTCCAAAATATTGGGCATAATGTTTAATAGTGTTTTGCGATAACATCCAATCGCATTAAATATTAAGGGATGTTGTTTGTTTTTTTGAGGGATAAAACAAAAAAAATCCTTTGGCATAAGGAAATTACTAAGAACTCTTCTCAAAGAGATTGGCGCTTTTTGCCCCAGAGGGCAAGCAGGCATCTCTATATTCAATTGTCTTAATAATTAACTCTAAATGCAGTATAGCGCAGATGACTTAATTTGGCAAGGCCAAATCGCCGGATTTCTCGACAGCCTAATCTGGGTATGCTAAAATAGCTATGTAACAATAAAAGAAAAGAGATTATGAATATTCAATATTATGGACATTCTTGTTTTAAGATAACCACCAAGCCCGCTGGGAGGGGCCAGGAAGACGTAAATGCTTTCATTGACCCTTTTGATAAGTCCATCGGTCTTCGTCCACCACAAGGGCAAGCAGACATCGTCCTGGTCACACATGATCATCCGGACCATAACAATGTGGAAGCGCTCAAGGGAAACCCGGTGGTGGTTAATATCCCCGGAGAATATTCCATTAAAGGCATCAACATTGTCGGCATCCCCTCTTATCATGATGCTAACTTAGGACAAGACCGAGGAAAAAATAATATTTATCTAATAGAGACGGAGGATATCCGCATTTGTCACTTGGGTGACTTGGGAACAGACTTAACGGAAAAGCAGTTGGATGAGATTGACGGTGTGGATATTTTGATGATTCCGATTGGAGGAGGTTATACTATTGATGCGAAAAAAGCCATCGAAATAATAAAAAAACTGGAGCCGAAAATCATCATCCCAATGCATTATAAGATGAATGGAACGACAGTTGATATCGCGGATGAAAAAGAATTCTGTAGCGAGATAGGAAATTGTACTGCCACAAAAACCTTTAAATTAAACATCAAGAAGAAAGATTTGGAAGAAAAACGCATGGAGGTTATAGTTATGTCAATAGATTAATAATTATATGGGTTTAGCTGAAAAAATAGAAGCTATCAAAAAAGAACCTGAGCATATCCGATTGCGATATGTCTGGTTTTCGGTATTTATTTCTATGTTTTTCATTATCATCCTGTGGGTTTTTTCCCTGCAGGTGGGCAACACTAATAAATCAGAGGACATCAAGCAAATCGTGAACCTCGATGGCTTAGGGGCGGAAATCGAACAACAGAAAAATACCATGCAACAAACCGTAAAAGATATTCAAGATAGTAGCGCTAGCGTTGGAGCAACCATGAATAGTGGTGCAGAAGAAACAGTCACCAATAAGGCAACAGAAAAAGCCCCTGTGGGGAATAGTAATTCTGCTTCTTTTCCGACACAATAGAACCAGAAGCGAGAGGCTGTTAAAATTAAAAATGAAAGATAATTTATTTAAATAATAAAAAGTTTTTGCTTGTTCATTATATTGAGGTTAAATATAATGCAGAGGAAAAATGAAGGAACGGCTATGGAAATTGGAAACATACAAACCAGAGAGATTACTAAGGAAATGTCCCAGTCTTATTTGGATTATGCTATGAGCGTCATCGTCTCTCGAGCCTTGCCGGACGTGCGCGATGGTTTGAAGCCGGTGCACAGAAGAATCTTGTATTCCATGTGGAATACGGGTCTACGCTCCACGGCGAAATTTCGAAAATCAGCTACAGTGGTTGGAGAGGTGTTAGGAAAGTTTCATCCGCATGGTGACGTCGCCGTGTATGATTCGATGGTGCGTATGGCGCAGGATTTTTCTTTGCGTTATCCGATGGTGCGAGGTCAAGGAAATTTTGGTTCGATGGATGGCGACTCGCCGGCGGCTTATCGTTATACGGAAGCCAAACTGTCCGCTATGGCGGAAGAGATGTTGATTGATATTGATAAAAATACGGTTAATTTCGTGCCGAACTTTGATGGACAGCACCATGAACCGACCGTTTTGCCTGCCAACTTGCCCCAACTTTTATTGAATGGCAGTATGGGAATCGCCGTGGGTATGGCTACCAATGTTCCCCCGCATAATCTAGGCGAATTGATTGATGCCATCTCCCATCTCATTGATAATCCGAAAGCGACTATCGAAGATTTGGCGAAATTTGTCAAAGGGCCAGACTTCCCGACTGGAGGAATTATCTATAACAAAGCTGATATTGTGGAGGCGTATCGAACAGGTAGAGGAAAAATTTTGACTCGCGCCAAAGCGGATATTTGTGAAACCAAGGCTGGCGCGTTCCAGATTGTGATTACCGAGATGACCTACGCCACCAACAAAGCGGCCATGATTGAGAAGATGGCTGATCTGGTGCATGAAGGCAAGATTGTGGGCATCAAGGATATCCGAGATGAATCCGATAAGGATGGTGTGCGCTTGGTGATTGATCTGAAAAAAGATGCCTATCCGCAAAAGGTTTTGAACAAGCTCTATTCTCTGACGGATTTGCAAAAAAATTTCGGCGTCAATATGCTAGCCTTGGTGGATGGTATTGAGCCGACCGTCCTCAATCTCAAAGCTATTCTGGAATATTACATTGTGCATAGAAAAATTGTCATAACCCGCAAAACGCAATTTGAACTAGATAGAGCCAAAGACAGAGCGCATATTTTGGAAGGATTAAAAAAAGCGCTAGATCACATTGATGAAATTATCGAGACTATCAAAAAATCACAAACCAGAGAGTTGGCCCACGTGAATTTGATGAAAAAATTCAAATTTTCCGATCGGCAAACTACTGCCATTTTGGAAATGCGTTTGCAAACTCTAGCCGGTCTGGAGCGAAAAAAGATTGAAGATGAATTAAAAGAAAAATTAGCGCTCATCAAGGAATTGGAGGCAATTCTCAAAAGTGAAAAGAAGATTTTGGATATCGTGAGAAACGAACTGTTGCGTGTGAAGGAAAAATTTGGCGATGAGCGAAGAACGAAAGTGATTAATTCCGGCGTAGGTGAATTCAAGCAAGAAGATCTTGTACCTAATGAAGAAGCGATCATTACTATCACGGAGCATGGTTACATCAAGCGGATGGATCCGACGGTATATAAAGTGCAGAAGCGCGGAGGTAAAGGTGTTATCGGCGCCGTCACCAAGGAGGAAGATGGTATAAAGAAAGTGCTGGCTGTAATGACTCATGATGACCTGCTGTTCTTCACGGATTCAGGAAAAGTTTTCCAAACCAAGGCCTATGAAATTCCAACCTCTTCTCGTATCGCTAAGGGACAATCAGTGATTAATTTCCTACAACTTTCTCAGGAAGAAACGGTGACTGCGATTGTGCCGTTTGTAAAAGAAGATAAATTCAAATATCTTTTGATGACCACCGAGCTTGGTACAGTAAAGAAAACGCCAATGGAAGATTTCGCTAACGTTAGACGCAGTGGCTTGATTGCAATAAATTTGGTTACGGGTGACACCCTGAAATGGGTCGAAGCCACCACAGGAGAGGATGAAATCATTATCACTACTTCCAAGGGTCAAGCCATTCGCTTCAAGGAGGCTGATGTGCGAGCCATGGGACGCAGTGCGACAGGTGTACGAGGTATCAAGTTGCGTAAAGATGACAGTGTGGTGGGTATGGATGCCGTTTTCAAAAATCAAAAAGGCAATCAACTGATGATTATTACAGAAAACGGATATGGCAAGCGGTCTGATCTGAAAGCTTACAAGATTCAAAAGCGCGGCGGCTCTGGAATAAAGACTGCCAACGTCACCAGCAAGACTGGCAACGTGGTGGGAGCTAATATTGTAAATATGGATCAAATGGAGGAGGATCTCATCTTGAGTTCCGTCAAGGGTCAGATTATCAGAATTCCATTGAAGAGTGTTCCTACTCTCGGCCGAGCGACGCAAGGAGTGCGAGTGATGAAGCCTCAGTCGGGTGACAAGGTGGCGGCGACGACGGTCTTGTAAAAAAAGGCAATGTAAAATAAAAAAAGACGAGCGCGAAGCCCGTCTTTTTTTGTGTCATTTTGAGCCCATGGATACAGGGTTTTAGAAGCGGGAAAAAGGCCACCTCTGAAAATGCCGCAGGAGCCGAAATTATCAAACTTACCTACGCTGATAGCTTTAAAAAATAGGCATTACAGAAAAGAATTGCTAAAAAAACATCCCAGGTCGTTTTTATCGATAGTTGGTGGATGCATGCACAAATTGAAGTCAAGAATTCGAGGCTCTAAATGAAGCTGTGCCGAATGCAAACCGAAAAAGAAAAACTTAGTTGAATTATAACATAAATACATTGCAATGTCAACTCAAGGTGTGGGTCAGCTAATCATCCAGGCTGGAAAATTGTTCCACGTGAAACATTATCTGCGGTTGCAACTAGTATCTTCCAAATATTGTTCCACGTGGAACAATATTTCACCATGCTTGTTAATCCCTCTTCCCTGCTTTCCAGCTAAAAAAGGATGTCTATATAGATATTTTACAAGCCATTTTCTTGTAAATGTTCCACGTGGAACATTTGTAATAAATAGTCTTTTCTCTGATAATTTGAAAGATAATAAAAAGGGCTTATTCTTAGGGATAAAAATTTAATAAGTTTATGGCAGTTAGGGATAGTAGGATTTTTTAAGGGAAATTGTTCCACGTAGAACAATTTGCAATATATTAGATAAAGTTGCTTTAAAGAATGCACATCCATGTTCCACGTGGAACATGGATTTTGATGAATAGCAAAATAACCGCAATAAAACTGAATCGGCTTGATTTAAGAAATAATAACGGCAATCAGGGATAGGAAGATCATTATTTAGAAAGTTGATTTTTAACTGGCGTGATTGTTCCACGTGGAACATATTATCAATGGGAATAACTAGTGCTGCCGCTGGTGGGGCTAGAAGTTTTTTTAAGAACTTTATTTCAGCCAAAAAAAGTCTAAATACTATTGTGTTAGAAATTGCCAGATTGTGAATAAGATTAAATCAATGATCGGTTAGGGTGAATTTTGGAAAAATGTTCCACGTGGAACATTTTTTGCGCGCAGATGATATAGGGGAGCAGGTTATTTCTGAGTAATTGTTCCACGTGGAACAATTCTGTTGATAGTGAAAAACTAGGAGGATAGAAGTAGGCTCTGTTGATTGACAAATCATATCTTTTGTTGTATAATTCAGATAGTCTTGGGACGATTTTCTTGACTGGCAAAAAACTTTGCAAAATGGCTTAAATTAGCCTTAATTAAGGACTAGTTATCATTTAGGATCTTATTGTGGATTGACTAAGCTGACAGAGCTGGTATGATTCATATGTTGCGGGCCATTAGCTCACTTGGTAGAGCGCTTCCATGGCATGGAAGAGGCAATCGGTTCGATTCCGATATGGTCCACCGTTGGTATTCACATTCAGTCCTTGAACTTTTTTGTTTTTTCCATTATGATTAAGGCATGAGAGGAAAACCAGTTACACAAAGTGAAATACAAAAAATAGCGCAAATGAGGCGAACCGGACACAGTTTGCTAGAAATTGGTAATGTTTTAAATCGAAGAGTTTCCACGGTGCATAGATTTGCAAAGAATATCATTGTGTCTCCTGAATATGTTAAAGCCCTGAAGCAGAAACAAGGCGGAAGTATTAAGAGAGCTGATGCGCTTTGGAAAAAATCGGAACTCAATGCGAAAGAACTATTGAAAAAAGTTGGGAAAAGAGATAAGCTTTTTATATTAGCCGCTATTTATTGGGGCGAAGGAACAAAAAAAGAATTTAATCTTATCAATAGCGATCCAGCTTTAATACAAGTTTCACTCTCATGCTTGAGGGAGATAGGTATCAGCGAAAGAGATCTGCGTGTTTCCATTCGGATATATGAAGGTATTAATGTTGATGAAGCAAAAAAATATTGGGCAGAAATATGTAAAATAAAGGCGGCAGATATTTTAGGTGTTGATATTTTGCGGGGCAAGAAGCAGGGTAAGCTTCAGTATGGCATGTGTCGGATAAGAGTGACAAAAAGTGGGGACTCTTTCAAACTTATCATGAGTATGATAGAGTTTATTAAGTCTCAAATAATAAAAAAGCTCTCATAGTTCAACGGATAGAACAAGGGACTCCTAAGCCTTAGATTCAAGTTCGATTCTTGATGAGAGCACAATTGGAACGAGTATGATAAAAAAAATCCCATCTCAAATCACCGAGGTTTTGCGGACAATCGAAAAAGCGGGCTTCGAAGCCTATGTCGTGGGCGGGTGCGTACGTGATTTGTTGATGCAACGTACTCCGCGGGACTGGGACGTGACGACCAATGCCAAGCCGGAGCAGGTGCAAAGTCTTTTTCCGGAGAGTTTTTATGAAAATGACTTCGGCACCGTAGGCGTGAAAGTGGCGCGGTTTAGTCCGGGGGATTTTGAATATGACGTGGTGGAAGTGACGACGTTTCGGGTAGAATCAAAATATTCGGACAAGCGCCGTCCGGACGCAGTGCGGTTTGCGGACACCTTGGCAGAGGATTTGAGTCGGCGCGATTTCACCATCAACGCGCTGGCTCTGAAAATCGCAAATTCGGATTACGAAATCATTGATCTCTATGCCGGGCAAAAGGATTTGCAAAATAAAATAATCCGTACGGTGGGCAATCCTGTAGAGCGTTTCGACGAAGACGCCTTACGCATGATGCGGGCCATTCGTTTTCACAGCGAGCTGGGTTTTCAAATTGAGCCGGCCACCTATGCGGCGATTGTGAATTTGAAAGAGAATATGCAGCACATTTCCCAGGAGAGGATCAAGGACGAACTGGTGAAAATAATTCTTTCAGATGACCCGGCCGGGGGAATCGACATGTTGCACGAGACAGGTCTTCTGGCATATGTCATCCCTGAGCTTGAAACGGGCGTAGGAGTGGCGCAAAGCCATCATCACATATATACGGTCTATAAACACTGTTTGTTGGCCCTGAAGCATTGTCCGTCGCCAAAACTAGAGGTGCGCCTGGCTTCGCTGTTCCATGATATCGCCAAGCCGCAAGCCAAACGGGGGCAAGGTGAGGAAGCCACGTTCTACAACCATGATTATCTGGGAGCCAAAGTAACAGAAACCATCATGCGTCGATTGCGTTTTTCCAAGGAGGTCACGGAAAAGGTGCGCATGCTGGTGGAAAACCATATGTTCTATTATAACCCGGAAGAAGTGGGGGAAAGTTCGGTACGCCGCTTGATTCAGAAAGTGGGACTGGAAAATATGCAAGACTTGATTGATGTGCGGGTGGCGGATCGGCTGGGGTCGGGCGTGCCTAAAGCGAAGCCCTATAAATTGCGGCATCTGGAATATATGGTTGAGAAGCTTTCGCACGACGCGGTGTCTGTGAAAATGCTGAGAATCAACGGTTCGGATTTGATCGGGGAACTGGGTTTTCAGCCGGGACCGAAAATCGGCGCCATTCTGGATGTGCTATTGTCTGAGGTGATTGAACATTCCGCTAAGAATGAAAAAGGATTTTTATTGACTCGCGCCAAAGAATTGGAGCAAGAAGATTTGCAAAAACTGCGAGAGATGGCTAAAATGAAAATAGAGGAGAAAAAAGAAGAAGATGATAAAGAAATCCGGGACAAATATTGGGTGAAGTAAATTGTTATTGCCTTGGTGGTGAAATTGGTATACACGCATGCTTCAGGTGCATGTAATAGAAATGTTGTGGGAGTTCGAGTCTCCCCCAAGGCACATATAAAAAAGATGGTGAAATTCCTGCCTGCCGGCAGGCAGGGGTATACACGCATGCTTCAGGTGCATGTGGCAGTAATGCCGTGAGAGTTCGAGTCTCTCTATCCCCACAAATTGGTGCTGGGCAAGGGTGCAATGTGGCAGTAATGTCGTGAGAGTTCGAGTCTCTCCGCGCCCACAAAATATAGCAGGATAGTGCGGGACAAGGGTGCATGTAATAGAAATGTTGTGGGAGTTCGAGTCTCCCCCAAGGCACAATTCAAAAATATAAAAAACAAGAATTCAGGTCTCTTGTTTTTTTGTTTATCATTTATTCACGACCGTGAATAAATGATTAGTATATAAATGGTTTCATAATAATGCAGTTGCTAGAAAATAAGGCTTAATAGAAAATATGTAAGGATAAAAATGTCGATTTGGAGTATAATAGAAGGCATAATCGTAAATCATCTATTATGCTGAATAAAAAAAGTGTCCAAAGTGCGGAAAACTGCAGGCAGTAAAGAACGGAATATTC
>CAIMIV010000046.1 GCA_903841185.1 uncultured bacterium
CGTGGTGTTAGCATCCTTGAGACCCAAAACATTGCGAGAAAATTCAATGACCGCTAATTGCATGCCATAGCAGATGCCCAAGAAAGGAATTTTTTCCTCACGTAAAAATTTAATCACATTAATTTTTCCCTCGATTCCTCGTGAACCAAAACCGCCCGGAACAACGATGCCATCATATTGAAGCAAATCTTTCAACTTCTCCGGATTTTTTTCGTACACCTCACTGCTCAGCCAATCAATTTGAGGCTTTACCTTATGAAAATAGCTAGCATGCTTCACCGCCTCAATCACGCTGAGATAGGCATCGGACAAAACAAAATCTCCGGTATCAAAATATTTTCCTACAATTCCAATCTTGACGGTTTGCTTGGGATGTTTAACCTTCTCCATCAAATCATACCATTTCGTCAGATCGGTTTTGTTATATTTTAATCCTAATTTTTTCAGAATTAAGCGACTGAAATCATCGCGTTCGAAATTAATCGGCACTTCGTAGATACTATCGATGTCCGGCGCGGAGATCACATCGCGTTCGGGAATGTTGCAAAACATAGCAATCTTTTCTTTCCTTCGTTGATCCAAATAGGTTTCCGCTCGGGCAATTATGAAATCTGGTTGGATGCCGGCGCTGTTCAAGGTCCGCACGGCATATTGCGTGGGCTTGGTTTTCATTTCTCCAACCTTGGAAGGCAATGGCAAGAAACTCACCATCATCGTCAAAACATCATCCGGATATTTGATTTTCATCATGCGGGCCGCTTCCAGAAAAAGAATGTTTTGATATTCTCCCACAGTGCCACCCACTTCAATGATGGTGATATCTGATTTGGCTTTTTCCGAAGCCAATTCAATGCGCTCAATGACTTCCAGCGGAATATGCGGAACCACTTCCACGCATTTCCCTTTGTATTTCAAGTCTCTCTCTTTGTGAATCACCGATTCATAAACACTACCGGTGGTCATATAATTTTCTGACGGCAGAGTGATGCCCAAAAAGCGCTCATAGTTTCCCATATCCTGATCAGTTTCCAAGCCGGAATTCAAAACGAAAACCTCTCCGTGTTCCGTGGGATTCATCGTACCTGCATCGACATTGATATAGGGATCGATTTTGAGAGCAGTCACGTTGAAACCGCGTGCTTTCAAAATAGCTCCGACAGAAGACGTCGTAATGCCTTTCCCTACCCCACTCATCACTCCCCCGACAACAAAAATGTATTTCCTGTTCTTCATAAAAATAAAATTATAAAAAATTAAATTATTTTTTTACAAATGAAAAAGCCGCCTCCCCTGCGACTTTAGAGCTTATTTGCAAACTCTCTTTCGTTGCGAGAAATTTAAATTTCGCAGTAGAATATGGAGCTTGTAAATGAGTTCCTAGCTAGTTTTCAAAAAAATCCCCTAAACCCCCTCCACAATTACCATGACACTAGTTTCAATGGCATGGTCCAAATGAACGGCCACCTCATATTCTCCTAATTCCTTGATATGGTCTTCCAGCATAATGGTCTTTTCCGTAATCAAAATACCTTCTTTTTTCAAAGCACTGACAATATCTTTCGCTTGCACCGAGCCAAACAGTTTGCCGTTCTTTTCTTTCATCAGAATAGTCACTGACATACCTTCCAACGAACTCGCCAGATCCTGAGTTTTTTCCAAATCCAGTTGTTCTTTTTCCACTTGTTTGCTTTTAATCGCCGTGATTTTTCGCACCGAACTATCAGTAGCAATTTCGGCTAATTTTCTGGAAAACAGCATATTGCGAGCATAACCCTCCGCCACCTCTTTGAGATCGCCTTTTTTCCCCAAACCTTTGACATCTTGCAGTAATATGACTTTCATTATTTTAGTACCCCCATTATTACTAGCGCTTTTTTCAAAAAAGCTCCAGACCCATTTAATTTCAATTTAGCAACTATCTAATATCTCCTGTCGAGTTGAAATCCTGAAATTCCGAGCGAAAAACCTGAAAGTTGAGGAATGGCTGTTTGTGACAACCTGACGAGACTTACGGGTTTTGCAGCCGGAATTTCAGAATTTCAGCCGGCAAGCCATTTTATGGCGGGGAGATGTTAGGCAGTTGCTCAATATCCTCATTGTAACAAAAAATGAAATAAGTGACAAGTTAAATTAGTCCAAATCATAATTACTTCATACTATAGGATATTTTAAGCCATAATTTCCAAAACTACCGGCAAATGATCAGAGACTTTTTCGTCCAGCACTCGTGCGCTGGCTGGGATGTCCCGGCTGCACAAAAACAAATCCAGGGATTTGGAAGGGCTGAAAGCCGGAAACGTGGGGGCGGGGTTGATAATTTGCAAATTGGAATTTTCCACCAGCTGATCCAGCTCGCCCAGGCCGCCAAAGACGTTGAAATCACCACACACGATGAATTGTTTATGCGCCAGGGGTAATTGCGTGATGGATTGAAATTGTTTTTTCCGCACGCGTTTTGTCAGGGAAAAATGCACCAGCAACAAGCTGATCTTGTTGGGTAGAATAATCTCATAGACCAAGCGCTTGGTGCCGTGCTGCAGATAATGTGCTTGAAAGGAAAAATCTTCTTTAGCGATGAAGGCATTCCCCTTGTTGTAGAAGAAAGGCATCTTCTTGAGCAAACTTTTTTCGCCATACTTAGTTTTGACATCATAAAACAAATAATCTTCGCTAATGAGCGATCGGACTTGTTTCCCCTTTTTGATTTCCACCAGACAAATGATGTCCGGGTCTTCCTTGGCAATGATGTTTTGTAATTTTTGCAGAATATTTTTCTCAATCGTCCGGGGCAGATAGATGTAGCGATGCATCTTGGCGATATATTGCCAAAAGAATCCATTGATGCCGGTACAATAGCCTAAGTTAATCAGCAATATTTTGAATTTTTTCTTTTCCATGCATATTAATTTATTTTGTATTTCTCTCTACAATACTCAGCACTCACATTGTCATAAGCTAATCGCATTATCCCTAATCGCATGCGTTGGGATTTCATTTTCTTCTTTAATTTCAGCGTGCTTATCCAATATTAATTCAATTATAGCTATTGCTTTCCTCATGTCTCCCAAGTCAGCAAGTTCATTTGTTGAATGCATATTTTCAACAGGCACTTGAACGGTGACAACTCCAACATTTTTTGCAAAAGTAAATTCAATTGCATCGTTTGCACCGCCATGAATAACTTTCGCGCCCATCTCATTTTTATTAACAATTCTCACTACATCCTTAAGTGCGCCGGATGGAAAGCGAAAAGTATTTGTTCCGAACGGAGTGCAGCTTTGATATATTAAAGGACCCTCGCCAATACTTGCTTTTGCAGACACATCAACATTGACCACCATTTTTGGTTTTCTGACTTCTCCGTCCTCTATTCTTCCAACTGCAAAATTAGCACCCGCATTGAAACCAGTCGCGCCCAAATCTCTCATTTTCATCCCAATTTCGCCCGCTTCATTTGCAACTTCAGTCTCACATTCCTCTTCAACAGTAAACAACGCGGATGGTCGTTTTCCATTCTTTAATACCTCTAGAATTGCACTAATCCCAAAAGCATCGTCAAATCTTCCCTTGACTCGACCGCCTTCATTTTCAACGGAACAGCCCTTGCCAACCTTATCCATGTGTGCGCATAGGAGAATTTCTCCTTCCGGACTATCCGAATGAATCCAAATATTTCCTTTTGCATCTCGCTCGGATTGCACAGCCATCCTCTCCAATTCACCTTCGATATATTGTCGCATTTTTTCTTCCTGACCGGAAAGACTTTCTATTTGAGAAACTTGATTCAATGTCTCAATGAATCTTTCTTGATTTTCTTTTTGTTCGGCTTTAGGCCTCTCCATAATCATCGGTGGAAAAAATTTTTCTTCCATATTCATATTTTTTTATCTGGTTAAAATATAATAATATTGCTTTTCTCTGATTGGGCCCAGATCTCTCTTATATGCCTCAATCCCTTTTTCATGCGCTCCCGAACCAATTGTAAACTCCTTCCTATCTTGAAAAAGCTTAGCTCGCTCATGATGCATAAATCTACTCAATCCTTTATACTCATAATCAACCTTAAGTTGCAATCCAACCCAGCTATCATTTCCATGCTCAATTCCAAAAGCTAGTCCAACCAGCTTTCCGTCTACTTCAACATAGACCTGCTTAACATTGTGCTTTTCAAGATTGTCCAGAAGCCACAGAAAGAATGCTTCACTCTCATAAAATGTATCCGCAGATGATCGGTCTTTTTGCGCCTTCCATAATTCATAGAATTCCATGATTTTTTCTTTTGGATAATCATAAAAAATTTCGTGTGCATACAGTTTCTTGAATTGCTTCACCTTTTCCCGGAAGCTTTTTTTAGTCAAATTCACAAAGTCCTCTGTTGCATAGAAGAATTCCGTGGCAATTTCATTCTTAACCACAATCTCAATCCCATCTGCTTCAATCTTTTTCACATCCTCTTCGCTTGCAAAAGTCACCGAACAAAATCGCCTATCCTCCCTATTTTTTGGCAAAAAAACAGCTGGGAATTCATGCGAGTAATATATATCCTGACTCACCACGATTTTACTTCCGTTTCTCTCCAGGACATATGCAACACAATCCAAATAGGCCAAGGAAGAAAAATACGAAAATGGAAGATCCTTAGTCAAATCTAAATGTTTTTCTAAATTAAATTTTTCAATTAACATATTATTTTAAGTTAATTTTCTCCAAAATCCGCACCACCCCATTGTCCGCATCCACTTCCACTAAAAAAATGGGAACGATCTATTCATTACTCTCTTGTATTCTCGCATAGTGTTTTTTATCAGATAAACTTTCTTTTTTGGGCATCGAAATGCACGGTTTCGGCACTTTTTTCGCCATCATTAATGTCCCATGTTTTAACGTTGATTTCATCTGAATCAATTGGAACAGCTAATTCCATATAGCCTCCATGACTGACAGCTTTTTCGACTTTAGCCTTACTTGCAAAATCATTCAAACTTTCCCCATGTTCTGCTTCTATTATAACTAATCGTTTGCCATCCGCTGATAATCTTGGCTGAAATTTCTTGGCAATTCTCATTAGTAACGCCAAGTGGTTTGCAGAGCGAAGATTGATATCTTGGATGGAATCTGATGTATATGTATCACCTGACAATCTTTCTATTTTTCCATCACGCCACATTGGATAAACATCTTTTGGTGAAATTGTAGATTCCTCTTTTATATATTCTTGCCAAACATCACCCGAGGCATCCCAATAATCTTTGCTTAACGGTGGAATAATTTTTCCACTTTTTTGTTCCATGATTTCCATATCATTAAGTCTTCCTGTGACAGTCCTTGTTTTGCGACCTTTTTCTGCAACGGGATCATTCCAAATAGTGAAGCCGGAATCTACTAACTTATTTTTTATAATAGCAGCCGAACTGACAGCCCGCCTCCGCTCGCTTGAGGCAATAACTATCACGTCTGTTTCCGGATTAAGCGTGCTCGCTAAATGCTCTGCGGTTTGCTCCAGTTCCTTAATACCTTTTTCAGTGAGATCGAGCTCATCGTCCGCAAGCTCAAGAGTGTTTTCCTGTATTTCTTTATATTCTGAATTGCCATGGCGTACACGAAAAACCTTTATCTCTTTAAGATTCACCTTTTTTTCTTTCCCTTTTTCTTTTTCAGCATCAACATTTTGCGGCATCAACATTGTTTCTCCAAAATTTTTCATAAGCTTATTCTATCTGGTTATTTATTACGCTTTTTTTATTATTCTAACAATCCCCTGATCCGCGTCCACCTCCACCAAGTCCCCGTCCTGCAGCACTTGCGTGGCAATTTTGGTGCCGATGATGCAAGGAATTTTGAGTTCGCGCGAAACAATGGCGGCGTGACAAGTGATACCGCCTTCGTCCGTGATAATCGCTTTGCAATTTTTTAGATAGGGTATGAATTCCGGACGGGTCATAGA
>CAIMIV010000047.1 GCA_903841185.1 uncultured bacterium
GAATATTCCGTTCTTTACTGCCTGCAGTTTTCCGCACTTTGGACACTTTTTTTATTCAGCATAATAGATGATTTACGATTATGCCTTCTATTATACTCCAAATCGACATTTTTATCCTTACATATTTTCTATTAAGCCTTAAATAATATCTTTCTTGAAAAAAAGGTCCTTGTCTTTTTTATTCCATTATGATTCGTAATTTTGCTTGAAATTTTTCGAACACCGCCGGGCCTTGTTTTTCAAAATTAGGCCAAAAAGCCAGTTCCTCGTCCGAACAAAGGATTAGCCCACCGATTTTTTGTGATTGGGGATTTTTGGCAATCTTGTTTTTTTGCCAATCACCCAGTCGACGCTCTATCCAGGAGGATTTAAGCAGTTTTTCCCCGATTTTTCTGACCGTTCGACTGATCGAACTATCCTTCAGTAGGGAAATATTATCTACAGCCTGAGCAAAATTAGGGCGGTAATCTTGGATCCAGCTGTTATTTTTTTGAAAAAGCAGAAAAAAATCATTATCAAATACCGGCTTTAGAAAAACATACTCGTGAGAAGAGAATAAATCCCGCGCGGCAATAGAAAACTTGGTGGTAATGAAATGATTGAGGCAAATGCGATCGGTGATTTTCCGGCCGTAGCGCCGCTTGCCCAACACATGCACCAAGATAGTCACTAGCAATCTCCCGGTGAAAATTTTTCCATGCTTCACGGCCACCAGCAAATCCAAATCACTACTCTTTTCAGCATTTTTAGGAGCCAGCCGGCCGGCAATGGCCACCATGCGCACATACGGCACAAAACGTAGTACCTTGGCCACAGCCAAGACTATTTTTATTTTCTTCTCAGAGATTTTGTTTCTTTCCAAGTGTTTTTCCAATAGCTCCGCTCGGCCGCGCAAAAAATAATAACCTTGTTTACTGTCAATATATTTTTTAATTTTCTCATGTGTCTCCAATAAGGAAATGACATTGGCTAAGGAAAAATCCTCCTGCTCTTCTGCGGACCAACCCTTAGCTGTGACCTGTGCATTGTTGATCCTAATTAGATATTTCCATACCTCAAAGGAGGTCATGGGATAATCCATCACGTCATAATATACCACGGTCGTAAGAATATATTGCACCAGCTTGTCAGACATATACTCAAAGAATTTAAAATTCTAAATTTAAAATTTAAAATTGCCTACAGGTATTTCGCCGTCCAGCTTCTTTTCACCTTTTTCAATTTGTCCGGCGTGCCGGCATATACCACTTCTCCACCGCCATCGCCGCCATCCGGACCCAGGTCAATCACCCAATCGGAATTTTTCACCACATCGATATTGTGCTCCACGACCAAAACCGAATTACCCTTATCCACTAGGGCATCCAACACACCCAAGAGTCTTTTTACGTCATCAAAGTGCAATCCGATAGTGGGCTCGTCCAGAATATACAGTGTTTTTCCGGTAGATTTGCGCGAAAGCTCTGTAGCCAGCTTGATACGTTGCGCTTCTCCACCGGACAAATTAGTAGCGCTTTGCCCCAATTTCAAATAACCCAACCCCACCTGCTCCAATGTCCGCAATTTTTCCACAATCAGCGGAGATTTTTTGAAAAAATGCAAAGCATATGTCACACTCATGTCCAACACTTCCGCAATATTCACTCCATGATATTCAATATCCAGGGTTTTTTGATTATAGCGAGTGCCCCCGCAAGATTCACATTTCACATACATATCCGGCAAAAGATGCATTTCAATTTTTTTCGTACCTTCACCTTGACACATTTCACAGCGTCCGCCCTTCATATTAAAACTGAAGCGGCTGGCGGTATAGGCGCTATTTTTGGCTTCTTCCGTGGCAGCGAAGAGATCGCGAATAAGGGAAAACACTCCCGTATAGGTCGCCGCATTAGACCGCGGAGTTCTACCGATAGGTGCCTGATTGATACTAATAACCTTATCCACATTCCCCAGCCCTTTTATTTTCTTGTGCTTTCCCGGATAATCCTTGCTGCCGAAAAAATGTTTCGCCAAAGCTTTGGCCAAAATACTGGAAACTAGCGTAGACTTGCCCGAACCGGAAACACCCGTAATGGCAACAAATTTTCCCAAAGGAATTTCCACATCGATATTTTTTAAATTATGCTCGGTAGCGCCGATGATTTCAATGGATTTTTTGTTCCCCTTGCGATACGTTTTCTTTTCAGTCACCCTTTTCTTACCTGTCAAATATTGCGCGGTGGAGGTCTTGGCTTTCATTAATTTTTGAATATCCCCCTGAAAAATAACCTGCCCGCCTTCTTCGCCCGCGCCCGGACCCATATCAATGATCCAATCGGCTTTGCGAATAATATCCTCGTCATGCTCCACCACCAACAGGGAGTTGCCCGCCTCGCGTAACAGTTGCATGGTGGCAATCAATTTTTCCGTATCCCGATTATGCAGTCCGATGGACGGTTCATCCAAAACATAGGTGATGCCCATCAATTCCGATCCGATTTGCGTCGCTAAACGAATACGCTGTGCTTCTCCACCGGAAATCGTATTGGCTCCTCGAGAAAGCGACAGATATTCCAACCCTACATTGATCAAGGCCTCTGTCTTAAGTAACATTTCTTTAGCCAGGGGCAAGGCAATTTCAGCTTTAGCATCATCCTTTCCTAGCTTATACGGCAAATTTCTTAAAAATTCTGCCAATTTCTTCAGATTCATATCCACCACGTCATTAATCGAACAACCCGCCACTAAAACCGCCAAGAACTCTTGGCGTAGCCGTTGACCCGCGCAAACAGGACAATCCTTCTCTAACATATACTTTTCCAAATCACTGCGCACATAATCCGAAGTGGCTTCTTGATATTTTCTTTTGATAATCGGCACTACCCCTTCAAAAATAACTCGCACTTCTTTGGTACCACCCATATCATCTCTTTCTTCTATTAAAATCTCTTTCTTTTCTGGTCCATAGAAAATAATATCGATTGCTTCCGTCGAGAGATTTTTCACCGGTACATTCACCGAAAAACCATATTCCCTCCCCAGCACTTCCAAGATATGCATATACCCGCCCTGGCTGCCTGATCTACCATTGGATTTACTCCAAGGCAAAATAGCACCTTCCAAAAGAGTCAGATTTTTATTAGGCATCACCAAATCAATATCCACTTCTTTCGTAATTCCCAGTCCGGCACAATGTTGGCAGGCACCTTCGGGACTATTGAACGAAAAATGTCGCGGGGTGATTTCCGCGATCCGCGTGTGGCACTCCTGACACACAAAATCCTTGTTATAGGTTCTCTCCTGGCCGTTATCCATCGCAATAATCACTGACCCATTGCCCAATTTCAAGGCGGTCTCAATAGAATCAATAATTCGTTCGCTATCCGGATTTTTATATTTCACCATCACCCGATCCACTACCACCTCAATTGGACACTCCAACTGATCACTGGCCAAAAGCAAAGCTTCATTCACGAGCATAATCTTGCCATTGAAACGAGTTCTGGCATAGCCCACCTGAGAAATATTACGCAGCATTTCTTTGGATTTTTTTCCGTTTTCCTTGAGTTTAGCTAAAATAGCTATTTGGGTGTTTTCCGGCAAAAGCAAGATTTCCGCCAAAATTTCTTGGGTATTTTTACGCAACATTTGTTGTCCGCACTTCGGACAATGCGGTGCGCCGATTTTGGCAAACAGTACACGCAAATAATCATACATTTCTGTCAGCGTGCCCACCGTGGAGCGAGGACTGCGACTCAAACTTTTTTGATCAATCGAAATCGTCGGGCTCAAATTTTCAATCTTATCCACGTCTGGCTTGGCGCCCACGTCCAGAAATTGCCGAGCATATGAAGATAGTCCTTCCAAATAACGCCGGTTACCTTCGGCATATATGACATCAAAGGCCAAAGAAGATTTGCCTGAACCAGACAGTCCGGTCACCACCACCAACTTATCCCGCGGGATATCGATATCGATGTTTTTTAAATTATTCACCCGTGCTCCCCGAACAATAATATGATCTCTTTTGATTGCAGTACTTTTTTCCATTATTTTTCTTTAACCGTGCTAATTAAGGCCTCAAAAAACAGTCTTTTTAAAATAAATTATTGCGTATAATCAATAATGAGTTTCTAAGTAACCAGTTTAGGCTATTTTTTTCCTTTTGTAAAGGCAAGCAACTTAACTACCCCTTCCCTCCTAAATACTCCACTTGTCTGACCTTACGATGATAACTAATGGCGAAGCGATGCGCTTCGTCGGTGATGTATTTTAATAGATTTTTATCCTGCAAAAATGTTTCGATTTGTTTCCCGACAATCGTATTAGAAACTTGTTCTAAGTTAGCCCTGAACAATTCTAATTTTTTGCGTGTCGGACCTTTCGCCACAGCCACTAGTGGAATGACTAAGCCTAATGTTTGCAATAATTTTTCCGCCATGTGCAGATGCCCCTTGCCTCCATCCAAAATAATCAGTTCCGGTTGCGGCCAACTGTTTTTCAATCTCCGCAGCAACACCTCCTGCATCATCGCCACGTCATTGACTCCTACTACAGTTTTTATTTTGAACTTGCGGTATTCTTTTTTATTAGGTTGTACAGACGCAATGCTTTGCGTATCTACATTTTCAAATACCACCATGGATCCCACGGCATATTGACCGGAGATGTTGGAAATATCGTAGGCCTCTATCCGAAAAGTTTTTTTCATAACCCCTTCTCCTTCTGGGAGAAGGTGCCCGAAGGGCGGATGAGGGTGAGGGTCGGAAATCAACGCCACGTCCCGAATATGTTGCAAGGCAAAAATTTTATTGCGAATTTCTCCGGCTTTTTCAAACTCCTCTTTTTTCGCCAATCCAGTCATCTCTTTTTCCAATTTCGTTAATAATCCCTTTTTCTTGCCTTGCAAAATCATTCGGATGCCCCGAATATTTTTAGCATAATCCGCTTTGGAAATGGCGCCTGCGTACGGCCCGGGACAATTCCCTAGCTGAAAATCTAAACAGCCTTGTTCAGTGTGCTGGGCGCGGGAATGGAAAGGGAAAATCTTACGCAAAATTTTCAGAGCAATTTTCATCTGCTTCTTTGAAGTGTACGGACCGAAAATAGTTTTTACTTCGCCTGCCTGTCCGGTAGGCAGGTAGTTTTTAGTTCGTAGATTCGCATTCTTTCGTAGGTTCGAATCGGCTATATCCAAATCTGTTTTTCTCACAATCAACACCCGCGGGAATTCTTCTTTGGTGATGACAAAATAACTAAATGACTTATCATCTTTTTCTTTGACGTTATACTTAGGCTGGTGCTTTTTGATGAGATTAGCTTCTAAAATCAAGGCTTCTAGCACGGAATCCGTTTCCAAAAAATCCACATCAGCCACGCTCGGCATCATCGCCTCGATGTGTCCCCGCGTTTCCCCGCCACGAAAATAGGACTGCACCCGACTGCGCAAATTCGTGGCTTTGCCAATATACAAAATCACCTTCTTGGCATCACGAAAAATATACACCCCCGGATTTTGAGGTAATTGATTTATTTTCTCAGTTATATTTAATATAGCCATATTAAAATACACACTATTTTTTTCTTAGAAATTCTCGCAAATATTTAGCCGTATGACTGACTTCATGATAGGTTGCCACGTCTTCCGGCGTGCCGGCCACCAGCACTCGGCCGCCTTCTGTGCCACCTTCCGGTCCCAGGTCAATAATCCAATCCGCCGTTTTAATCACATCCATATTATGTTCAATCACCACCACGCTATTGCCGGCATCCACCAGACGATTCAACACTCCTAAAAGCTTCTTGATATCGTCAAAATGGAGCCCGGTGGTCGGTTCATCCAAAATATATATCGTATCCCCGGTAGCCCGTCTGGCGAGCTCTGTGGCCAATTTTATGCGTTGCGCTTCCCCGCCCGATAGCGTGGTGGCAGATTGCCCTAGATGAATATAACCCAGTCCCACATCTTCCAACACGGCTAGTTTGTCGTGAATGTCATGAAAATTTTCAAAAAATTCTTTCGCTTCCGTCACAGTCATAGCCAACACCTCGGCAATATTTTTTTCCTTATAATGCACGTCCAAGGTCTCTCGATTATAACGTTTACTCTTGCACACTTCGCACGGTAAATAGACATCCGGCATAAATTGCATTTCAATTTTAATATACCCTTCGCCCTGGCAATTGTCGCAACGCCCGCCCTTGACGTTAAAAGAAAATCTCCCCGGGCCATAGCCCTTGCTCTTGGCTCCGCGCGTCGAAGCGAACAGTTCTCGAATCGGAGTGAATAGGCCGGTATAGGTAGCTGGATTGGAGCGTGGCGTTCGACCAATGGGAGACTGGTCAATCATAATCACTTTGTTGATGTGCTGGAGGCCGATAATTTCTGTGTGCTTGCCGGGACGCTCCAAAGAGCGCATCAGTTTGCTGGAGAGAGTCTTATATAAAATATCTTCTACCAAGGTGGATTTGCCAGAACCGGAAACGCCGGTCACCACTGTCAGAACTTTCAAGGGAAATTCCACCGTAATATTTTTCAAATTATTTTCCCGCGCCCCGCGCACTACCAACCATTTTTTATTTTTCACCGCCCGCCGAAAACCGGGCACTGCTATTTTCAATTCCCCATTCAAATATTTAGCCGTTAAGGATTGTTTGTTGCGCATCACCTCTTTCGGTGTGCCTTGAGCCACAATCTCGCCACCCAGTCTTCCCGCCCCCGGCCCGATATCCACCAGATAGTCCGCTTCACGCATCGTTTCTTCATCATGTTCGATAACAATCAAAGTGTTACCGATATCGCGCAATTGCAATAGAGTTTGCAATAACTTAGCGTTGTCGCGTGCATGCAAGCCAATAGAGGGTTCGTCTAAAATATAGAGCACGCCCACCAACTGAGAACCGATTTGTGAAGCCAAGCGGATCCGCTGCGCTTCCCCGCCGGCCAGGGTGGCCGCCGAACGGGACAGATTCAAATAACCTAAGCCGACATTTTCCAAAAAACCTAGACGCGCCTGGATCTCTTTCAAAATCCTGCCGGCAATCAACTCTTCGGTTTTATTGAGATGCAACTTTTGGAAAAAGACCAAGGTTTCTGAGACGCTGACGTCGGACACTTCCGCGATGTTTTTCCCACCCACGGTCACCAGCAGCACTTCCGTCCGATAGCGCTTGCCTTTGCAAGTGGAGCACGGGTTCTGTGACATATATTTTTCAATCCCCTCGCGCACTGCGTCTGATTCGGTCTTGAAATAACGTTCTTGCAAAAAGCCCGTCACCCCCCGCCAACTCATGGAAAAATTCCAAGTCGTGCCCGTCTTAGCCCGCACTCGAATCGGCACTTCCTCTGCTTCTTCTTGTGAAATCATATCAGTTGCATCGGGCGCTCCATACAATAAAATATTTAATTTACGCTCCGGCAAATCCTTGATGCGCACATTGTCCGCAATGCCAAAATGCTTACATACCGATAACAACACTCCGCCGTAATAATTATTTTTCTTAAAATTCCACGGGAAAATCCCCCCCTCGGCAATGGTCTTGGTGTGATCGGGAATGACTAAAGCCGGATCAATTTCTTTTTTCGTGCCCAAGCCTTCACAAGCCGGACAGGCTCCATATGGTGAATTAAAGGAAAATAATCGCGGTTCCAGCGGTGGAAATTCAATCTCGTGTTCCGGACAAGCCAAGTTTTGATTATAAACAACCGATTGATTTGTAATTTTCACACTTGATTTGGATTTTGAGATTTGTCCGCCAGCTGGCGGATTGAGATTTATTTGGTTATTGTTTTTTGTATCTTGGAAATTTACTTTAATAATTCCTTCCGCCAAGCGCAAAGCTTTTTCCACATCCTCAAAGATACGCGACAGATTTTCCTCCGCGATGGCTATTTTATCAATAACAATATCAATATTATGTTTTTTATACCGCGCCAATTGCACCACGCCCTCCATTTTCACGCCCAGTTCCACTGGCATCCCATTCACATACGCCCGCGAAAATCCGCGTTTAAACATTTCTTCCAACAGTGACGTATATTCACCCTTTCTTTGCCGCACCACCGGAGCCAGAATTTCTATCTCCCTACTTGGACACCCAGTGTCCAAGGACACTGGGTGTCCCTTCGCATCTTTACAAATTCCTAAATCCAGCACCCGATCCACAATTTCATCCAGGGAAAGCTTGGTGATTTCCCGCCCGCAAATCGCACAATGCGGAATCCCAATTTTGGCAAACAACAAGCGCAAATAATCATGAATTTCTGTCACCGTGCCCACGGTAGAACGTGGATTTTGCGAAGAGGCTTTTTGCGAAATAGAAATAGCCGGCGACAGCCCTTCGATATAATCCACATCCGGCTTGTCCATCTGGCCCAAAAACTGCCGGGCATAGGAAGACAAGCTTTCCAAATAACGGCGTTGCCCCTCGGCAAAAATAGTATCAAAAGCCAAGGTGCTTTTCCCTGATCCGGAAATCCCCGTAAAAACAATAAACTTGTCGCGTGGCAGCTCCAAACTGATATTTTTCAAATTGTGCTCACGCGCCCCTTTGATAATGATTTTTTCCATAGCTTTGCTTTATTTTTTCCCATAATCAGTTCATCAAGTATAATACAATTCTACCCAAGAATCAATACAATAAAGCCCCCTTAGTTTAGCTACAAAAACTGTACTATTCCGTCTTTAAATGATAAACTATCTCTATGGGAACTTTAGCCAGTAACAAACGCGCTCATTTTGACTATGATATCTCAGACAAATATGAGGCGGGTTTGGTTTTGAGCGGACAAGAGGTTAAATCCGTCAAAATGGGCCACATTAGCCTCAAAGAAAGCTTTGTCACCATCCATGGCTCCGAGCTCTATCTCACCAATGCCCACATCACCCCCTACAAGCAAGCCGGAGAAATCAAAAACTACGAACCCACTCAACCCAGAAAACTGCTTCTAAAAAAATCGGAAATCAAGCATTTAATGGGCAAAGTGCGCATACAAGGCTTGACATTAGTCCCCATTCGCGTGTATACTAAGAGACGATTACTAAAGCTAGAATTTGGCTTGGGAAAAGGAAAAAAGAAATTCGATAAACGTGTTGATATAGCCAAAAGAGAGGACAACCGAACCATGCAAAGAGCCATGAAAAACAGAAATTTATAATTTTTAATTTTCAATTTTTAATTA
>CAIMIV010000048.1 GCA_903841185.1 uncultured bacterium
AATTCAATAGATGGATTTTTTGGAAAAACAAAAATGCTCTTGCAAGTCCATCGAGGACTAACGCAAGAGCGTAGATACAAAGTAATTCAAGAGATATTTAGAGGATAAAATCCTTACAAAAGTTCCATTAAGCCGAAAAATTATATCTCAAAATCTGAAAATTTCGTTACGCAAATTATTGCGCAACAGGTCTATTTTTATTATACCACCTTTTAACAAAAAAAAAAACGGACGGGGGTGTGGATAAGTCACCACATGTCAGCAGATTAACATGTTAGCATTTAAACATCTGCCGCTAAAAAGATCTGCAACTATTAATTACTACTCATTTAAAATTGAAGAATTTCTTAGCGATTCTGAGGAAGATACTTTTTATATAGCTTAGATTTCGTAACCAGTGGCATAACCCATTGCTTTATCACGATAAACACGGCCAGGGCGATGAGCAGACTGCCCAAGACATCCACCAAATGATGCACACCTGCTGCTACCCGTGACAGTCCGACCAAGATAGTTAGCACTCCCAGTCCGATAGCCAGTTTTTTATGAAAAGCATAGATCAGCAAAGTGATGGCCGCGCAAATCAAAGTGTGGTCCGAGGGAAAACCATTGTCCGCTACATGTGGAATTAGTGATGCAATGCCAGTTTGCACAAAGGGCCGTGGATTGTAATATATCATCCCTGCTATCTTTGCCGCCAGATAAGTCAATGGTAACAAAATGGCACCCAATAGTGCTATCTGTTTTTGTGCTCCCCTAGCTTGCATTAAAAAATAGCTACCTGCCACTGCAATTATTACGAGATATAAATATTTGGCACCAAAAATAAATAGCATATTGCTCATTGGGTTAGAGTTTCGCTAAATTAATATTAAAGCTTCTACAATCATAATCTCACCTTTTTTTGCAATAGTCAAAAGTCCTCACCGAAAAAGGATCTAGTTTTCATCAAACCATCTACACCGGCTAATCATTATTGCGTCTGCAACAAAAGTTTATTCACCGCCCCATTGGTCTGTTGCCATATTCCGGAAAACCAACCAGCGGAATTCTTTTTTTCGGTAATTGTTTCTGATGTAATTGTTGATTTTTCCGCTGGCACTGCCTCTGCCGCAATTCCTTCCCGCTCCGTTTCCGCTCCCAACACCGTACTTGTCTCTACTACATTTTCTGCGGTCTTTTCTGGCAATATTTCCAAGGATGCTTTCTCCGATGAATTTTCACCTTCCGCCTTTTGAGCAGCCAGCTCCGCCAGCACCTCTTGGCGCAATTCCTCTTTCACCTGCGCTTTCAGCGTGGCCACATCCTCCGGCGACAAATCCGCCAGAGTGATAGGCTTCTTTTCTTCCGATTGAATTGCTATTGTAGCATCCGTTTTTTCTGCATTATTTGCCAATGCAACCGACTTGGATGACTTTGTCTCTGCCAGCATAGCGACTGGCACTGGATTTGCCCAAGCCCACATTTTGCCAGCTTGTTTTTGATAGACCTCCCCCTCTTTGATGCCCGTGGCTTTGGCGTAGCTGATTTTCTGCGCAATCTTTTTATCCGGTTGGCGCAATTCCACAAAACCAATCTTGTTGGGCAAGGAAAAGGCCGCCAGATCTGTCGTCAGCACACGCTCTTCCCCGCTTTTCAACACAAAGGATTCTCGAACGGGATGATTGGCCAGCTTTTTTTTGCTGGTGCCGGTGGCGATGCTCCAACCAGACAAGTCAATTTTCTTCTTGCCTTCATTTTTCACTGTGAGCGACTCCCCTTGCGCGTCTGCTCCCGGCGGATTCGGGGTTACTTTTGTGATGGTCACTTTTTGCGGCGGCATTTTTTTCACTTGCACGGTGAAATTCTTGACCGAATTTTCCAGACTGCCTGTGAGCGTGAGTGAGCCGTCATATTTTCCTTTTTTCTTGTAGGTATGCGTGACATTTTGTTTGCGACTTTTCACGCCGTCCCCAAAGTCCCACAAATACACTACCGTCTCATCTGCGTCTCCCTTAGCCGAAAACAACACCGGCAGATTGGGATAGGCTTTTTTAGGAATTTTAGTCTGCTCTATTTGTGGAGCGTCACTGAACTGATTGGCTGCTCCAGGGGTCAGATATTTGCTCCAGCGATAACCGGAACCATCATAACTCAAGGAAGCACCTTCTTTGGAGGTGGCATAGGTGACGGCATCGAGCAGTTCACTCGTGGGAGCAAAAAGAGAAATGGTTTCATCGGTATTATTCAGCGAAAGCTTGCTTTTTTCCCGCGTCACTAAAAAATATGCCTGCTTAGGCAGCAGACTTCCGGCCGGCAAAATATATTTTCCGGTAGCGGACGCATCATGCAGCACAAAGCCCGCGAGATCAATGTCCTCCGTCCCAAAATTATACAGCTCAATAAATTCATTCGCCTCGCCTTTTTCCTTGGGATTGGGAAACAGCTCATTGATGCGCACCGTGCCGCTTTGAACAGTTGAAGATGTGTCATCGACAGGCTGATCTATTTTTTTCTCCACAATTGGCTTCTCATCCACCGTAGAATCATTCTGTGGAGTGGGAGTGAGCTGCGCTACAAAAAGATTTTTGACCACATCCCTTTCGATACTCGTATTGGCCGCTGGGTTAAGGGGATAAATTAGGCTGGGCATAAAGGGACTGGTGTGATCGGAACCATAAGTGACCGCATCCACTAATGCATTTTGTTTATCCAACAGCGCGATGCTATTATTGTCCGTAAGAGAAGTACTTGTAACAAATTGTTCTTCGGTAAACGCTTTAAATTTGCCAGCCGCATTAGCCCACAGCAAATATTTTTTCGCGGGAATGCTTATGCTCATATTGTCTGCCACGGAAAAATCTTTCACCGTGGATTCCGTGCCACTCTTGATTCTTTTTTTCAATTTCCAACCACTGATATCTACCGGCTGACTAGTAGTGTTGTAGAGTTCGATAAAATCATCATCTGCCTTGCCTCCGCTAATCTGCACTTCATTAATGATCACTTCCGGCACCGCCGCCAGGGCTTGGGTGGCAGCCCAGCAAAAAATAATCCCCGATAGCAGAGCAATTGTGACATGGCGCATAGTTTTATTTTTAGGCTCTGAGTTATTTTATTGCAGAACCTTATTAGCTTAATTTTTATTTAAAAAAAATATTTTGCAAACTATTCTATCTTTTCAATCGCAATTATCTTGCCTTTATTTTAGCAAATGTGCCAAAAAAGTAAATATGTTTTCAGCATAACAAAAAAACTGACCTGAAAAATAGGACAGTTTTATGAAAGACTAAAAAAAACATCATACCATTATTCAACTGGAGCATCTAGAAGTTTAAATTCCATTTTTTCCGTATCGATTCGAGCCTTAGTGCCGATAGGAATGGTGTAGAAATTGGTGATATCATGCCCAAAATAATCCACTTGGATAATGGGAAAATCATATTGTTTGGTCACTGCTAAAACTATCTCGTCAATGGGACGGTTATCTTCCGGATATTTTTTATCCACACACTCCGATAAGTGGCCGATGACCATCCCTGAAATTCTAGCCAAAACGCCAGCTATTTTCAACTCATGCAATTTGCAATCCAGCATAGCGGGAGAAAGATTAGTTTCTTCCCAAAACAAGATCGCCCCATCGAAATCAGGAGCATACTCGCCTTCGATGAGAGCATTTAGGATGGACAGATTGCCACCTAGCAGCGCCCCTTCGGCTTTGCCAGCTTTCAACACCCTCATCTTTTTTGGATAAGAATAGGTGCCGGCTTTTCCTGCCGTTAAACTCAAGAAAAAATCTTGCGCCTCTTTTGTGATGTGAGAAAATTCATAAGCATCTGGTCCGTGAAAAGTCACTAGCCCCGTTTTTGCATTCAATGCTAAAAGTAGGGTTGTGATATCGCTGTAGCCTAAAAATATTTTCGGATTATTTTTTACCAAATCATAATCAATCAACTCCAATATCTGATTGGCACTCGATCCGCCCGTAGCGCAAATAATCGCCTGCACTTCCGCGTCCGCGAACATTTCATTGAGGTCGTTCGCCTTCTGCTCCGGTGTTCCGGCGGAATAATAAAATTGCTGGTCTAAATTTTTTCCCAGCTTAATCTTGAACCCCATCTTCTTGAGATTTTCTATCCCTTGGTAAATTTCTTTTTCATACGGCCGCATCGGACGCGAAGGTGCGATGATACCGATAGTGTCTCCCAATTGTAATGTTTTTGCTTTCATAGTTAAAATATAGCATATAATCATCTTATTGGAAAAATAGAAAATTTTCACAAGATGAGAAAACTAAATTTCTAATTCTTTGATGATGTGCTCAAAAAGCGGCTGCATATATTCATCGAGTTTTATGCCATCCTGAGAAAAAAATTCCCTCAATTTGTCTTTTTCTTTCTTGAGAGTGATGATTTTCCCAAATTCTGGACTCTCGTTATTCCCTATGAGCTTTTTCACAAAGTTATGATATTTTTCAAAAAATTCCTCTTTTGTTTCATTCAAGACGCATTTATACACCACTGTCATTTTGTCTGTAGGGCCACCCTCCTTCAGATAGGCCTCCTTGAAATGGGCCATGCGAGAAGCGTCTGACAAATCAATATCCATCTCCTCCCTGAGCTCTTTTTCGATGCTATGTCTAAAGTCAAAATATTCACCCTTCAAGTCATCGTTATCAATGCCACCGCCACAAAGTTGATAGATGCCTGCCCGAGAAGTTTGTGATCCCATCTCGCCAAAAATCAAATATCCATCCGATGTTTCCACCAGAGCCGCCGCATGGATGATATGCACACCATCCTCATCCAGCGCTTCGACGTTTTGACAATAGAGGTAGTGAGCGTAATCGGTTTTTTCTACCAGAATATCTATCGCTTCGTCAGAAATATTTTTATGAGTCACTGTAAACACTTCTCCGCGCTTATAGGACTTTCCACTTTCAATAAGCTCCTTCCAATAGACATCAATCCTTGCTTGTATCTCTTCGGGCAACCGCACTTCCTGATTGCTGAATTTTACGCTTATTTTTTTTGTAATTGGCGTTACTTTGAAAGGTTTCATAGTTTTTTATTCATTTTGTTACAAGCTCTTTTTAATCCTATTCATGAGGGGCTTCCAGACGGAATTTGTATTTTTATTTTCACATTCACAGTATAGCACAAGGAATAATCTCGCAAATATTTATGCAGTTCTGTACTATGGATATCCCGACATAGAATTCTTTAAGGAATATCCTGGGTGGTACTTGGTGTCAAGACTGTATTACCAAGAAATACACCGACAATTAACCTAATCTATTTTTGTAACCTTATGACCCAAATGCCGTTCCGTTTCCCATCCATCACCATTCTTAAAATGCCTTGTGTCAAAAACTGTATACCCCATAGTAGGGGTCAATACGGCCTTTCTTGATCCAACTATCCCTCCTTCTTTATTATATATTGCAAGATATAAATTACGAGGATTCTCAACATCTGTAAATTTACGAATAATTTTCGACTCATCACTATTCAAACGCTCTATGACGTACACTTTCTTCTTTAAATCTGGATTTTCAGCATGAATAGCATCCAAAACACGTCTACTTTCTTCATCACTAATTTCCAAAAATACCGTTATGTCTTGCAATTCATGTTGTTCTTCAGTTTTTGTTTTATATCTGGATGTACGACCATGATTATCATATCTATAGATTGAACCTTTCTCTGTTTCAAAAGAATGTCCTGCTAATCTGTCCATAGCCTCTTGCCTCTCTTTTTCATTTGAATTCAACTTCTTTATACTATCTCCAATTTTTGGTGCATTATATTGTTCAAGTGGATTTGCCATTAATTTATTGATAACTTCTAGAATTATATTTTCATTATACCATAATATAATAAAAACAAGGCTATTCTAGTATTGTTCATTTGCGGGGACAAGTGAACGAGGTTATAATTTTTTTTAGGGAATACCCGGCGTGGTACTTGGTGCTGAATTTATAGCATTAGAGTTGAGTTGGGTTAAAAATAATAATCTTTATAAAAAAATAAAAACGTTCTAATATAAATCATTAGAACGTTTTTTATAATACCTAGCTAGCTTGTAGCACCGTATTATAAGTAATAAACCACTTCGGTCTTGAACGGATCACTCGGCAAAGACTCTCCATTACAATGCATCAAAACAAAAATAGCCAGCTTGAGATAGTAATTATCCGTGATAGGCGCCACTATAAAATTGCCTCTGGCAAAGGTGGCATTACTCACAGGCAATACAACACCATTCACAAATTCAATGCCTGACCCAGATACTGTTTCTGTTTTTTCAGTAAACATGTCAACCAAATCCCTAGCTCTTATGCCGATAATAGCATCGAGCTCTGATTCCTGCATGCTATAGTCTGCGTAATCCCGATCCGTGATACAAATCGTCACATCTTGGAATTCTCTGTTGACAGTGTCTTTGGCTGGCTGAATACTTATTTTCTTTCTGGCTCCGAGATGCGTCAGATCGGAAAATCTTACATCCACACCCACCTCCTCTTTGATTTCGCGTATTACTCCATCTTCAAAGTTTTCACCGAAGGCAAAATGACCACCCACCAGACCGCTCATTTTCCCAGCGTTCACATCCTTTTTGTTGTTTCTTTTCTGAAAAATAATCAATGCATCTCCATCATCAAGTCTCTTCACATCAAAATGATGAAAGGCGCCATGGATATCACCTTGTTTGTGAATCTGCTTCCTGTTTTTAAGAATACCTGTTCCCACCCCTTTCTCATCAAGAATTTCAAAATACTCACTTCCCTCGCCCTCACATTCCCGAACGAAAACACTTAATTCATGGCTTCCGTCCAGCACCCTTACTGCTTGATTGTTTTCATCAACTACCGTAAACACTTTTTTCATAGCACTACCTCCAAAAATCTTGTTGATTGTTGACCTACTTGACCGCTAGCAAATTGTTAAAAAACCCATTTATTAAACTAACAATAAAGTATGCGTATGTCAAATTAATACATCCCTGGACTCAAACTCCAAAACACTTTTTTCCCAACAAAAAAAGGCCTTATTTAAGCCTTTTTTTAGTTTGCGGGACGTAGTGAACGAGATTATAACCTTTTTCAGGAAATACGGAGGATATTATTATATACCGAAATTCTAAAAACTCTTAAAATATTCCTATCACAGCTATCAATCAGATCCATAAAAACAGAAAACCCACCAAACGGAAGGTTTTCCGTGGTGGGCTAAAACTTTACAACAAGTGTTCTTGCGGGTGGTACAAATACTCAATTTACTGTCATTGGATTATTTATTGCATTTATCAGCAAGCCAATTGAAGTAAATTAATACCAAGTCAGCGAATCCAGCGGAGAGAAGCTTAGGCTCATTCTCTATAAGATTCCTCATCTTCTCAATACTCATGTACTGAACCGACTTCACCTCCTTAGGGTCAATCTTCATATCTTCAATCTTGTATTCCCCCCTTACTTCCCAAAGGGTTATAAATCTGTTGTTTACACAAGGACCGACAGAATTTACCCTATGCTTTGCTACTTTTATGAAGGCTGATTCTGGAATAGTCAGTCCAAGCTCCTCTTCAACCTCCCTGATCGCACCGCCAAGATAATTTTCCGTATAAGGGAAATGTCCGGAGGCAGAATAGTCCAACATGCCGCTATCCGCCCTCTCTTGCACAAGAATTTCATTCTCTGCATTTACTATCAAGACCGATGTCTCTCTGTGTAATCTTCCATCAGCATGGTTCTTCCGGAGATATGTTCCAATTTCGTTATCATCCTCATCAACGATTGAAATTATCTCATCAGGGTTATGCGCTACTAATGTGTCCATATTCATCCTCCTTTTTTCTGATTATTACTGAAGAACTTTTAGCTAATCTAGTATTATAATTATCATTTTCAACCACTCTCTACAACACTAACATTTCATAATCATTCCTCCTTAGTTATTTTTTTACAAAATATTGTGATTTCACCGCTAAATTAATTCTCGCATTGTCCATTCCCTATTTTATTTATCTGAAATTGTTAAATAACCTGAATAATTTAGTATACATTATTTATTCTTTTTGTCAATACGATTAGCCTAAATAATAACAAAAACAAGGCTCAAATAAGCCTTGTTTTTAATCTGCGGGGCCGGCCGGACTCGAACCGGTGACCTACTGCGTGACAGGCAGTCGCTCTAACCAACTGAGCTACGGCCCCATTTGGAAATTTTTAATTACCAATTTTTAATTTCTATTCGCCGCAGCGGATGAAAATTGTGAATTGAAAATTAAAAAGTTGTTGCTTGTAGCAGGAAAGAGATTCGAACTCTTGACCTCAGCGTTATGAGTGCTGTGCTCTAACCAACTGAGCTATCCTGCCTCTTTTTTCCCTTAAATTTTAATCTACTAATGTTGCGGAGGTAGGATTTTTACCTGCCGATAGGTAGGCGAACCTACAACCTCATGGTTACCTGCCTGCCGGCAGGCAGGTGAGCCACGCGAGCTGCTCCCGCCTTGGCGGGACTCTACTCTGTTATTTTTTCATTTTTGTTGCGGAGGTAGGATTCGAACCTACAACCTCATGGTTATGAGCCACGCGAGCTGCCATTGCTCCACTCCGCTATGTTTTTTAATGTTTCTTTTCCGCAACCAGATTTCCAATATTTTTCACGTACCCTAGCGGACTCCCTATTATCACATTTCTCTATTATTTTTACTTCAAAACTACCTCTATTTTTTGTTGATCTTGTTTTTCCTCTTTTATGTTCAGCAACTCTTCTTTCTAGATCACTTGTCATTCCGACATATATTCTTTGACTCTCCTTAAAATATAAAGCGTATACTATATAATGCATAACTCAATATTTAACATTTTGATTCGAACCTACAACCTCATGGTTACCTGCCTGCCGGCAGGCAGGTGAGCCACGCGAGCTGCCATTGCTCCACTCCGCTATAAATATAAAAACATACGCTATCGAAACGCTTTGTTTAGTATACCCAAACTAAACGGAACTGTCAATCAATTACTTGGAAACTGCGCAAAAATTCCTCATATTGACTCAAAACCCCCAAGGCATCGCTTTGCGACAACACGAAGTTGTCATCATGGATAATCTTGTTTCTCACCTGATGAGCCTGTTGCATGCCAGCCACATTCACTATGTGCTCTTCTGGAATTTTTTCCAAACGCTCACCGAAATTATCCCCTTTATAGCCCATCCCCTTCACAATCTCATCAATAAAATCATCCGCCTCAATCAAGGCCACTTTGTAGTCCACCGGATTAGCACTTTCCAATTTCCTCCTAATAACTTCCCATTCTTTTCTAGTTTTTTTCTTTTTATCAATAATGGCTCGCGGCACGTCCATCCCATAGAAGCCCTCCCGAATATTTCCGGCCACCCCTCGTTGAATGAGCAGCAGAACAATATCAATAAAAAGCACGAGCGTGTAGATGCCCAGGATAATTTTTACCGTCAAGAAAAAACCTGAATGATAGAACTTCAGCACTCCGGCATATAGACCCCCTGCGATAAAAACTGTTTCTTCCATTTTTTTGTTTTAATAAAAAATATCTAAGAGCGTTGAGATTATGAACAGGCCTTAAGCCTTGTCGGCGATTTCATAGGCATGCGCTGTGCGCAACAGATTTTCCTCATCAAACCATTTAGCCATCAACTGAAAACCTTGCGGCAACGGCACTCCGTCCACCTCCACCAACGGTCCCGGCACAGAAATCGCCGGCACACCCACAATGTTGGCCGTAATAGTGAAAATATCCGCTAAATACATCTCCAGAGGATCGGCGGTTTTTTCGCCAATCTTGAAAGCCGGCGTTGGAGTGGTTGGCGTCAGAATCAAATCCACTTCTGCAAAAGCCTTTTCGAAATCTTGCTTGATGAGCGTACGCACTTTTTGAGCGCGCAAATAATAGGCATCATAGTAGCCGGAGGAAAGCGCATAGGTGCCCAGCATAATGCGTCTCTTTACTTCCGCTCCCAAGCCAAAGCGTCGGGAATCCAAATAGGTCTCAATCAAGTTGCGATCCTCCGGTACAAAATCCAGCACGCTGTTCACATGGTCTACCGCGCGCATGCCATATTTGATGCCGTCAAATCTTGCCAGATTGGAGCTGACTTCGCACGGCATAATAATATAATACACCGGCAAGGCATATTTGGCATAGGGCAATTCAATTTCCTTGATTTCCGCGCCCAATTTTTTGTAAGTTTCAATCACTGCTAGGATGGATTTTTTCGGTCCTTCGCCCAAGCCATCAATATATTCGCGGACAATACCAATGCGCAAGCCCCGCACCTTTCCGGTCAAATATTGCGTGTAGTCTTTGGCGGGACTCTTGGCACTCGTGCCATCCATTTTACTTTCTCCACTAATCGCTCCGAGGATAATAGCCGCGTCTTCTACGTTCATGGTAATTGGTCCGATTTGATCCAAACTGGAAGCCATCGCCATCGCCCCATAGCGCGAAACTCGGCCATAGGTGGGCTTCAACCCCACTACGCCACAGAAAGACGCTGGCTGGCGAATCGAGCCTCCAGTGTCAGTTCCGAGAGCCCAAACAGCTTCGCCGGAAGCCACGGCTGCGGCTGAACCGCCAGAAGAGCCTCCTGGCACTCTTTCCAAATCCACCGGATTTTTAGTGGCGCCATAAGCACTTTTTTCCGTCGAGGAGCCCATAGCAAATTCGTCCATATTCACCTTGCCCAAAATCACCGCACCGGCCTCTTTGAGACTGGTCACTACACCGGCATCATAGGGTGCGATATAGTTATCCAAAATTTTGGAACCGGCCGTGGCGCGCACGCCCGCCACGCATAAATTATCCTTGACTGCTCCCGGGATGCCTTCCAAGATGCCAATCTCTTCTCCCGCGGCAATTTTTTCATCTACTTTTCTGGCTTGCGCCAAGGCCAGCTCTTTGGTCAAAGTTAAATAGGCATTTAAGTTTTTATCCTTTTCTGCGATGATGGCAAAATATTTTTCCGCCAGCGCCACCGCGGAAATTTCTTTGTTGACTAATTTTTCGTGTAATTCTTTTATCATAACGATATTCGATTCGAAACTACGAATGTAATGCGAATCTACAAACAATTTTTAAAAAATATATTTTTACATCTAATTTTCCTTATGCCGTTCGTAGATTCGCAAATGTTTCGTAGTTTCGTATCGGTCATAAAACACTTTTTACTTTATCATAATTATCTTTTCTCTCCGGAAACAATTCCACGATACCGGTCTGGTTGTCAAAATCACTCTGCGCGTCTTGGCGCAAGCGGTTTTCCATGCCGGTGATGTGCGCTGTGGGTTCCACACCATCCACATTCACTTCTTTCAGCTGATCAATCCACTCCAAAACTGCGGACATTTCAGTGGCCATTTTTTCCGTCTCCTGCTCGCTCATCCCAATGCGAGCCAGACCCGCAATATGTTGGACTTCTTTTTTGGTAATCATAATCTTTGTAATTTTTGAATTTTTACAATTTTTAAATTTTTAAATAAATTTTAATTTTCAATTTCTAAACCAATCCATGTTAAGCAAGCTTAGATATCTAAAAATTTAGATTTAAGAAATTATTTACAAAATTATAAAATTACAAAATTTAAAAATTTATTTTATCATTTCCCTAAACTTCTCCGCGTCGATAATCGTCACGCCTAACTCCACGGCTTTGTCATATTTGCTGCCTGGATTTTCTCCGGCCAATACATAGGTGGTTTTCCGGCTGACCGAAGAAGAAACTTGGCCACCCTGCTTCCTAATAATATCTTTTGCCTCGTCTCTTGTAAAGCCCGGGAGTTCACCCGTCAAAACAAAGGTCATATTTGCCAAGCGAGCCTCCTTGTTTTCTGCATTTTGCGAAAAAACCACTTGCACACCGGACAGCGCCATCTTGCGCAATTGTTCCACGTTTTCCTCCGAAGCAAACCAATCTACCAGGCTCTGCGCCGACTTCTCGCCAATGCCTTTGATCTGCAACCAATCCGTCACGGCAATTTGGGGAAAATATTCAATGATATCCTCCATCTTTCGAAATTCAAAATTGCCCGCCTCGGATCGACGAGTGGTCATCTCCACAAGTCGAGACGGGGAAATTGGAAATTCCGTGCGAATTGCGCGAGCAATGAGCACGGCTGTTTCCTCTCCCACATGCCGAATGCCCAAAGCAAACAAAAATTTTTCGGCGGTGATGACTTTACTTTTTTCAATCGCATCCAACAAATTGAACACTGATTTTTCCGCAAAGCGCTCCAACGGCTCCAAGTCGCCGGCTTTCAATTCAAAAATTTCCGCCATATTGGAAATCAAATTTTCACTCAATAAATGCTCTACAATTTTTTCCCCCATGCCATCAATATTGAACCCTTTTTTGGAAACAAAGTGACTCAGCTTTTCTTTTTCCACCGCAAAACAATTCGGATTCACACAATAGGTGGCCGCCGACAAAGTGTCCGTCGAAATGTCCTTCCTAATATCCTTCTCCCTTGAGGGAGAAGGTGCCCGAAGGGCGGATGAGGGTGTGGGTGCAGTTTTCACAATTTCCCTCCGCACTTCCCCGCCACAAATCGGACAGACTTTTGGCATATGGAATTTTTTCTCGGCTCCGGTGCGCAGCCCGACCAGCACTTCCACAATTTCCGGAATGATGTCTCCCGCTTTGTGAATCACCACTGTGTCGCCCAAGCGGATGTCCAACCGTTTGATTTCATCCTCGTTGTGCAGCGTCGCACGACTAACAGTCGAGCCGGCTACCGACACCGGGCGCAAATGCGCCAAAGGCGTCAAGGCACCGGTGCGGCCCACTTGTACTGAAATGTCCTCCACCACCGTGATCACTTTTTCCGCCGGAAACTTATAGGCTACGCCCCAGCGCGGGCTCTTGCCGGTATAGCCCAGTGCCTCTTGAATAGGTATGGCGTTGATTTTCAACACCACGCCGTCAATACCATAATCTTGCTTGTCTTTTTTGTGGATCCAACTTTGATAAAAGGCTTCCACTTCCGCAATATTTTTACATAATTTGGCTTCCGGATTCACCTTGAAACCTAATTTTCTCAACAGCTCCAACTCTTCCATCTGCGTTTCGGGATATTTTAATTCTTCTTTTTTATTCAAAATTGGAAATTCGAAATTCGAAATTTCCAATTTATCTATATCATAAATAAAACCATCCAACTTCCGGGCGGCGGCAATCTTGGGATCCAATTGACGAATCGATCCGGCGGCGGCGTTTCTGGAATTGGCGAACAAGGCCTCTCCTTTTTTAGCTCGTTCCTTATTGATTCTAGCCAGCTCCGCTTTGCCCAAAAAACATTCCCCCACAAACACCCCGGACACCGGATAGTTCAATTTCAACGGCAAACTCTGGATGGTTTTCAAATTTTCCGTCACGTCTTCGCCCACCAGACCGTCTCCCCGTGTTGCCCCAGAAATAAATAACCCATCGACATAGGTCAAAATAATTTTCAACCCATCAATTTTAATCTCGGCCACATATTCAAGTGCGGCATTTTTAACTTTTTTGAGATTTGAGATTTGTCCGCCTCGGCTTGACGAAGCGTCAGCCTGAGTCGAGACGGGAGATTTATTTGATGTTTGTATCTTGTTATTTGGGATTTTCTCCACCAGTCTTTTGACTTTACTATCCCATGCAATCAACCCGTCCAGGCTGAATATATCCGAAAAAGACCATTGCCGCACGGCGTGGGTCACTTTGTGAAATTTTTCCAAGGGCTTGCCCCCGATGCGTTGAGTAGGAGAGTCCGGCAACAGCAATTCAGGAAATTGCTCTTCCAAATTTTTCAACTCATCCATAAGAGACGAATACACCTCGTCGGTCACTTCCGGCGCGTCCAAGACATGATAGGCATAGCGTAAGCGGTTGATTTCCGCCGCCAACTTTTCTATTCGATTTTTCACTTGTTGTTTATCCATATTTTTATTATACCACACCCACAAAAAAGATTCTCTCCTAGAGCTACGCCCCTGGAGAACCAAGGGCGTAGCTCTAGGATCCACCAACAAAAAAACGGAGGTTTTTTCTCCGTTTTTTATCTTTCATTCTACGTTCAATAAATCTAAAAACAATATCCATTAGAATCCATTTGTTACACATCGACCAGGAGTCGCATTGTTACAGATAATAGTTTTGGCAGCAGTGGTTATATTAGTTGCAGTAAAACCATATGCTCCAGTGGCCTTATTGATAGCAGTTGTCCAACCAGCTGTGAGTTGCCAATTATTATTAGCCAATGCTGGAAAAACTCCAACACTAACAGCTGCGTCAGTACAAACATTAGTACCTCCAATTGCCGTTGGGGCACCCATTATACTCGTCTTACTATCTATACATACCAAGACGGTTGCCACGGTAGATGTCATCGCCGTTAATGCTGCTGAATCATTCGCCTTAGTTCTTGCACTTTGCAATCCCACCAAAATGGCGGAAGCCAAAATACCAATGATGGCGATGACGATCAAAAGTTCGATCAAGGTGAACGCTTTCATAAATTTGTTTTTCATATTTATATTTTCACCCGCCTTTCTAGTTTTCTCTCGAGAGAGAATTTAATTTTCTTATCCGTCTCTTACCTTCTTTTATTATATATCATTTTTCCAAATTACACAAAATGTTTTTATGGAGACCGTGGCACATCTGCACTCACTGCTCGTTGCGTTTTCCCCGGCACAATCCCAATTGCATTTATGATGGTTATTTCAGAAAATTTAGTGCTGGTGTCATCACAGTCAACAGGATCCATTGTCGTAGAATCAGCAGCGTGTCGCTTCATTAATTGAATAGTATAAAATTTTCCATTTGCATCTGTTTTTATTATTTTTCCTGATGCATTATCACAAGAAACATCCCCGTCATGCCAACTATCACCATCAAATTTTTTATCTGGATGTGGCGCTGCATATCCGGCCACAATCACCGCCAAGGTTTTTTCGATCCCAGTGTCAGCGCGTTGGTAGGCCACCAAGGAATCATTGGAGCTAGTGGACATGTTGTGACCAATATTAGACACGAAAATGATGCTCAAGGTCGTCACCAGGACAATTGACAAAATCATGATGGTGGTGACCAAAATGGAGCCTGAATTGTTTTGCAGTTTTTTCATATTTTTTTTAATTGCCGTTAACAAACCCATAATCCCGCAGAGACACACTGGACTGAATCGTCGCCGAGTCATTGCCACCCGTGCAATCCCCTTGATCACAAATCTTCATCGCTATCGTGACGTGACCGAGACTACCAGGAGGCCCAGCGCTTGTCGGCGTTGATGAAGTCACATCAAAATGCAAACTATCTACTCCGCCACTAATCATCTTCCCTGCTGAAATCCATGGATGTGGATTAGAATTATCACAACTAGTTACGGTTATTGCCTCTGAATTATCAGACATAGTGGTGGTAGTCGCTATCTTAGTTTCCACTGTCACATCCTTTCCATTTAACTTATATCGAAAACAGCTACTTCGGGAATAGTCATAGAACTCAATGCTCCCACCATTAGGGGTGAAAACCGAACTCATGCGCAAAGTCTTGGCCATGAGTTCCATGCCATAGCGAGCATCTTCCACGTCTTGTTGGATGGCGCGCACTCGGGCGCGCGAGCTAAGCATATCAAAAAAAGTCCCCATGATCACCAATGTCATCACCGTGAAAATAAACATGGCAACCACCGCCTCGATGAGGGAAAAACCCTGCCTGCCAGCTGATCCACAACTAGGCATGGCCCTTTTATTTGTTATTTTTTTACTTATTTTCATTTTTTCCTAGATTCACCTTGATTAATGTGCTCCCCAAGTCCCACTTAGAGTGACTTCGGTATAAAAACATTTTGTCACGGGATTACAATGATTTTCATCGGAATCAGGCATATCACCTCCCCAAGTCACTTCACTAGTTATTTTCTTATCAGAGCCGTCAGCCGCCACAATTATTCTTCTCTTAAAAAGCTCTTCACTACCACGTTCATATAATCCATTACCATTCAGCTGCAAATTGTAATCAGTGCTATTTTCTACGTTATCCGCATGTTTATAATCAATCCTTCCACTTTGAATACCCACAAATGCACTTGCTGCGCCACTTAGCCAATTATTATCCCGGATATTACGCACCAGTTCAAGCCCTTCTTGCGCCAATTGTCCGGCGATGGTTTCGTTTCTCCGATTCATCGAATCGGCCATGCTCTGATTGATGAGACTGACCACTCCCAAAATGCCGATGGTGAACAACGCCGTGGAAAACAACACCTCAATGAGGGAAAATCCAGCGTTACTATTTATTTTTTTCTTGATGGTCATTTTTTTGTTGTTTAATTTTCAGTTACTTCTCCGGCAGCATTAATAGTAAGTGAAGTTGCCTCTCCTGCAGCACTAAAATTTATTGTTAAGGGTAGCAATGTGCCAGTATCGTTAGCATCCGTAACCGGAGCAAATGGAATATGGAAATATACCTTCGCTTTATTTACAACATCTGACATAGTCACGTCATTATCCAAAACAAAATCACTACCCACTGGACTTTCGGTGCCTCCTGAATATCCATCATCTTCCAAGCATGTTTTGCCGGCTACTTTGGTATAAAAAATATTGTAAGTATGATCATCGCTAAATTTAAACCCATAGCCGCACGGTGTGAATTCAACCCCACCCACTGTTTGAGTTTTTCCTTGCAGGGCGTAGCCTTGGGCCAAGCGGATGACCGTAGCCACTTCCCGTTGCGCCGCCCGCAAAGCGGCGTTGTGCCTGGATGATTGATAGGACTCAAAACCAGCGGCCGCCAAAATGCCCATAATCGCCATGACGACTAATAATTCTATCAGGCTAAACCCCCACTTTTTTCCCAAAAATTTCTGTTGCATATTTTCTTGGAGGTTCAGCCTCCATTTTCAATTTAAAACATAAATAAATCTAGATACCAATGCGCAATGGGCGCATACCAAAACAGGGTGATGATGGTGCCTAGCACCAAAAATGGGGCAAACGGCAACTGACTGCCCATCTTTTTCTTCTTCGCCAGAATCAGTCCAATGCCGGTGAGCGCTCCAATGGAAAAAGCCAAGAGCAGCGCCAACAAAATGTTCGGCCACCCAGTTAGCAATCCCAAAAGAATCACCAAATAGGCGTCGCCCATCCCCATCCATTTCTCCTTGCTCACCGCCACCATAGCAAAGAAAAAAGAGAAAGCCACTGTAGCAGCCAACAAGCCGGAATAGGTCAAGAAATTGGTAATCTGCATACCGGCATGGATTTCTCGTCCTCCGTCAATGAAAAGCGTGAAAACGATAGCGCCAAAAATAGCTGACCACAACACAATGCTGGGAATTTCCATATACAAAAAATCATACACCAGAATCACCACCAAGCAAGAAAGCATGGCCAGATAATAACCAGCGGTAATCCAAGAAAACAAGTCGGTTTCCTGAAAAAAATAGTGTCCCACTAGCACAAACAAGAGAGCGGTCATGACTTCCACGATGGGATATTGCCAAGAAATCTTGGCTTGGCAGGAGCGGCACCGAAATTTGAGCAAAATGAAACTGATGACCGGGATGTTATCATACCAAGCGATGGTGCTTTGGCAATGCGGACAATGCGACCGGCCAGACACCAAAGTTTCCGCCACCCGCAAACGATAGACCACCACATTCAAAAAACTGCCAATGGCCAGACCGAGGATAAAAAAGATAAGTGGTGTCATGGTGATTTTTTTAGTAAATTATATTTTATGTGCCTCGCCTGCACTCTAACTTTTTTAGAATCTGTCGCTAGAGCACATACGAGGCTTGCCAATTTCGCCTAGGCGCTTAAATTGGCAAACCAAAAACTCAATTTCTTCTTATGTCATCATGCTGACTATAAGACTGTGCAAGTATCCAAAGCAAACGCTGTGCCTGCAGGTTTTTCATAGCCATTTTGAGTAATGACTATCCCATTACAGTTACTACCAGCTGTTGTGCTGGTTGGAGACACGCCAATCGCAAACGTCCCGTCACCAGTACATACAGCTGTACCAGCAGCGATAGTTGCTTTCGAGAAAGCTGGCAGAGTGATCGGTGCATTCGCAACAGCTCCGTCGCAAGTCATAACACCGGCGGAAGAGATACTGGACACTTCACCTTTGTAGGCAGCCACATTAGCCTTGGTTCTGGCGGAGTTCAAACTCACCAAAACGATAGAAGCCAAAATACCGATGATCGCGATTACGATCAAGAGTTCGATCAAGGTAAAACCTTTCATCATTTTATTTTTCATATATTCACCCGCCTTTCTAGTTTTTTGCTCTAAAATTCTATCTTTAAAAAAATTTTAGGTCTTAGTTAATTATCTCTATTAAAAAAATCACATTTCTCTTTTTTAGTGACAGGCATTTTTGCTCACGTTGCAACTAATCGCCGTCTGTCCATTCTTGGTTGCTCCAAAAACATAGGTATCATCTATCAGGCCACTTTGGGCGGCCGTGATACTCCAGCCGGTTTTCGCCACTATATCCGGCCACACGTTGGTATGCCCTGCCACCGCCGTTCCTGACCCGTCCGTGCAAATAGGGTGCCCAGCCACGAATCCGTCCGTTCCTCCGCCATCAATCGCACACATCGTCATCTCCGACATAACACTGGACAAGGTGGAAAGTGCCGAAGCTCGACTAGCCTTCTCCCTAGTTGAACCGAGACTGACCAGCACAATCGAAGCCAGAATGCCGATAATGGCAATGACCATCAACAGCTCGACGAGAGTGAAGCCCCGCCCATTGATCTGCTTCGCAGAATCTTTAGTTCGGAGGATAGGCGCAGTAAATTTATTATTATCTTCTTTCATTTTTCTAATCCTAGAGTTGACCAGCAATATTGTAGATGGGCATAATCACCGAAAAAGCCAGCACACCCACTGCTATTCCAATTATCACCATCAGCAATGGTTCAATCAAGGTCGACAAATTTTTGGCCATATCCAGAGCCTCCTTGTTATAAAATCTAGCCACGTGTTGCAAAACAGAGTCAATTTGACCGGATTCTTCTCCCACACGCACCATCTGAGAAACAATGGAGGGAATTTGATCGGGATATTTCTGCAACACCGCACTAATCGTCCCTCCCACTTTGATTTCATCGGCCGCTTTCAGAAAAATCTCCTCATACACCACATTACCCACCACCGAACTGACAATGGTGAGTGATTGAATAATCGGGATGCCACCTGTCAAAAGCACTCCTAGATTATCGGCAAAACGGGAGACATACAAATATTTGTAGATGGTGCCAAAGATGGGCAATTTTATTTTTACCCGATCCCATTCCTTGGATCCGTCTTCTGAATTGATATAATAGATGATCGCCGCCACGAAACCAATGATGATGAGCCCGACTGCCCACCAATAGTCTTTCATGAAATCACTCAGAGCAATCACCATTTTAGTGTAGATAGGTAATTGTACTTTTGCCCCCAAGCCCTTTATCATCATGGTCAATTTAGGTAAAACCATAGTCATCACTAAAAAACCAATGATAAAAAATACTATTAAAACAACTATCGGATACGTCATAGCTGATTTCACCTTGGAAGTCAGTTCATAATTTTTCTCGATATTATCTGCGATATATTCTACTGACTTTCGCAGGTTGCCAGAAATTTCTCCGGCGTGCACAATATTGATAGAAAGAAGAGAAAAAACATTTTGATGTTTTTTCAAAGCATCCGAAAGCGCCATACCATCCTGAATGTCTCCCGCCATCTCCGTAATCACTTTTTGAAAATATTTATTTTCCATTTGCTCCTTGATAGCTATGAGAGCGGCAATAATCGGCACCTTGGCTTCAATCAAAATTGCTAGTTGCCGAAAGAAAATCATTAGCTCTTTTTGATTCACGCCATCAAAGTATCTGGACAAGGTCTTTTCTATGTCATGACTCTCTTTTTCAGTTGTCACGGAAAGCGGATAGAGTTGATTTTTTTGCAACAAGTCTACCGCCACCTCGGCATTAATGGCATCAATCACTCCTTCTTTTATTTCTCCATTTTTATTTCTGGCTTTGAAAACAAATTTCATTTTTTTATCTTAATTCCTCAAAAAAATTATTGACTCCAGATTTTGTTCCTTCCTATACATTTAGTATACACTATTTTTTGCAAAAAGCCTATCATCCGATGTGACGCAACTAGCGCAACAGTGTCTGGAAACTGCTAGGCTCTTTGGCAAAAGACAATGCCGTGTCCAGCGAAACGACGCCTTGCCGCACCAGATTAGCCAGTGAGCGATCCATGGTCACCATCCCCTGATCCGAACTGGTTTCAATAACATTGTCTATCTGATAGGATTTGTCTTCGCGAATCAAATTTTCCACCGCATGATTTTTGATCATGATTTCTACTGCCGGAATTCTGCCACCATCCGCTCTGGGTACCAAGCGTTGAGAAATCACCCCTAACAGAGTGTTGGCCAATTGCGACCGCACTTGATTTTGTTGGTGTGAAGGAAAAACATCGATAATTCGATCAATGGTCTGCGCCGAGTCATTGGTATGCAAAGTCGCAAAAATCAGATGCCCGGTTTCGGCGGCGGTCATGGCGATGCTGATACTCTCCAAATCCCGCAGCTCGCCTACTAGAATCACGTTAGCATCTTCGCGCAAAACAGCCTTCAGGGCTGATTGAAAAGTCTTGGAATCCTGATACACCTCTCTTTGATTAATAATACATTTATCTTGCTCATGCACATATTCAATCGGGTCCTCAATAGTGATAATGTGCTTTTCCTGCGTATGATTGATTTCTTGAATAAGTGCCGCCAATGTAGTAGATTTGCCATGCCCCACGGGACCAACAACCAAAACCAAACCTTGAGTCACTTTCGTAAAGTCGTACAACATTTCCGGCATATTGAGCTCGTCCAAACGTTTGATTTCCCGGGGAATCAGCCGCATGGCCACACTGACATAGCCCTGTTGAAAAAAAACATTCACTCGAAAGCGCGCTTTGTCTTCAAAATTATAGGACAAGTCCACCTGCCCCTGGTCCAGGAATTTCTTCTTGTTCTCTTCTCCCATAATCACATCGCTCATTGTTTCGGTGTCTTCCGGCGTCAGCATTTTGTCTTGAGTGAGAGGAAACAACTTACCTTCGATGCGCAGAGTAGGATAGCGCCCCACTACCAAATGCAAATCTGAGGCGCCTTGTTGCGCCACTAACCGCATTAAATTTTTGACTCGCTGCTCAGTGTGTAATGTTGCCATATTATTTTTTTATTTTTACTAACTTTTAGGCCTTGGGTAAAAAGGTTCTAATTTTTTCCAAAACCTCCGAAGGTGTGAAATGTGACTTAATCAAATAGTCATTAGCTCCCAACTCTATCCCCCTGCCAATCTCATCTTTCTGACTGAGATTAGTCAGCAAAATAATAGGAATTTTATTCAGTTTTTCATCTTGCTTAATTTTCTCCAGTACTTCCAAGCCATTCACATACGGCATCAAGATATCCAACAAAATCAAATCAGGAACGAGCTCTCCTCCCTCCAATTTTTTCAAAGCCTCCATGCCATTCTCCGCACATACCACCTCAAAGCCCTCCCCCAATAGCTTTGTCTGATAGATGTCCATCACAAAAGCATCATCCTCGATTACCATAATAGTTTGTTTTTCCATATTTTTCTAAAAAAATTATTATTTCTATGACTTATACTAAATTAATTTCAATCGTTGGAGGTTGAACCTCCATTTTAGGGAGGCTCAACCTCCTGAAGGCATAATTCCTAATTTTGCCAAAAACTATTCTCCCTCCATTATACTACTATCTGTCACTCTTTCAATCTCCTCCAAAATAGTCATCCCTTTCAGCATTTTCAAAATGCCATCTTGCCGGATAGTCAAAATTCCCATTTTGTTTCTTTCTTCAGTTATTAAAATCTCATTCCCATTCTTCTCAATGATAATATTTTTCATGGCCTCCGTAATTTTCACCACTTCAAAAATCGCCAACCGACCTACGAGTCCCGTCTCATTGCAACCATCGCAGCCTTTTCCTTTGAAAAGAACTATTTTTTTGGACAAATCAATTCCGTATTTTTCCAATTCTTTTTTAGGGATATTGGCGATCTCTCTCATAATTTTTTCTTGCATCACGGCGGAAACTTCTATTTCTGATTTGCATTTCTCACAAATCCGTCGCACCAAGCGTTGCGCCATCACCAAACGCAGTGAGGAAGACAACAAAAAAGGTTCGATCCCCATATCCACCATCCGAGAAATACTGCCGATGGCGGTGTTGGTGTGCAAGGTGGAAAACATCAAATGCCCCGTCAGAGCGGCATGCACTGCCAGTTCCGCCGTTTCCGAATCACGAATCTCACCCACCATGATGACGTTGGGGTCTTGGCGCAAAATCGTCCGCAAACCGGAAGCAAAGGTGTAACCAATCTCCGGTTTGATTTGACTTTGATTTAAGCCCTCAATATTATATTCTATCGGATCTTCCAAAGTAATGATGTTTCTTTCCTCATTATTCAAAATTTTGAGCAAGCCATAGAGAGTGGTCGATTTTCCCGAGCCCGTCGGTCCCGTCATCAGAATCATACCATAGGATTCTTGGATAGCCATTTTCACATGCTCCAGGGCAGAACCAATCATCCCCATAGATTCTATATTGCCCACGCCATTATCCTTATCCAGAATTCTCATCACCATTTTTTCTCCATTGATAACCGGCAATGTTGAAACCCGAAAGTCTATCGGCTTTCCCTCGTGTATAATCCTAAAACGCCCATCTTGCGGCTTTCTTTTTTCGTCTATTTTCAAATTAGAAAGGATTTTTATGCGGGAAACTACCACCGGACCAACTTCCTTGGGGATAGTGAGGCTCATGTGCAACACGCCGTCCACGCGAAACCGAACACGGAAACCTTCCTCCATCGGCTCAATGTGAATATCACTGGCATGCCCTTCGATGGCGTGACTAATAATGACCTGCACCAATTTGGCAACAGGCGTATCTTTGATAAACTCCTCCTTCGCATCAATACTGTCCTTTTTTTGTTTTTTATCATCGCTAAAAATAATATCTCCCGCGACTGATTTGACAGCATTGTCCACAATTTCGCTGGAACTGCTATAAAACTTCATTAGCTCCTTAAAGGTCGCCTCGGAAACCAAATACAAAGCAATCTCTCTTTCATCTTTTTCGCTCATAAAACGCAGGGTATTGAGAGCCTCAATGTTTTGCGGGTCTATGATGGCCACTTTGATCTTTTCCACATCACTCTCAAAAGGGAAAATCTTATTTCTCTCAGCTACCTCCTCTGAAATCAAGGAAATGGTATTTTCCTCAATTTTTTTGGGAAGTTTTTCCAAAAAATTCATCCCGAGTTCCTTGGCTCTCGCCATAATAGCACCATCTTTTTCGATATCCTCGTTTTTCATGTTGATTTTTTTATAATGCAAATATATTGCTTCTTCCAATAGCTCCAACATCAATACGCGGCATGTCAATGCTGGCTTTTTTGTGAATGTCATTCACAATGTCTGCATCGAATTGCCCACTGGCAAAAAAACTTTCATTCACCTTGTCGACTGTTTCTATTTTATTCAGATAGCTAAAGGTCATTTCCGCCTTCGCAGTTAATATATCCGGCGTTTCTGTGGTTCCTTTAGCTATGGTAAGAGTATCAAATCCATTCAACCTCTTGATAGTAGTCAGGGAAAACAAAAATTTTCTGATTTGATCATACTTGCCGGAAATCCCAATACTAGACTTGATTTTCCTCAACACATTCTTGTCAGCCGGTATTTCCTTTCCCAGGTCATCATAGAGAACTGCTACCGACTGCATCGCATCATCCTCGGCAAAACCAATCCCGGAAATCGCCACGCCACTCGCAGCTGCCAAAGAATTGATACTAGCCACTACATATTCATCTTGCTTTTTTTCCGGCAAATATTCGGTTATAGTTTTTTGGTAGGCAGCATTGCTATTGAGACTTTCCAGCAAGCTAGCCGCGTTGGACTTCTTGCTTTCAACATCAGCAAGTTTCTTATTAGCCTCATCTAACTTGGTCTGCATGACCTTCATGGCACTATATTCGGGGGCGATAATCCAAATAGCTATAACGAGGATGGCGACTATGGCCAGGGGAAACATTAAAATTTTTACTTTCATTTTTTTATAAACTCCGTAGGAGTTATTTTTAAAATAGATTATTTACCAACAATAGTGACGGAAAATTCGATTCCTCCGCCTTCAGCATTCACTTTCGCATCCTTCAGAATGACCTCCGGAAAATATTCCGAATTCTTGAAACTAGCCACTTGCCTGGCCACCATATCATAATCCCCGGCGACACAGGTCAGTTCCATGGTCTTTTCCGCATCCTTATATCCAAAACTCTTAACCACCACTCCGGCCACTAAAAATTTCTCCACATTTAATATGGAATCTGTGGTGGAATTTCTCTGGTTGACTACTTCTTTTAGTTTAAAAATCCGACTCTGCAAATCAATGACATCCATATTCCTTCCCGTCGTCAAATCTGCCAGAGCGGTAGTGTAGGCTGTCTCAGCTGTGGCTACGTCTGTAGTCAAACTTTTTTCTTTGATGACCAAAAAGGTAGCTATGCCAGCCATGCCAAGTAAGATAATAAAGGCGATAACCATACCTAGATTAACATTGGGAGATTCTCCGGTTGATCTATTCATTTGACCTGTGGATAAATTTATATTTGCCATAATTATTTTTTAAAATTTATTTAAAGACATCCTTATTTTATTTTTTTGACTGCCCCTCTAAGCCGTTTAATGCCAACCCGACGGCCACTGAAAGATAGCTCCCCAATTCCGCCATGCGAGGTTGTAGCTTGCTGTCATATTCCACCCGGCTCAGAGGATTGCCGATAATTGCTTTGATATTCAACGCCTTAGAAAAATATTCGTCCAAACCGCTCAGTCTGGCGGTGCCGCCGGAAAGAATGATTCCATCCAGAGCGGCCTCGTTGCCACCCTTGCCATACGCCTTCACCACCCGAGCCACTTCGCCAATAATCAGATCAATAACCGGAAACTTCATATTCGATTCAACAGAGAGAAAATTATTGGTGGCAATTTTTAGCTTTTCCGCTCTTTCCGCGTCCACATTAATGCTGCGCGCAATCACCTTAGTGATGTCTCTACCGCCAGCATCCATGTTCCGATTAGCCTTAATGACTCCTTTTTCCACCAGGATGATATTGCAGATCCGCGAGCCGATATCCACAATGACAAAATTTCCCTGGTCATTACCCACCAGCGATCGCACCAAGGAAAAACTTTCAATTTCAATAGAGTGTAGCTTTAGCTTAGTCGCCACAGCTAATTGCTCATATTTAGCCACCTTGTTTTTGGGAGCCGCCACCAAAAGAACTTCTAGTTTACTTTCTTCATCATTTTCTTCTTCCGTTGCTGGCTTTTTTTCCTCCGCTACATTGCTCCTATCTAGTATTCGACTAGGGATTTCTTTCTTAATGACTTCCCAACTCAAGGCAACATCATCCAAAGACATCGGGATATATTTTTTAGCTTCAAAGCGGATAGCCTGATCTAGCTCTTTTTTTCCAATATTAGGAAATTCAATCAGCGTGATGAGTCCTCCAAAAGAAGGGATAGAAAAAATAGCTTCCCGGGAAGAAAAATTCCCCTCCTTGAGCATTCTCTTCAAATACTCCGGCAAAGCCACTTCAAAATACGATTCCTTGATACCTCGGTCATCCAAAAGATTATCAATCGGCATCCAGGCGTAATTGACTAAACTGGGCTTATTGCCATTCATTTTCAATTCAACCATCTTCACGCTAGACGTGCCAATATCAATACCAATAAATTGTTTTTCACCAAAACCAAACATATGTTTATTTTTTATTTTACACTTCTTTTTTTGTTCAGTTTTATTATACCACAATTTTTCTGGAAACAAAATTGTGCCTAGGGAAAGTTATCCACAGGTCTAGAAAAACCCTTTCTTGGTTGACATACCTCTGTTTTAAAAATACACTATTATAGATAATCATTTGTTATAAAAATATGCTAAATTCCAACTCCGCTCATATCCAAAAAGCTACCAGTCAAAAACTGACTAATCACGCTAAGCAAGCATTGCTTGGGGCTGACCGGCTGGCGAAAAAATTCAACTATCCCGCTGTTAGCGCGCTGCATCTGCTCTATGCCATCTATTTGGAGCATGGCAGCCTGGGCAGCAACATCTTGAAAGATATCGGCGTAACGGAAAAGAGCTTCACCAAACTGCTCCCGTTGCAGTCCTTAGCAAAAAAAGCCACCTCCCCGGAAAATAGCCTCGGTCATCTCCTCACCCGGGCCTATGCCGCGGCTAAAGAATTCCACTATGCCTATGTCGGCACGGAACATCTGGTCTATGCCATCATCCAATCCCCCGTTCAGGAAATTATGCAGGTGCTGCCCAAGGGCGACTTGAAAAACATCACCCAGACCGTCCACTCTTTTTTTGACCCCAACCAATTTTCCAATATTCCTAAAATTTTTGACATTCCCGAAATTGTTACCGGCAAAAAATCAGCCAAAAAATCTTCCGCCACGCCCTTCATTGATAAGTTCTGTCTCAATATCAATCAAGAAGCGGCCGAAAAAAATGAAATCATTATTGGCAGAACCCAAGAAATCTCGCGTATGATCAATATCCTGGGCCGAAAAAATAAAAACAATCCGCTCCTTATCGGAGAACCCGGCGTGGGAAAAACCGCTTTGGTTTCCGGACTAGCCCAACTGCTCAATTCCTCAGCTGTTCCACAGGCTCTGTACCGCAAAAAAATCATGGGTCTGGACGTGGCGCAACTGATTGCCGGCACGGGTTTTCGGGGAGAATTTGAAAGTCGCTTGAAAGAAATCCTCAAAGAGGCCGCGCGCAACAAACATATTATTCTTTTTATTGATGAACTCCACACCATCGTCGGAGCTGGCAACATTCCCGGCAGCCTGGATCTGGCCAATATTATCAAGCCCGCTCTGGCGCGAGGCGAGGTGCAAATTATCGGAGCCACCACCTTTGCTGAATATAAAAAATACATCGAAAAAGATGTGGCTTTGGAACGCCGCTTTCAACCGGTGGCCATCGGAGAACCTACGGCTGCCGAAACCAAAAAAATTCTGTTGGGTATTCGCCAGAATTATGAAAATTTTCATGATGTGGTCATCACAGATGAGGCTATCGACAGTGCCATTGAGCTGAGCGTGCGCTATATTCAAAATAGATTTTTGCCGGACAAAGTGATTGATGTCATTGATGAAACGGCTTCTCATATCCAATCCCAACACAAGGTAGCTGATTTTTTACGCAGCATTGCTCAACTGGAAGATCAGCGAGTCGCCCTCTTGAAAGAAAAGGAAGCCTTAGTGGCATTGGAGGATTATGCTCAAGCTATTGTCTTGCGCGAAAGGGAAAAAGCCCTGGAAAATAAAATCCAAGATTTGCAAGCCAAGCATTTGGCTCACAAGAAAAAACATCCCTTGCCAATCAGTCCGCGAGACATTATGACTACCATTGCGCAAATAGCCAAAATTCCCCTGGAAAAAATCGCCCAAGAGAAAAATACTAAATTAAAAAATATCCAACAAGTTTTGGAACGGCAGATTATCGGCCAAAAAGAAGTCTTGGAAAAAATTGCCCACACTCTTTTGCGCTCCCAAGCGGGCATTGCCAATCCGGAGCGTCCGATTGGATCGTTTCTTTTCCTCGGTCCGACCGGCGTCGGCAAAACTATGACAGCTAGCACGCTAGCCAAAGAATTTTTTGCGCACAACCAATCCCTGATTCGCATTGATATGAGCGAGCTCACCGAAAGACACAGCGTCTCCTCGCTCATTGGTTCTCCGGCCGGCTATATCGGCTATGGCGAAGGTGGCCGCCTGACAGAAAAGGTGCGAAGAAACCCGCATTCTGTGATTTTGTTTGACGAAATCGAAAAAGCCCATCCGGATGTTTTCAACATTCTCCTGCAAATCTTGGAAGACGGCGTCCTGACTGACGCGGAAGGCACACGGGTGGATTTCAAAAACACCATCATCATCCTGACTTCCAATATCGGCACCATGGATTTTGTCAACGCTGCCAAGATCGGTTTTGATTCGGAAGAAAACAAAAATAGTGTGCAGAAAAAATTTGAGGCCATCAAAAAACATACTTTGGCCGAACTGGAAAAAACCATGCGACCGGAGCTGCTTAATCGCCTGGATCACATCCTGGTTTTCAATTCACTAGGTGAAAAAGAAATTCAGAAAATCACCCACAATGAAGTGGTCAAGTTAGTGGCGCGCATTGCCACGCAAAAAATAAAAGTGACTACCACTAAAGAGGTCATCACTTTTATCGCCCAAAAAAGTCTGGCCGCCAATCAAGGGGCGCGGCTGGTGCGCAAAAATATCCAAGAACTGATGGAAAATCCCATCGCCGAGATGATAGTGTATGAGAAAGTGAAAAATGCTAAAATCAGCATTAGTGTTGTTGAAGGAAAATTGAAATTCCAATGTTAGAAATATTAACCCAAGTAAAGAGTTTTGTCCTGGACACCCTCTTCCCCATCAATTGCCTCTATTGTGGACAGGAGGATGTTTGGCTGTGCGAGGCTTGTCAAAAAAATATTGAATTGCTGTCTTTTCAAAAATGTCCGTTGTGTGAAAAAACAATCACAGAAAGCGGGACTGTCTGCAGGAGCTGCAAAGCCGACTCCAAGCTTGACGGCTTGCTGGTGGCCACGCACTACAAAGATAATCAGCTGAGCAAACTCATTCATCTCTATAAATATAAATTTATTGAAGACTTGCATCTCCCCTTAGGAAAATTGTTAGTCCGGATTATCGCACAATCCGATCTCCCCCTGCCGGACATGCTAGTGCCGGTTCCGCTGCACCCCCGCCGTTTGCGCTGGCGCGGTTTCAATCAATCTGCTCTCCTGGCTGATTACATTGGAAAAAATCTGACTGCCGGTTTTGAAATTACCATCCATACAAACATCCTGCACCGAAAAAGATATACGCCGCCGCAGATGAAAATCAAAAAATACGCGGAAAGGATAGCTAATCTGCAACAGGCTTTTTCCCTGAGCAAGAAAGCCGTGACAGATATGCCCAGCTTGCTCCAAGGCAAAACCATTCTCCTAGTGGACGACGTGGCCACCACCGGCACCACTCTTTTTGAATGTGCCAAAATCCTGAAAGCCGGCGGAGCCAAAAAAGTTTTTGCTGTGGTGATTGCCAGGCAAGAAATGGAATAGCGCTCTAGAATATAGTTTTAAATTCTTCTACTAATGGTTTTATCTCAGCATCAGTGAGAAAGATTTTATCTTCCGGCGAGCGATGAAAAACGTGCTGATTTTTCACGCCATCCTCCGCATATCTGGGCATGATATGAAAATGCAAGTGGAACACGGTTTGCCCGGCAATGGCGCCTTCATTGAAACCATAATTGAAACCGGCCGGTTGCAAATAGGCCTGCAATTTTTTCGACACCAATTGCACCGTTTGCAACAGACTGGCGAGCTCTGGGGCTGGCAATTCTCGAATCCCTTCCACGTGGCGCTTAGGCACCACCAAACATTGCCCTTTGGTTTTAGGACTCAAGTTGTAGAAAACCCATTCATTTTCTGTTTCTAGGATAGTTTGTTTAGCGATGATTTCCGGAGTGCAAAAAGGGCAACTCATATTATTATATTTCTTAGATTTTATTTATTCCTTCACCAGAATACCATCTTTCAGATTGATATGTCGAGCAGCAAAGCTAGAAGTGAATGTGTCATGTGTTACCAAAATAATGGTTTTTCCCTCTTCATTGAGCTGCTTGAAAATCTGCATCACATCCTGACCGGACTGACTGTCTAAATTACCAGTCGGTTCATCTGCCAAGATAATTTCCGGATCATTGATGAGTGCTCTGGCAATGGCCACCCGTTGCCGTTGCCCGCCGGAAAGCTCGCTGGGATAATGATGCAGTCGATCACCCAAGCCAATTTTTTCCAAAATCTCCTGCGCTTTGGCTATGTCTTCACTACCAGCATAGAAACTAGGCAGGGACACATTCTCCAAAATACTCAAATCCGGAATCAAATTGAAACTCTGAAAAACAAAACCAATGTGCTCATTGCGCACTTCTGCCAACTCATCTTCTTCCATCCGAGAGACATCTTTGCCATCCAAAAAATAGGCGCCCTGCTCCGGAGTGTCCAGGCACCCCAACACGTTCATGAGCGTCGTCTTGCCTGATCCGGACGGACCCATCAGTGCCACAAATTCCCCCCGGCCAATCTCCATATCAATACCTTTGATAACGGGAATAAAAGTCGATCCTAGCTGATAGCCCTTGTGAATATTTTTTAGAGAAATTAACTTTTCCATAATTTATTTTATGATTACTACTTCCTCCCCAGCACTAAGACCGGATTTGATTTCCACTTGTTTGCCATTCGTAAATCCTGTTTGCACTTCTTTTTCCGCAAAATTGCCATCCTGTTTCACAATCACCATTTGATGACCCGATTTATTTTTCACTGCCGCACTGGAAATCAAAAGCACATCCCGCACCTCACTAGAAACCAAATCTGCCGAACCCGCCATATCGCTCAATAATTTAGCCTCCGCACCGTCAAAGGCAATAATCACTTTGTAGGTAGCCAAATCATTAGAATCCAATTCTGCCACCGGAGAAACAAAAACAACGTCCCCTGCAAACTCACGTTCCGGATAGGCATCTAGCTTGATATAGGCCTTCATATCGGCGGTTATCTTTAAAGCTTCCACATCCTCCACATTCGCCTCAAACCAAAAACTCTGCGAATTGATCAAGGTTATAAACGGCGCGGCTGCATTTTGGTTGTTCAAATAGATACTGCCTACTGCCCCATTAATCTGCGCTACCATTGCCCCGTCAACCGGAGCCACAATCTGAAAGTCCCCATAACCATTTCTAGACTGCTGATAAGCAGCACTATTTTTATCCACCTGATACAGCGCACTCTGATAGCTCGCTTCCACCTGTTCCAATTGCTTTTTAATATTCGCGACATCTGCCTCTGCCAGCTTCACCTTCACCTTTTGCGCCAAAGCCTGGGTAGAGTTTTTTCCTTCCGCATCCACATATTCATCATACAAATCATCTTCAGCACTTAGTCTTTTTTTAGCATATTCATAAGCCTTCTCTTTGATAGCATAATCTACACCATCCGCAGAAAGATTATCCTTATTCAGCACACTGGCATTCAAATCTGCCTTGGCTTGCGCTAATTTATTATCTTCACTGCTAGTGTCCAGTTGAGCTAGAATTTGACCTTTTTTGATACTATCGCCCAATTTCACATTCAATTTATTAATAACGCCTGATTCCAAAAATCCCAATTTCCAAGTGTCAAAAAGCACACTGCCATCCACGCTAAGGGCGGTTTGAATATTTCCTCGCGCCACTTTTTCCGTCGCGTATTCTAATTTTGCAACCTTGCTGCCTAAAACGCCAAAGTAGCTCAAAGCGGCATATCCCACGCCAGCCACAACTATCACACTGATTAATATTTTAATCTTTTTCATACAGTTATATTCCTTTTATTTTTATCGCCTCTATTTGACCTTCCTTCATCCACACGGACACATATCCTCCTTTTTTTAAATCTGCGTAGGTAGCTGCGACGGAGTTGCCACTACCATCCCCCGTGCCTTTAGAAATTGCTACTCCTACCGGTACCACAATGGACACATCCTCGGTCTTGGCATTAGCCGTCTCTTGTGCTTTGAGCGCTTGCCGCGCTTCTTGGGTCATCTTTTGGCGTTCGGCTTTCTTCTTAGCCAGCTCTTCTTCTGTCAAAACAGGTTGCCCGATTTCATTTTTCACCATAAGCTTATTGCCCTCCATAGAAGAAATTACACCATTGATTTCAGCTGGCCTAGTGGGTGTCATTACTTGATTATTACTCACTATGGCAGATAGCTTTTCTGCTTCTTGCGCCTCTGGAGATGTTGCGCAGCCGGACAGAAAAACTACGCCGGTCAAAAGTAAGGTTGTGGTTAGGATTTTTTTCATTTTTTTATATTAGACCTGTTGCGCAATAACTTACTATTGCAATTTCCATATTTTGGTCAAATTTTCCAAAAATTTCCTTGGATTAGCTACGGCTAGTCCGCAAAAATTGTTTGAAAAATTATGCCGCAAAATCTGAAAATTTCGTTACGCAACTTATTGCGCAACAGGTCTACTTAAATTATTTATGACTTACGTATTTAAATTTCATTTACCACATTTTACCAAAAAAATTATTCGTAGCGCAAAGTGTCCACCGGCTTCAATTGGGAAGCTTTCACTGCCGGATAGTAGCCAAAAAACACACCAATCCCCACGGTAAACAATGCTGACATGCCATAGCTCCACCACACAAAAATAATATCCATGCCATAGGCTCTCAGGGCAAAAAAGATTCCCGTCGCCAACAGCAATCCCACTCCAGCACCCACCCCGCTTAAAATAATCGACTCTAATAGGAACTGCAACATAATATAATATTTTTTCGCCCCGATAGCTTTGCGGATGCCAATTTCCTTAGTCCGTTCCTTGACAATGATATGCATCACATTCATAATCCCAATCCCGCCCACTAACAGCACAATCAGTCCCACACTCCCCAAAAGAAAGGACATGGTCTGGGCGCTATCTTTGGCAGCCTGCACATTCACTCCCATATCCCGCAGACGAAAATCTTCTGTCATCCCAGGACGAATGCCATGTGCTTCGCGCAAAATCTTGCCTACGTCCGTCATTGCTGCATCGATTACATCCACACTTCTGGCTTCCAAGTTCAGATTAAACTTGCCATTCTTGCCCAGGACATATCGATAGGAAGAAGAATAGGGCAACATAATGCTATCATCAATGGAAGTCGGCCCAATAGAGCCACCTTTGTATTTAGCTACCCCAATAATTTCAAATTGTTTTTTTCCAATCGTGATTTGAGTGCCCACTACATCAGCATCTACACTGCCATATAATTCCTCTGCCACCGTCGCTCCCAGCACAGCCACTTTAACATTTTCCTCATCTTCCTCTGCCTTGAAAATACGGCCTTTATTGATTTCTATGTTGGCCACCTTGAAAAAATCTGCCGAAGTTCCCAAAATCCCAGCTTGATAGGAATTTCCTTGCCCCGTCGCCTGAACCTTGCCAGTCAATTGCGGAATGGCCTGAGAAATATATTCACTGGCCAGAACCTTTTCAATGTCAGCTACATCTAATTTGGAAATTTGCCCATCCGTGGACGGCGCATTAACCAAAATAGTGGTGACATTCATATTGGAATATTGTTCCTCAATTTTAGCTCCAGCCCCGCTGCCCAGTTCGATTACCAGCACAATGGTAGTCGCTCCAATAATGATTCCTAGGGAAGTCAGAAAAGAGCGAAATTTGTTGCTACGCAAACTTCTCCAGGCTAGAGCGATTATCTTGATTTGCATTTGCAATAAGGAAATTTTTTTCTTCACAACAACTAACTAATTTTAATTAAATAATTTGAAGGCCCACCCAAGCAAACTAAAAACATTATTATTGCCCTCTGCCAAAGCTGTTTTCAATTGCGTGCTCACCTGCTCCATGCTTTGCAACTGCTCCGTCAACAACAATTTATCTGCGGCGTCTGTTGTTTGCGACTCTATCATTTGCAATTGTTTTATTTTTTCCTCGTGTTGCGTTAGCCTTGATTTAATCTCTGTTAAAAGATCCTGGTCTGATCCCATAAAAAACTTAACTAACCCGCTTCTCCGTCCAGCTGCCTGTAAATTTTTCTGGATTAAATTTTGCGCGACTACTTGCTCTTGCTGCATCACGGCCACTCGACTCTCTAATTCAGGATTTTTATAACGACGCATTATTTGCCCGGCACTTTCTTGTTGTCGCAATCCTTGCTCGTCATTTAAACCAGCCTCTTCCGGACTCACCAATCCCATTCCTGGATTATGAACACCTTGCTCCTCCGTTTGCCCCAGCCCATTTGTCTGAGGACTTTGCATGTTAGTCTGATTCCCACTGCCATCTTGTACTGGCATATGACCGCCATTAGGCGTACCATCACTATCCACATCTCGCATATTAGCATTGGTTTTAGCATAATCATCATCCGCTCGATTCAAAATTCCGTCACCGTCCGCATCTTCCAATCCATCCTCTATCCCGTTTTTATTTATATCCCTCCTATTTTGACCTTGCATACCACCGCCTCCCTGGCCGTCACCACCTTGTGCTAAAGAAGATTGAGCGGTAAGCGCACTGATTGCAATCAGCATACCCATGGTTATAATATATTTTTTCTTGTTCATGTTTTTAAAATTTCCAATCGATTTATTTTTATTTCTAAATCCCATATAAGAGAGGAGTGTGCCTCCTCTCTTAGTGTACACTATTTATTGCAATTTATCACACTGTCCGTCCCCGTTGGCGTCCACAAAATTTCCTCCCTTGTTCTGCCCTCGTTGTCCGGCGTGCATGCCGCGTCCTTGGCCGTTGCCGCCACCTTGGCCCAGCCCCAGTTCCGCACGGATAGCGGCCGCTTCAGTAGTTTTTCCGTCCAGCATCAACTGATGCATTTCGGCAAACCGCGCAAAATTTTGTTCAGTCACCTGACGCACCGCTCCTCGATCTCCCATTTGCGCTTTCCAAGCGGCATAATCCTTGTTTTCAAAAGCTTTTAACATAGTTGCGTGTCTTTCGGGAGTATAATTTGGCCCCGTCTTGGTGGCGTCTCCCTGATAAGCATAGACACCTGTCGCAATTACCGCCGCTCCTAGCAAAGCTAATGCGCTTGTGCCCAGAATAATATTTTTCTTATTCATTGTTTTTTGTGTCTTGATTAACTATTTTCTAAAAAAATAATTAATTTCGACTTTCCTTAAATTGTTTATAATGCGCTAGCACCATGTATAACGAGCGCCAGTCAAAAAGTTTTCATTCCGACTTTTATATTTTTAAATAACTACCCCATATCCCATATTGAGTTTAAGCCCTGAAATAGCAAGCCAGATTGACATTCCTCTGCCATTTTGCTAATCTGAGTCATTCCATAGTTGTTTTACAACCGTAGTCTAACCAAGGAGACAGAAGAAATGAAAAAGATAATTCCTGTAATGATTAATGATCCATCTGGCAATATGGGAGGTTTGGTTGAAATCGCTCTTTCACAGCGCGATGATATTAAAATCATTCCCGATTCCCTGACCGGTTTTTCCAGGACGACTCACTACCACCGCGGTAGAGTTAACATCCAGCTTCATGCACCACATGAACATGTCAAAATTATGCAAACAGTGTCCGAAAGATGGCGTGATGTTGGCCTTATTGCTATCGACTTCACTCAGCCAATCAGTGTGGAGAACAATGTGAGGCTCTACTGTGCCCACAAAATTCCCTTTATCATGGGAACCACCGGTGGAAACCGCATATCACTCCCCCATTTGGTGGAGGCTTCCGAAATATCGGCGGTCATCGCCACCAACATGTCCGCTCCGGTTGTCATGCTGGTGGATATGATTATCTATGCCGCCACGAATTATCCTGGCACGCTCAAGGACTGGGAAATCCGTATCGTGGAAAGTCATCAAGCCAAAAAACAAGACATCAGTGGTACCGCCCTGACTATCGGCGAGATTATGAAAGGCCTAGGCGTCAAATTCATCGGTCCGGAGAACATCCGTGCCATCCGTGACGAAATTGAGCAACTGTTGATGGGTATCCCTCGATCTGCTCTTGGTGGTCACGGTTGGCATAAATATTCCCTGCTCTCTCCCGACGGCAACGTCATGTTGGGTTTTGAGCACAACATCAATGGCCGCGACACCTATGTGGACGGCACCTTGAAAGCCCTGGATTTCCTGGTGAAAAAAATCACCGAAGGCTCCAAGGGGCAATGTTTTTCCATGCCAGACGTGATGCATGGCTAGCTGGGGATAACATTTCCCCAAAGAATAAACACCTCAAGGAGGGTTCGTGAGAATCCTCCTTTTTTATTTTTTGAAATAAGCATTGACATTTGTATCGTACCTGTGTCATACTGGAGTTAATAAGGTCTTCTTGCAAATAGTTAGCTCAAATATCTTGCTTCAAAAATCGCTTTAACATTAGAACGAATAAATTGCGTCCAAAATGCGATTTATGCCAAAAAATGTTCTAGAGCCTGTTCAAAATACTTGTTTTCTGCTGCAATTTCCCGATTTCGGCTGCAAAAAGCTCATCGCTCGTCGCCATATCTATAGATATGACTCCTTTCGATTCACTTTTTTCGCTCGAAATAGGAAAATTTCGCGACGAAAAAAGACTTTAAACAGGCTCTAAAAGCGGTTTTTTTAATTATTAGACACCAAGTCTATTTGAACTTCTATGAACAAAGAAAAAATATTAGCTGATGCCAAAAATCATCTGGAAAAAGTTGGCACGCGCATTCAAGACGCCGGTAAGCAATTAGCTGGCACCATCACTCGCGATAAAGCCGTCTACACCACCCTGACCAACGCTGACAAAATCGTGGCTGATCAAGTGCAAAAATATAACGAAAAAAGAGTGGATGAATTGGCCCACTTGCAAGGCTCGCCCTATTTCGTGCGCTGTGACGTTATCTATGACCAAGAAGAGGCGGTCACTTCGCTCTATTTCGGAAAATTCGGTTTTCAAGAAGAATCCATCTACTCCTGGGTGGTGCCGGCTTCCGGCATGCGTTTTGAAAATCCCGGTCAGGTCAGTTATCGACTGCCCGACGGCAAGACGCAAGCAGCCCAACTCTTGCGCAAAGACCAATATATGATTACTCATGGCCAACTGAAATTCCTCTCCACAGAAACTACAGATGAGTCGCGCCAACTAGTCTTCCAAGAATATTTTTCTAATCGCAAAACCAGCTTCGCCTTGCCGGAGATCGTCGCCCAAATGGAAAAAGCCCAAGACCAAGTTATTCGCGCCCACCACGTCGGACCCTTTCTCATCTCCGGCCCGGCCGGCAGCGGCAAAACCACGTTGGCGCTTCATCGCGTCGCCTATCTGACGCAATCCCCCGACTTGTCTGACAAATATCCCAGCAAATCCATCATCGTTTTCGTCCAAGACCAGGGTACCAAGAAATATTTTTCACAACTCCTGCCGGAGCTGGGCATCAACGACGTCCAGATCACCACTTTTCCGGAGTGGGCGCTTGCTATTTTGAAAATCAATGTCACCTTTTCTCCGCGTTATGGAGCAAATGAAGAAGAAAAAGATTTATATGAACTGGCCAAATTAGCGGCTCTGCGAAAGCATCGGCCAACAACCGATATTGGCTTTCCCTTGCTGGAAAAAATCTACGCCACCCATTTCGATGCACGCCAGCAGAAAATGTTCCGGCAACAAAAACTCCGCAAAACCCTAGACAAAATCGATCTCACTCTGCTTTTGAAAAATCGCCTGGAAAAAAACAGACAACTGGAACGCATAGAAGAATATTTGGTGGAAACCCAAAATGGCCAAATCATCCAAAAGCAAACCAAGACTATTTTGCGCTATTCCTTGGCGGTGATTGATGAGTTTCAAAACTATCTTCCGGCGCAGTTGCAAATCATCAATTCCTGCCTTGATGAAAAAAACAAATCCACTCTTTATGTCGGTGATATGGCGCAACAAGTCCATTTTGGAACCCTCAAGCACTGGGATGAAATCAATGAAGACATCCATCAGACCCGCCAAGTGGTGTTGAGCAAAGTCTATCGCAATACTAAAAATATTTTGACCTTCATTCAAGGTCTGGGCTATTCCATTGAACTGCCGGAAGGTCTGAAAGACGGTCCGCCTGTCGCGCAGCTACTGACCTCCGGACCGGCACAAGAGATGGCCTACATCCAAAAAACCTTAGCCAAATCCCAATTTCAAAGCGCGGGCATCATCGCCAAAGAACAATCCTATCTGACTGCGTTCGCAACGGCCTTTTCCGCCCAAGAAAAAATTCACATCATGACGATGAATGAAGCGCAGGGCGTGGAGTTTGACATGGTGTTTTTAGTCGGGATGAGCAGCGACCTGTTCCAGGCGCAGTATACGGAAGAGATGCCACAAGCAATCTTGGACGAAAAAAGGAAAATCAACCGAGACCTGCTTTATGTCGCCCTGACCCGAGCCATCTCGGAACTGCATATTTTAGGCAAAGATAAATTGCAAAGTTTTTAATCATACTCTTCCCGTGATCCTTCTTTCCGCCACACCAGTAAAAAACAAAAGGGACTAACAATCAATCCTAAAAAATTTAAAAGCAGCCGATATTATTTTATAATACGACTGCTTTTTTAAAACTTTTATACTGCCCTGTGCTTGATGAGTTGTGCTAAACTCACCATCCCCAAAATTCCGAACGTCAAGCCACTAACCAAGAGCGCTGTCTGCAAAGAAAAGTGCTCACTCACCCAGCCCATAATCGGACCAACGATGGAGAAAATTAATCGGGCAATCAAATTTTTAATGGAAAAAATAGTGGCTCGATCTTTCTCCGGAATGCGCAGATTAATATAGCTTCTCATAATCGGCTCATTCAATCCCCGGGCGATATAGAAAGGGATGATAAATATTGAGGACCAAACAAACGCCGTGGCTCCGAGAAAAAAATATCCGATAACAGCAGAGACCAGCATTAACAACATGCATGTTTTTTTCTTCAGCCATTTTTCCACCGCATACGCCTTATAAGAAGCCAAAGCTCCGAAAGCCAGGAGTCCGGCCCAACCTAGCCCAAACAAAGGAGTTGGAATACCAGTTAGCGCCCAATAGACCTGGACAAACCAAACCATATTGAGCGTGGCCGCACTGATAACCGAGGAAAACCACAAGAAACTTTTCACCTCTTTATGATCATGCAGAGAAAATCGCATCACTCGCCACAAGGTCAACAAACTGCTTTCACGTTTGATGATTGTTTGTTTCTGAGGTTCTTTCAGGGTCAGTGCCACCAAGATAACTAGAGAGGAAAAAGCCGCATCAAAATAGATTGGTAATCTCAAGCTGATTGTTGCCAGAATTGTGCCACCAATCAAGCTAGTAAACCCCTCCGATAACATTCCAATGCCTCGGCTATTGCCCTCCAACGCAATACCTTGTCCACTAGCCAGGAACTCTTTTTCCGTATCGAGCAAAAGAGCGCTGTCAGCTCCGGAAACAAAACTCATTCCCAGGGCAAGCACCGTTTCCGCCAACAGAAAACCATAGAATCCGTGCGCTACAGCATAGAGAGAGAATCCCAGTGTGGAAAAAACGCCACCTAAGACTATAGATCTCTTTCTTCCGTAGTTATCAGCAAAATAACCGGTAGGGATTTCAAAGGCCATAGCGGCCACTGAAAATAAAGCTTGCAAAATAATCGCATCCTGGAGATTCACTCCGTTTTGGGCAAAAAACAATATAATAATTGAAATGCTAAACATGCCGTTGCGAATCGCCCTGATGATACAAATTTTTCGAAAATTACCCGCCACTGCGTTTTTTTCCATGATACTCTCCTTGCTGGGTTAAATGGAAGATTGTAAAAGAACTTTTTTGCCAAACAAAAACCCGGTTTTTGTTTAACCGAGTTTTTCCGAAGAAGTATTTAAAATCTTTTTATTGCATTAGATATAAAATATTATTCCGACAGACACAGTTAAACAAAATTTCTTTTGCCATTGGACAGGTAAAATACACGCCATCAATCCAGGCGGAGTGTTTATCCCTATTCAATTGTGTTCTGTATTGCTGCATAAAAATATTTTAACATTTATACTTGTCTATTTAATAACATGCTTTAGAATTATTGTCAAATATTTTTGGCTCTATGCTACAAAACAAAAAAACATACCATCAATAACAATGATATGTTTTTTTAGAATCTCTCCTTCGCAACAACCTACTGGCGGACTGTGTCCGCCGTAGCTCGCTGCTTCGGCGAGCGAAGGAGGAAGAGGTGGGATTCGAACCCACGGTCCCTTACAGGACAACTCGTTAGCAGTGAGTCCCTTTCGGCCACTCAGGCACTCTTCCACGGCATTTAATTGTGCTTTCCAACACTTCGTTAAGTTTACCAGATATTTTTTCTAATATCAAGGGTTCGGCTGCGCAAGGAACTTCTTTCCGCATATTAAGCCTTATATACAACAAAAAAACGCCCAAAACCAGCGATTGACGCTACCCCCGCCCGGTGCTATAGTCTCTCTAGAGGTGATGAGACCAAATTAGTTTTATTTAGAATATAGATAAGCTATAGCGTAGGTCACCAAAAACTGAACCCGCCTGCGCATTAAGCTACGGCGAGGCAAAGCTAGAAAGGCGGGTTACTATACAAAATGGCTTATCAAGACAACGGTGGAGCAAGAGCACCCCGACAAATGTTTGATATCTCAGCAATGAATATCACATGTTCCGAGTGTGGCACTCCCATCACAGAACTACCTTTTGAACCAACTAAGAAGGAAGATGGAACATTAGGAAAACTTTTCTGTTACGAATGTAACAAGAAGAGAAATGCTGACAAACCCAGAAGAGGCGGATTCGGCGGAGGAAACAGCTTTGGAGGAGGAAGAAGATTCTAACTCTCCAATTTCAGATAAAAAAAAGGTCTCGAGCAATCGAGATCTTTTTTTTATCGAACTTTCTATGGTGTCCTTGGGAGGAATCGGACCTCCGGCCTCTTGGACCGCCCCGTAAAGTCGCTGTGCTCCTACGGGGTAAACAACCAAACGCGTGGTCTTATTGTGTCCTTAGCAGGAATCGAACCTGCGACCTTCTGGACCGCAACCAGACGCTCTATCCACTGAGCTATAAGGACATATTTCATTTTGGTTTAAATTTAATACCTGCGACCTTCTGGACCGTCCGCCTCGGCCTGTCTCGCTTGGCGCTTGCCAAGGTGGACGAGTTCGCCTCGAACGAGACGGGCAATCAAACGCTCCCTGCCTGCCGGCAGGCAGGTATCCACTGCTTGTCCGCCTCGGCGAGTTCGCCTCGAACGAGACGGGTCCGCCTATGGCGGAAGCTACAAGGACTTTTTTTCACTGCTTAGGCATTGTAACAAAATAAATTGTGCAAGTCCGTGCTCATGTTTGCGTCAGATTTGTTTAAAAAAATTGGAAAATGTATCAGTATACTTTGAGGATTTTTTTAAACAAAGATGTCGTGAAGATGGGTGCGAAATTGTATAATTTATTTTGTTACAGTGCCTATCTAGCCTACTATATTCTGAACAATCTTTCAAGTGTTTCCACAATATTATGTTCTTGTTTGATTTCTTCCACATTTTCCAATAGCGCTTCCCGGATGGTTACCGGATTTTCCTCACCGATGGGAATGTGCATATACGGCGTAATCAGGCTGTGCATGTGCAAACTAATCACCTTGGAACCATCTTCTTCATAGAAAATCCAAAAGGATTTGATGCGGTCATATTCAAAAATCTCTTTGCCGGCAATCACCCCGTCTTCGGTGATCATAAAATCCAGAATTCGCGGTTCTTTTTCAATATAGGAATACCCCACCACGCCAATCAGAATGAACGTGATGGCCATGATCGGACTGTTGACATAGATAGCATAGGCCACAATGGCCACCAAAATCAACGCCAGATACACAAACCAGCGTTTATCCTGCTCATACACTTCAAACTCCGGGGCCACCCAGTGTTGCAAAGCGCCTTTGGCATGTTGCGCGATGATTCTGCGATTAGCTTCTTCATCCATAGCATGCCCAGCTCTTTCCTCCGGCGCTATTTCTTCAGGCCTTTCTTGTTCACGCGAAAAAAAATCCTCCACCTGATGCGCTCTTTTTTCAACATTATTTTTTCTAAAACCATCTAGCGACATAGCTTTGCATAAACCTTATTCATTTACCTTTCCATCTTAGCATATTTATTCCATACTCAAAAGCTTTTTCTTAGCTAGTGTTTCAAACCCCTAAATTATCCCTTCGGGTTTACAAAATTATCTTTAAATGCTACCATAAATTGGTGATTTAATGGGAATCACGAGACCCACGGATTTTACAATTTATACATGGAAGAGTGCCCGAGTGGTTGAAGGGAACAGTCTTGAAAACTGTCGAACCTGAAAGGGTTCCGTGAGTTCGAATCTCACCTCTTCCGCTATGGTGCGGGGTCGCGAAAAACTATTAGACCTGTTGTTTGATAAGTTGCGTAACGAAATTTTCAGATTTTGCGGCATAATTTTTCAAACAATTTTTGCGGTTTAGCCGTAGCTAAGCCAAGAAAATTTTTGGGAAATTTGACCAAAATATGAAAATTGCAGTAGTAAGTTATTACACAACAGGTCTATTGTACTGAAAGGTACCAGAGATTCCCTGCCTGCCGTCAGGCAGGCTTTTCGCAGATCACCACTTCGTCTTTTCCGTCCGACTCCGCCAACCTTACCTCAACCGACTCTTTTATCGCCGTCGGCACGTTCTTGCCGACATAGTCCGCCCTTATCGGAAGCTCCCTGTGCCCTCTATCGATCAGGACCGCAAGCTGGATCTGGCTTGGCCTGCCAAAATCTATCAGAGCGTCAAGCGCACACCTTATCGTCCTTCCGGTGAAAAGGACGTCGTCCACAAGGACGACTCTTTTGCCGTCTATATCAAAATCTATCTCCGTGGCGTGAACGACCGGCTGCTCCGATGCCCTGGTAAGATCGTCCCTG
>CAIMIV010000049.1 GCA_903841185.1 uncultured bacterium
GGCGAAGCTTCAAAGGTTCTCTCTGATCTCAAAATTTCCCAACTGCTCCGTGAACCCATGCAAAACACCCTCTTCCGTTATCTAGTGGCTTTCAAAAAAGGCCAACAACTTTTTACCGATGGCAAATATTCTTGGTCAAACAGCTCTTCTACTGACGGCTCTTTGCTCTTCTTTGGCGTTGCCGTTGCCGAGGGCGCGTTTGTGGGTTGGTACAGTCCTACGTTTTCCGGCGGCAGTCTGGGTGCTGTGTCCTCCCGCTTTTGAATTTTTAAATTTGAAAAATAACATTTATGCCAAAACCAACCTGCCTCCAACTGAAAGTTCAACTGGCTAAAATTCAAGACTTGTTCCGCGAGTTTGATTTGGTGTTGGGGAAAGTGAGAGAAAATCGTCAGACGGAAAGTTTATTGAAAATGCAAAAAGAGATTGAGGAAAAAATTGAAAGTCTGCAAAAAGAATTTAGCCTAGAAGAAATCAGGGAAAAAATCCAAGACTGGCAAGATTTCTATCGTGAAGTTTTTCAGATGGAAACTGATTTCTCCAAAATCAAAATCCCTGAAAAACAAGAGGGTTTTGAAAAGCTTCTCATTATGGCGCCTGGTTTGGATGCGCAGAAGATCTTTGACAAATGCAAGGAATTTTTCGAAACATTTGACGTTGATGTATCGACCGTCAGGGATTTGGAAAGAGCATCAGATTCTGCCTACGCAGTTTGGATTCGCGACCGCGTCGAAGCGGATGAAGAAAACAAAAATCTTTCCGCTGACGAAATCAAGGAAATGAGCATGACCACTCAGACACTGCGAGAGCGCCTGTTGCAGGAACTAGAATATTTCAAAAAAACCGGAGCGCATCTGGATATGCAAAAAGTCACATTATGTGCAGGTTCGCGCGATGGTGATGGTGATGTTCCGCGCGTGGATTGGGACTTTGACAATGGCAAGTTGGACGTCCGTTGGCGCAACTCTGACTATGCGGATGGCGCTTTGCGCGCTCGCCAGGTAGTTTCTTAGTCTTGTAACTTTTTTCTTTTATGGTCAAAACGGCAAAATAGGGTATAATTGAGATATACAAATAAAATCAACTATATGAAACAAATGCCTTTCATCTCTAATCCTGAAGTGCAGAATGCTCCCGCGGTGGAACAGGGCGATCTTCGGGATGCGCAAAAGACCGAACAGCTGGTCTATGAGTATAAAGTGAAGCGGGAAGAGATGCTGGCTATCTTTGATGAGGTCAAGCAATATTTGAGCTATGAAGATGTTTTAGAAGCCAATGCTGCCTTGCAAGAAGCGACGGAGGGTCAATTGGGACTGTCTCAGGAAGCGGGTGAAAGATTGGCTGAATATGTGGATGGGTCAGTAGATGGAGACAAAAAACACCTCGTGTTATTTGAAGATTTTCAAAAGTTGTTGCAGGAAAATCCACGCCTCCTGAGCAAGACTTTGGGAAAAGCCATTAAGGAAAGTGAAGAAAGAAAAGTGGGCGAGAGAAATGCCATAGGAAACAATCAGCAGGATCAGCAAAAAGCGCAACAGGAAATTAAGGCAAAAACTCTAGGCAAGCTGGTCAGAAGCAGTTGGATGTTGAAACATTTTGCTCCGTTGCAAGCGGAAATCGCAGAGATGTCGGAAGATGATCTGGCTAGAATAAGTACCTATGGCAGAGCGCATTTGGGAGAAAAAAGTGATCCGGGAAAAGTGCGCACAGCCTTGCTAAATATCAAGGAAATGAAAGCGGGAATCGGTTCGGCAAAGTCGTCCAAAAACGTGGATGTGGTGCGCCGAGAAGAGGAGTTGGCAAAAATCCATGGAGTTTCAGTGGAGGAAGCCAAGGAGTTGAACGCCGGTATCGAGGAGGATTTTTTGGAATTGTTTGGAGAGAGGATTTCTTTGGGTGTGGAAACTAAATATGATAAGCTGGGAAACATCGTGGATCATGATTTTATGACGGCCTATGTCAACTATAATTTGGAGATGAAAAATCTCTATCGACTGCTCAATGAAGGAAAGATTGTCGAGACCGGTTATGTAAAAGAAATCATCGAGCGAGCTTTGCCGGCACTGACTAAAAATCCACCTTCCGTGGTCTATTTCCATGGCGATCAAGGCACAGGTAAGACGGCTCTAGCGACGCATATTGCCAAGACAAGATTTGGCAAAGAACCGATTATTGTGGCCGGCAGCAAATATATGGATCCGGACAAATTTACGGAAGAGTTTAAGATTCAGAAATTAGTCATGGCTGATTTTTTGAATATGTTGCGTGAACAGCAAGGATTGCCACTGATTTCCAATGATATGGTGTTGGATGAGGTGATTAGTGAAGTGGTCAGTTCCAAGGAGGCCATTCGGGAAAAAATAATTGAAAAGAGACTGCGGGAAGATTATGAGCATGTTTGCCAAAGGATTGGCAGGGAAGCGGCAGAAGAAGATTTTGCGAAACATGGCAAGGCTGGCGCAGAAACAATCCCGCCGGCTGTGATGGAAGATATTGAAAAAGAAATTGATGAAGCCTTTTCCAATTCCGTGCAAGGGCGCTATGTGTTGATGGATATGTTTCAAGCAATGATGGAAGGCCGGCCGCTTATTATTGATGAGGCCAACGCTATTTCTCCGGATGTGCTGATTGCTTTTAACGATTTGATGACCAAAAAAATCGGGGATGTAGTGAAAACCAAAGCGGATATAAAAGAATTTAAAATCAAGGATGGTTATTGCGTGATGTGGACCGGCAACACCGGAGAGCGTTTCAAGCAAGCCAGGTTCCAAGATATGGACCCGGCCGCCTTCAGTCGAATCGTGCCGATCAAGTTTGAATATCTGCCTCAAAGTCGGGAAGTGAATAATATGGATCAACTTTTGAAGCGTCTGGAGTTGAACAAACTGAGTGAAGAAACTTTTGCCACTGAGGCGGAAGCTTCTGCTTATATGAAAGATTCCAAGCGGCAAGCGGCTACGGATCAGATTTTTCAAGTCATGCTGGTGAAACTTCTGAACAAGCGTCTAGGGACGGAACTGCTAGTCAAAGAGGATGATCGCTATTCTGTCTTCAAGGATATCTATCGATTGGGTGTGGGTTCGCGGATTATTATGGATTTGTTTGAAGGGAAAGTCGCGAATCTGAGTGGCTTTGAAAATCTGGCCAATATTGTGGGGTCTAGTGATGTAACCGTGCTGGCAAAAAAATTGAAGAAATCCAATTTGACCATGCGGGAGCTAATGGATAATATTATTGGGGGTTATTTGGACGAAGGTTGCAGCATGGACATCGAATTCTATCTATTCAAATTTGTGAAAAAATATGATGCCTATCCGGAAGAGCAGGCCATCTTATATTCTATTTTGCAAAAAGCCGGATTCTTTGGAACTGACGAAAAGTGGCCTGGCTATCAAGATTGCAGGAATCTCAAGGAATTTGAAAATCGGATGAATTTTGATCCCATTACGGCAGTTGATAAATACAAAAAGATTCAAAAGAATGGTGAATATGTTTCCTTGCTCAACACCGGTGGGAACTATAAGCTAGAATATTTTTCTTCTATGGAAACTTTGCAATTGCTCTTCGGTTATTTGCCGCCGCGCAAAAAAGCTGATTATGAAGCCATTTCCAAAAAGCAAAAGGAGCTGATGGGTGCTGGAGAGATGGATGCCAAAAAACGCGAACTGCTTGAGTCGATAAAAGAAATAGGCACAGCTATACTAGATATAAATCTTTATCCAACTGCTCAAGATGCTCGTGAACTTACGGAAAAATTGAAACAATTTAAACTTAATGACCCGGAGGTTATTAATATGAGTGACGAGGAATTTTTCGAGCGAGTTGATGGTTATCATAATGTGATGTTGGAATTTTTGCATAAGATAGATAAGATAAGTGATGAAGAATTGGCAAAGGCTCAAACAATGAATACAAATGAAAAATCAGAATTCATCAAGGGTATTCTTGGTAACAATAGCTAATTAAATTAATAATTTATAATTAAAAAAATATATGGACATGAAAAATGGTGAAATGCCAACAGGTGCACAAAGTGAAATAAAAAAACCAGAGGATGAATTCCGCAAAGAAGCAGCAGAATCATACACTGAGACAACCGAAGGGATGGATGAAATTGTTTTTGAAAAAGAAGTGCAGGAGCTGGAGCAATTCAAGGAAAAAGCGGCCGCTGATATTGCGGAGTTGGAGCAGGAAGTGGAGGAATTTTGTGCCAATGAAAATGCCGCATGCGAAGCTGCATAGCAAGGATAATTCATAGAAACAGCGCATGCCAAAACCAACCTGCCTCCAACTGAAAGTCCAGCTGGCTGAAATACAAGACTTGTTTCGCGAGTTTGTTTTGGAATTGGGGAAGGTGAGGGAGACAAAAAAGACGGAGCATTTGATGGAGTTGCAAAAGGAGATTGAGGAGAAAA
>CAIMIV010000050.1 GCA_903841185.1 uncultured bacterium
AATAAATTTAGAAATTAAAAATTAGGGCGGTCGATTAGTAATTGTTTAAAAATTTGGTCATTAGAAATTATTTAAAAATTAAAAATTGGAAATTAAAAATTACCGCGCAGCGGTCCGGGGATGCCTGGTTTCGACAGGTTGTACATTTAGAATATGCAAGCCGAGCATGATGATTACTCGTTAATCCCGCACTAACTTTGTACCGGCCTTTGGCCAATATCACCTTCGGTGATGTGCAAAGTTAGTGCGGGATAAAATATGCATCAAAGTTATAAGTGCAAACTTCATAACAAAAGCAAAATCAGTATTTGCGCAAGCATTTACTTCCAATTTTGCGGTTGCTACAGCCTAACTCTCGCTTCGCGAGAAAGCCGTAGTCATCGAACCGTCGATTTCTAATAGACGGCTCTCGGTGTCATATCATTAGAATAGCTATCTTTGTCTTTTCTAAGCAAATTTAGTAAAATTACATTAGGAATAGCTGGAGAAGGTTTTGTTTGTTTATCACTCCCCCAGCGAATTGAGACTCTGTAATGAAATAACTTGTGCAGTCCGTGCTCAGGTTTGCGTCAGATTTATTTTAAAAAATTTGAAAGCGTATCGAGATACCTTGAGAATTTTTTAAAATAAAGATGGTGTGAAGATGAGTGCGAAATGTATGAGATATTTCATTACAGAGTCTTGAATAAGCAGACTACGCTTGTAGATTGTTCTAGGTGAATAATTTTGGACGCGAGTTCGATTCTCGCCATCTCCACAATGTTGGGTTTCCGCCATAGGCTGATCAGCCTATGACTGATGATTCCCATCATCTCCACAAAATAATAATTAATATTAAAATCATTAGAAGAGTACCAAACAAAAAGCCTTTTGTTAGAAAAGGCCCATTAACGCGAATTAACGAGTACATCCGAGTGCCGCAAATTCGAGTCATTGATGACGCCGGAAACCAATTAGGAGTTATGACGCCCGCCGAAGCCTTGGTCATGGCTCAACAACAAGACCTGGATCTAGTGGAAATTGCCCCGATGGCCAAACCGCCGGTTTGCAAGATCATGGATTATGGCAAATTTCAGTATCAGCAATCCAAGATTGATCGCGTCAATAAAGGCAAGCAAAAGAAAATTGACACCAAGGGTATTCGTATTGGTTTTCGCACTGATGTCCATGACCTAGATGTGAAGCGTACTATGACAGAGAAATTTCTCCAGAAAGGACAGAAAGTGAAAATTGAAATCTTCTTACGCGGCAGAGAAAAGGCTCACCAAGATCTAGCCAGAGCTAATCTGGAAAAATTCATGAAAACTATCACCACCCCCTTCAAGACAGAGCAAGAAGTGAAGCGCTATCCCGGAGGATTCAATACCGTCATCGCTCCAGAAATTTAAATAATCAATAACCAAGAAACAAACTACAAATAAATCCCAAATTTCAATATTCAAAAGTTTGATTATTAAAATTTGTTTGGTTATTGTATCTTGTATCTTGATATTTATAAAACATATGCCTAAATTAAAAACGAAAAAAGCGGCTGCCAAAAGAGTAAAAGTTACCGGAACGGGAAAAGTTACCCGCAGGAAGACTGGCCATAATCACTATAATCGCAAAGATACCGGAAGAGAAGGAATGGCCAAGGGAGGAGACGTGCAGCTTTTCAAAGCTGACGAAAAGAATATGCTCCGCGCCCTACCGAGCGCCAGCAGCCGTCGCTAAAGTATATAGTTAATTAAATTTTAAATTATAAATTTCAAGTTTTAAATCAGTTTTAAATTATTCAATGTTTAAATCATTAAAAAATTATTCATTCGAATTTCATTTAAAATTATAAATTTAAAATTATAAATTTCCGCTTACATGACAAGAGTTAAACGAGGAGTCTCCGCTAGCAAGCGAAGAAAAAATGTCCTAGAAGATGCCAAAGGTTACCGCTGGAAGAGAAGTTCTCTCTACCGAGCAGCCAAACAAGCCGTTATCAAAGCCGGAGTCTATGCCTACCGAGACAGACGCACCAAGAAAAGAAGCATGCGCCGATTATGGATTACGAGATTGGGTATCGCTGTGCGAGAATTGGGCATGAAATACAGCCAACTCATCAATACCATGACCGTGAAGCACATTGAAGTGGATAGAAAAGTGCTTTCACAAATGGCCATGGAAAATCCCACCATTTTTGCCAAATTCATTGAAAAGGTAAAATAGTCTACACTGGTTAAAAAAACCTTTTGAAATAAACATCAAAAGGTTTTTTATTTTTTGGCATAATTATTTTTTTTGGCTTAATAGAAAATATGTAAGGATAAAAATGTCGATTTGGAGTATAATAGAAGGCATAATCGTAAATCATCTATTATGCTGAATAAAAAAAGTGTCCAAAGTGCGGAAAACTGCAGGCAGTAAAGAACGGAATAT